>JAEEIA010000088.1 GCA_016281125.1 Oscillospiraceae bacterium | reverse complement strand
GCCGGTGACCTTGGCAGTCGTGCCGGTGATCTTTGCAGTTGTGCCGGTGACCTTTGCGATCGTGCCGGTGATCTTTGCAGTCGTGCCGGTGACCTTTGCAGTGGTGCCGGTTACTTTAGAGGTAGTGCCAGTAACCTTCGCAGTGGTGCCAGTGACCTTTGCAGTCGTACCGGTAACCTTTGCTGTGGTACCGGTTACCTTTACAGTCGTGCCAGTAACCTTCGCAGTGGTGCCGGTGATCTTCACAGTGGTGCCGGTGACCTTTGCAGTCGTACCGGTGACCTTCGCAGTCGTACCGGTAACCTTCGCAGTCGTGCCGGTGACCTTCGCAGTCGTACCGGTAACCTTCGCAGTTGTGCCGGTAACCTTTGCTGTGGTACCGGTAACCTTTGCGGTCGTGCCGGTAACCTTCGCAGTCGTGCCGGTAACCTTCGCAGTCGTGCCGGTGACCTTTGCAGTCGTACCGGTGACCTTTGCAGTCGTGCCGGTGACCTTTGCAGTGGTGCCGGTGACCTTTGCAGTGGTGCCGGTGACCTTCGCAGTCGTACCGGTGACCTTCGCAGTTGTGCCGGTAACACTTGCGGTCGTGGTTGTCACAACCGGCACTGTGGTCGTTTCCTGTACCTTTTCCACGACCTTGATCCAGCCGTCAACCGTATGATACGCTGCCGGACTGCTGCCGCCGTCCAGCAGCTTGTTCACTTCGATATGCAGCGGATAGGTATCGCCGATTTCCGCATCCTCCGGAATTTTCACCTGAATCTCAAACAGAACGCCGTCGTTTTTCTTGGTGGCGCTGCCCAGTGCGCCGAACCAGACGGTATGCTGTTCGGGATTGATGGTGATTTCACCGCCGGCGCCTGCTGCATCGCCCGTGTCGTAGATGCACTCGCCGGTCAGCTCGCGCAGAACGGACAGCTTCTCGTCCAGGACAAGCCCGATGGTGGCAGCACCGTAGCCGGGATTGTTTCTGACATGCACCCGATAGACAACGGTTTCGCCCTGGTGCGCGTTATAGCAGTCAGCAACCAGATTCATCTTGCCGGAAACGAGCTTGTTCTTGTTGATCGGCTCGCTCTGATCATTCAGAACGGTTTCCGGCTCAGCCGGTGCCGTTCCGACGGATTCAAACGGAAATCCTTTGCTTTTCGCATATGCCTCCGCAGCGGAACCGGTCAGGCCCTTGATTACCAGATCCTTGCTGCACTGACCGAATGCATTGCTGCTGATATATTTGACGCTGCTCGGAATCGAAATCTCAGTGAGCCCGGTGCAGCCGTAGAATGTGCGTGCCTCAATGCCCTCAAGCCCGTCCGGCAGGGTGATGCTTGTCAGCTCTGCGCAGCCGGAGAATGCACCTGCACTGATGCGGACGATATCCTCCGGAATCGTGACCGATTCCGCGCAGGGCGCGCATTTCAGAATTTTGGTGCCGCTGATTCTGAGCGGATGTTCTTTGATCCATGCGGTATTCGGAGCAAGGTCGTAGAGCTGCTCCTGAAACGCTTCCGGAACCGTGATTTCCGCAAGTGCCGTACAGCCGGAGAATGCCTCCCTGCCGATGGACTTGACGCTGTCCGGAACGGTAATGCTTGTCAGCCCCGTGCAGCCGGAAAAGACATAGTCACCGAGCTTGGTGATGCTTTCCGGAATGCTGATTTCCGTCAGACCGGAGCACCCGGAAAAAGCGGAATCGCCGATGCTGGTGATGCTTTCCGGAATCTTGATGCCGGTCATCCCGCTGCTGCCGGCGAACACAGAATCCTCAATGCCGATCACCGGAACATCTCTAATAGCGGAAAGGATTTCCACAGGTCCTTCCAGTTCGGCAGAGCAGCCGTATGCTGTGGCAGAGTCATCGAGCACGAAATACTGAACCTTACCTTCTTCATCCCATACCCATTCCCATGCCTGTGCCCGAAGCGGCGTGAACACACCCTCAGGCAGTCCGGCGGCGCTGCCAGTGAATGCAATGCATGCAGCACAGGCAAATGCCATTCTTCGTAACTGTTTCATGAATAATACCCTTTCACAAATAGTTTATACAGCAAACGCTGCAACTTAGAGTATAACACATACGGTTTATTATTGCAATAGTTTTTTAAGAAAATCAGCACTGTTGCAGGATGTATTTTTATGATACCTCCTGACAAATTGTGTAACATGCGATATAACTCCGGCTGTGTGCAGAAAAACGCCCCGCCGGATCGGGCAGATGTGCAGATTCAGCACGCCTGCCTGACGGCGGGGACATTCATTTCAGAGGAAGATTTCCGGCTGTATTCCGGTATGCCTGGCGGGGCTGCCGGTGCGGCTCAGTCCGCGCCGCCGCCGCCGCATCCGCTGCAGCTGGAGCAGCTGGAGCAGCTCGAACAGCTGGAGCAGCTGGAACCGCTGCCGGAGCTCGAGGAGGGCATCCGCACAGACGCGAAGAAGTCCGTCAGATCATAGAGGTCGCGGTCATTGGCGGTGCTGCTGCCTGCCGGACGTTCCGGGCGCATCATCAGCGTCAGAACGTCAAAGCTGCTGATTGCGCCATTTCGCTCATACAGGCTCATGCAGTCGTAAGCGCTGATGCGGTATTTGGTATAGTTTACGGTCTTTTTCCAGAGATCCAGATCGGACAGCACCTGATCCATGCTGCCGGTTGCCTTCATGCTCTGATAAACCGGGCTTCCCTGGAGCTCCTTTTGATAATCGTCCAGCCATACCTTGATGCCTGCGCAGAATGAAAGCGCAGACGAACCGGCCGAGAGTGTTTCGCGGATTGCGGAATAGCGCAGGAACACTTTGCTTCCGCTGTCCTGCATCCGGAAGGACTCCGACATCAGGTTCAGCAGGTTCAGATTGTTCCGGAGCTGCACCGGATCCTGCACATTTGTGACCGTGTTTTTCTGTATCACAAGGCCGCCCTTGGTAAAGATGAGATAGCCCTGTCTGGCAAGGTCAAACAGACCGATATAAAACGGCGTGAACATGTCCGAACCGACTGTGCGTGTTTTCGGCAGCATCAGATACCATGAAAAGGGGATATTCTCCCGGTCAAGCCGTTCTGCGGCATGCACCAGGCAGTCCGGATCCTTTTTCAGGCGCCGTTTTGTCTTGAGATACGGGAACAGGATCAATCCGAAGATGAGGAAGAAAATAAACAAAAACGGCAGGGAGTGCAGCAGATTGCCAAAGAAATTGACCCAGTACAGTTCCTTTAAGCTGCCGCTGCTGCTGCGTGTACCCGGCTCCGACGGAACGGATACGTCCACGACTCTGCCGAGCGCCCCGAACGGCGCCGGATCCGTTTCCAGACGGATCTTGTAAATGCCGCTGCCGTTTTCGCCGGTGCAGATGACATCTTCGCCGTCCCGCGCCGTCTGGCCGTAGGAAACGGATACATTCGATTCACCGGCATGATCCGGCAGATCGAATACTGCCCGCACTTTGCCGATCGGCTTCGGGAAATCAATGCCGACAAAGCGATAGCAGAATGCTGCGCGGTTATTTTCGTTCAGCTTGAGCGCGCCGGGGATCACATAGGTGATCTCATACTGCACGGTTTCGTTCTCTGCCGGCTGGAACCAGTGGATTGTATACCGGTCAGACTGCGGTTGGAGATAATAATGCCCGGGATTGCGGTCCATGTTATTCTGCCGGACCGCATCTGTACCGTTGATTTTGCAGGACTGCACCTGCACATCGGAAATGTATTCCAGCTGGTTGAATGCGTTGTAGATATCCTTGTAGAACCGGGTGAAGCTGCCCGCGGTGTAGCGGACAGACCAGTCCTCGGTGATCGTCGCGTCACCGCTGTCATTGAAGGTGATGCGAAAATCTGCGGAATCCACGCTGTACTGCTTGTTATCCGCTGAAACGGACACCGGCAGGAGCAGCCCGGCGAGCAGCGCGGCACAAAGCATGGAGAGCATGTGCCGGATGAAGACTGTTTTTCTGTTTTTCATTGTGTACCTCCGTTTACTTGTCAGATGTTTGCGCGGTAATAACAGTTGGGATCCTTTTGATCCCAGCTGCCGTTCAGTGCATAGGTCAGGCATTTGGCGCCGCCTCTGCACAGCTCAGCCTTTGGACAGCTCCGGCATGCGTCAGGGATTCTCCGTTCCCGAAGCGTGCGGATCAGCTCGCTGTTCTGATACAGCGTCAGCAGATCCGTTTCCAGGCAGTTCCCGATCGGGACGGGCAGCCTGCGGCAGGGGAGCAGCGTGCCGTCCGCGAGCAGCGTCAGCAGGTCAATCCCCGCAGAGCACTGATAGTAGCAGCTCCCGCCCTCGAGAAATTGCAGCGCACGGTTCAGGTGAACGTCCGTGCGGGAAAATATTCCCTTGTGTGCATGGGCTCTGGTCAGCATCTGAACGACCGTGCGGAACTCCTCTGTGGAGAGCACGTCCTCGCGGCTGCTGCCCATCGGAATGAGCCTGTCCGCCCAGAAGCGGTCAATGCCCTTTCTGCGCACCGTCCGGATGACCGCCGGCAGCGCGCGGTAATTGCCCTTGTGGCAGGTAAAGGCCGCCATGGTCTGAATGCCGTTCTGCTTCAGGAGCCGCAGTCCCGCAAATGCCCTGTCAAAATTGCCCTTTCCGCGGATGCGGTCATGCATCTCTCTTGTGCCGTCGATGCTGACCTGTACAAAGGAAAGCCCTTTCACCCGGCTGAGCCTTTCCGCAAGCGCGCTGTCAATCAGAGTGCCGTTCGTCAGGATTCCGCATGTCAGACCGTGCTCTCCGCAGAGCGCCAGCAGCCGGAATAAATCCCCGGAAAGCAGCGGCTCGCCGCCGGTGAAATTGATATGCCCGCGGACATTGTATGCGCGGCAGAAATCCAGATACTGATAAAACAGCCGTTCCAGCTGTTCGCCGGAGCACGCCGCGGTATAGTCCTCCTGATAGCAGTGCGTACACCGGAGATTGCAGCGGTGCAGAATATGCCATTGGAGCACATGCTTGTTCTTCGGTGGCTGCTTCTGTTCAGGCGGTTCTGAAATCTTCGTATTCATGCGGCTTTCTTGAACTCGATTTTGTAGCGGCCTTTCACGTCCGGGAGCGCTTCAATCAGCTTCTGAATCAGCTGCTGCGCCCGGCTGCCCGCCTCGTCAAGCACCTTGTTGTCGATGGCGTTCTGCTTGGCCTTTTCCTTGATCTGGACGCGCAGCTCATTGCTCTCGTCCAGGGTGATCGGGTTCCAGACGGAATCTTTTTCCTCGTAGACCTTGAAGCTCTGCTCAAACAGTTCGTTGGAGAGGATCTTTGCCTCCGGCAGCGTCACAGTGATGACCTTTTTCTTTTCGTTGCAGGTGACCTTTGCCTGAGAGAGATCGGTTCCGGCCTTGATGACGCCGTCCATGGTGACGATTGCAACCTTATCGGAAAACGGTACCTTCCAGTCGATGAAGGAAAATGTCTTGGAGGAATCCAGCGTGCCGACATTGGTATAGCGGTATTCGACGGTGGCCAGCTCGCTGATGTTCCGGATTTCCTCCATGACGGCACCGGCATCAAAGACCGCGACCTCCTCTGTCAGCAGCTCGTCGATTTTCTCGGAGAGCTCCTTCGCTTTCTGCTCCAGATCCTCGATGGTCTGCGACTGGCTCTGAATCTGACTGCTCTGGGACTGATTCTGCTTTTCCAGGGAATCGCTCTCCGCCCGGATTGCCGCAATCCTGTCCTCCAGCCGTTTTTCCTTTTCGTATTCCGTTGTCAGCTCCGTGCGGAGCGTCTTCATTTGTTTCCGGTGCCAGAGATAGCCCGCAGCCGCTGCCGCAAGGATCAGCACCAGAACCGCGAGGGCGGCAATGCGTTTGATTTTCTGTTTCATGTTGACATCCTCCCTGTTTCGGGTTTCCGGTTTGTCAGCGTTCAAGGCAATTATAGCATATAAAGCAGCAAAAAGCAAGCTGAGATCGGTAACTTTTATGCGGCAGATGACCTGCCGGAGAACTTTAGATCAACGGGGGCGGGCACTGCCCGCTTATAGCATATTTTCCGGCATATTTCAATGGGAGAAGTGCAAAATAAGCGGCCGCTGTGTAAAATGGGAGTCAAAACGGAGCCGGGCACTGCCCGGGAACAGGGTATAAAAAAACTCGCAGTTGTTCACTGCGAGTTTATTGAGAGGCGCGAACCAGATTTGAACTGGTGATCACGGTGTTGCAGACCAGCTTGCACTGTGAAACGCATTCTTACTCGCGGCACTTCATGGGAACCTCTGTCTATGGACGGAAGCTCCCATGAGGTGCTTTTCCTCTTTT
>JAEEIA010000087.1 GCA_016281125.1 Oscillospiraceae bacterium | reverse complement strand
TTGGGATATTATCATAGTCACGGGCAAAAGAGAGCATCCTGTCTTTCTCGATTACAACAGGCGGTATCTCTACTGTCATACCGAGTTTCATTTCATCAAAATACATCCGGCACCTCCGAAATAAATGATTTCACATTACGCCGTTTCTGCATTGATTGTGTCTTCGCTTGCAGCTTCGGGCGTTTTTGTCAATACAGCGCCTGAATTCGGTATGCAGCCATAAAATCATCGCAAGCTGCCTGCCCGGATTTTGCTGTTTGCCAGATCATCTGACCGGTTTCATCGGACACATTGAGATAGTCACCGTCACATTGACGCCAACCGTACAGCAGATACCGTCTGCCGCTGAGATAAAACGAGCATTCCCCGCCGGTTCCGGCACAGCGGAACAGTTCCTGTTCAAAATCCAGCCGCATCTGATACCATACCGCACCGCCGTGCATTGAATCCGATATCCCCTCACTGACAAAGCCAAACCGCTGATAAAACGACAGAAGCGCCTCTTTACAGGTCAGGACGATGCCCTGCCGCCCCTGCTGTTTCATCTGTTCGGTGACATGATTCATCAGTCCGGAAGCTAGCCCGTGTTTACGAAATGCAGGATGCGTTGCGACGCCGAACAGCATCAGCCATGCTCCGTCTGTGGAATAAAGAGCCGAATTATCATACATTTCATCCGTCAGATCACGGCTATCTGTTGTCATGCCGTTGATCATAGCAGTGATCTGCCCGCCGGATTCAGCGATCCAGAAGCATTCCGGAAAACTATGCAGCCGCAGCGAAAAAACGTTTCGGCTTGCAGCTTCTGCCGCCGGAAAGCACTGCTGTTCCAATGCGTTCACTGTATCCAGATCGGCAAGCGTTGCCTGTCTGATTATGATTTCCTGCATAGATCCTTCACGACCTCTCCAGCGATAATCAGCCCGACAACGGACGGCACAAATGCGGTGCTGCCCGGAATATCGCGGCGCTCCGTACATTTATGCTTTGCGCCCGGCGGACAGATGCAGTGTGTCCGGCAGGAGATCGACATATCCTCAATCGGGCGAGTCGGCGTTTCCTCAGAATACACGACTTTCAGCTTTTTCACGCCGCGCTTGCGGCATTCGATGCGCATGACCTTTGCCAGAGGACACACTTTTGTTTTATAAATATCCGCAACACGGAAGGCGGTCGGATCGAGCTTGTTTCCCGCACCCATGCTGCTGATGATCGGAATATGCAGCTCCTGTGCCTTCATAACGAGTGTCAGCTTTGCCGTCACGGTATCGACCGCATCGACGATGTAATCATAATCCTCAAAATGAAACTCATCTGCATTTTCCGGCAGAAAAAAGCATTTGTGGATGCGGACATCCACATCCGGATTGATCTCCCGCATTCGCTCCGCCATCACATCGGCTTTATACTGCCCGACAGTTTTGCGAGTGGCAATGATCTGCCGGTTCAGGTTCGTCAGGCACACTTTGTCATCGTCGATCAGGTCAAATGCCCCGACGCCGCTGCGAACCAGTGCCTCACAGACATATCCGCCGACACCGCCGATGCCGAACACGGCAACTCTTGATGCTCTGAGTTTATCCATGCCATCTTTTCCGAGCAGAAGCTGTGTTCTGGAAAACTGGTCAAGCATTCGTTACCTCCGAAATAATCTCATTTAATATGGCTACAAACCGTGCAATTTCATCCGCTGTTGTCAGGTGTGACAGACTGACGCGCCATGAACTAAGCGCGTTTCTCCGGTCATGCGTGATCGCCATAACAGCGCGCGATGGCGTATTCGCCACAGAGCAGGCGGATTTCACCGAAACAGCAATGCCTCGTTCGTCCAGAAGGCGACGCATTTCCTCACCCTTGATGCCGCTGACGGACAGATTCAGGATATGCGGCACGGCGTTTTCCGGGCTGTTGATACGGATACGCGGATTTTGTGCCAATTCAGAACGCAGCTTTTGATGCAGCGCTGTGACGATTTCGAGCCTTGCGTCAAATTCAATGACAGCACGTTCCAGCGCCTTTGCACAAGCAGCAGCAGCCGGTGAATCGGGTGTGCCGCTTCGGTAAATTGTGGTGCTTGCACCGCCGTGAATCAGCGGCTCCATGACAACGCCTTTTGCCTTATACAATACCCCGCAGCCTTTCAGTCCGTAAAACTTATGCGGCGCAAAGCTCGCGGTATGTACACCGGATAAATCCAGCGGAATCTTGCCGACTGCCTGTGTTGCGTCAATGTGCAGGCGGCAGTTCGGATAATCTTTCAGAATCTCCGCAATTTCCTGTACCGGCTGCACCGTTCCAAGCTCGCTGTCTACGGCACAGACAGCACAGAGTACAGTATCCTGCCGCAGCAAAGATTTCAGATGCGAGAGGTCAATTTTGCCGTCCGGCTGAATGTTCACAAGGTCGATTTCCCAGCCCTGTTCCTGCAAAAAGGTCAGTGCGCCGCTGACCGAGCTATGCTCCAAAAATGTGGAGATGATATGCTTGCCGCGCCGCCGGTTTGCAAACGCGATACCTTTGACCGCAAGATTATTCGCTTCGCTCGCACCGCTTGTGAAGATCAGCTCATCCGACGAAACTTGCAGCAATTCCGCGATTTTTGCAAGTGAATCATCCATGATCTGCTTTGCGGCAAATCCGAAACTGTGCGTGGAATTCGGGTTTGCAAAGCATTCACGCGCCGTATCTGTATACACGGAAAGCACCCGCTCATCAACGGGTGTGTCTGCCGTATAATCAAGATAGATCCTGCTCATCGCCGCCCTCCGCCTGTGTGCCTCGCACACTTCTGCCCTCGTCAAAATCGTCGAGGAAATGGTGGTACTCGTCTCCGCGGTGATAGGATATAATCGTTTGCAAATTGACATTCTCCACGCTGCGGAAGATGTTTTTATCGACTGCGGGATTGACTGCACGGAGCTGTTTGAGCAGCGTTTTGATCTCCTGCCGCTTGGAACCGCCGCCGCCGTTGTCGCACATCGTGCAGTTTTCGGTAAACCGGCAGGCGCACTGGATGAATTGCAGATCATTATACTGCTTCCAGTGAATGATATCCGCCTCACGCACCAGATACATCGGGCGGATCAGCTGCATGCCCGCATAGTTTTCGCTGTGAATCTTCGGCATCATGGTCTGTACCTGCGAGCCGTAGAGCATGCCCATCAGAATCGTTTCGATCACATCGTCGAAGTGATGCCCCAGCGCGATTTTATTGCAGCCGAGCGCCTGCGCTGTTTTATAGAGATGCCCGCGCCGCATCCTTGCACATAGATAGCACGGGTGCTGATCGACCTTTGCGACCGCATCGAAAATGCCGGTCTCAAACACCTGGATCGGGATATTCAGCAGTGCGGCGTTTTCCTGTATTTTCTGATAATTGATCTCGTTGTAGCCGGGATTCATGACGAGAAACACGACCTCAAACGGTACCTTGGAATACCGCTGCAGGCGCTTCATGCACATCGCCATGAGCATTGAATCCTTGCCGCCGGAAATACAGACCGCGATTTTGTCGCCCGCCTGAATCAACTCGTATTCCTTGATGCCTTTCAGGAACTTCGTCCAGATCGTTTTGCGGAATTTATTGACGATCGAGAGTTCGATCGCGTTCGGCATTTCGGTTCTGACCGGTTTTTCCGTCATTCCACTCTCTCCTTTTACTATACATATAGAAACAGTATGATTATATCACAAAGAACACTGTTTGTCAATCTGTTTCTGTCTGCTTTGCGAAAGAAGAAAGCAGGGATTCTTTCAAACGAAAAGAATCCCTGCTGCATATGGCATCAGCAGCAACCGCCGCAGATGTTTCTCAGCATCGCACAAAGCGACTGAAACCAGCTGTTACAGCACATGGTTCTCTGCCTCCTTTCTCATGAGGGTTAATGCCATTATACCATTCCATCGCCGGTGTTTCAATGCAAAAATCATGGAAACAAAGGAAAAATCTGATATAGATGAATTGTATTCCGTAAAGGAATGAGGCAAAGCATAATAAATTCCGGCTATCAACTACAATCGGTTTTCTGTATTGGACAAATGCCGGTATGTATGCTATGATAGAGTCATACCAGACAAGGAGGAATCCGTATGAACCGAATCAAATACTATCCTGTTTCAGGGGTGAGGTCACGATGTTGCCCGCCCGTATCCGCATCATGAATTCTCTGTTTTTCGGCGTTCCGAAATGTCCCCCGAAATTTGCTGCGAATCAGAAATCCCTTGCGCAATCCGTGCAGGGGATTTCTGCAAACCGGGCGGCCGATCTTTTGATACAAACACTTGTGCAAAGGCAAGAAAGGAATGTGATACCATGACAGTTACACAAATTCGGTATGCAATCGCAGTGGCAGAAACCGGTTCGATGACAAAAGCTGCAAAGCAGATCGGTGTCAGACAGCCGTCTGTTTCCAGTGCCATCTCCGATCTGGAGCGCGAAATAAACGTACAGCTCTTTGAACGCGCCGGCAGAGGCGTGACAGTGACCACGCCCGGCAGGGAATTCTTTTCCGAGCTCACGGCGTTTTGTCAAAGCATACAGCGTATGGAGGAACGGTATCAGCCCGTTGTATTCCGATAAGATAAGCAAAAGCAATAACAAGTATATAGACTAAGCCTATTGACAAACTATGCTTTCTGTGGTATAATAGGAAAAGAAAGACTACCAAAACAGTATGTATTCAGTATAAACCCTTTGAGGTGATAATATGAAAGACGTGATCCGCCGTGCGGTCTATGAAAAATACATAGCACCCACAAAAGCAGAACGCCCGGATTATATTGGCGTAGAGATCGAAATGCCGGTCGTCAATCTGAACGGCGAAGCAGTCGATGAGCAGATTGCAATCCAAACGGCAGAAGCCTTTTCCGCACATTTCGGCTTTGAACCGGAGCACCGCGATGCCGAGGGCAATTTCATCTCTGCAAAGCACCGTGAAACCGGCGATATTCTGTCCTTTGACTGCTCCTATTCCAATCTGGAATTGTCCTTCGGCAAGGCAACCGGCCTGTTTGAGATCAAGGAACGGTTTGAGAAATATGTCCGTTTTCTGAATACTGAATTTGCAAAGCAGGGTTACACGCTGACCGGCATGGGTGTCAACCCCGCAGCAAATATCAACCACAATCAGCCGATCAAAAATGAGCGCTACCGGATGCTCTACCATTATCTGCATTCCTATCCGCAGCACACCGGCGAGGTTGCGATGCGGTTCCATGCGCGCCCGGATTTCGGCACCTTTACCAGTGCCTCGCAGGTGCAGCTCGATGTCCGCTATGATGAGCTGACCGACACGGTCAATGTATTCGGACTGCTGGAGCCCTATAAGGCACTGCTGTTCGCCAACTCCTATCTGCCGGATTATCCGGATTTTCTCTGCGTGCGCAATATGCTCTGGGAGCACAGTATGCAGGGCTACAATCCGCACAATATCGGCATGTTTGCAAAGCCGCTTGCCGATCCGGACGAGCTGGTTGACTACATCGGCACGCAGTCGATCTACTGCACAATGCGGGACGGGAAATATGTGGATTTCACGCCCGTGACCGTTGATGAGTATTTTTCCCGCAGCAGCATCACCGGCGAGTTTTTTGACGGAGCGCGTTATCAGACAATCGAATTTGCGCCGCAGCAGAGCGACCTTGACTATCTCCGCACATTCAAATTTGAGGATCTGACCTTCCGCGGCACGATTGAATACCGCAGCACCTGCTGCCAGCCGTTTTCGGATGCGCTGACGGTCGCGGCGTTTCACACCGGACTGAAAGAAAAGCTCCCTGAACTGAAAGAACTGCTCGAACATGATACCGTCATCTATACGCACGGATTCAGCGCAGCAGAGCTGCAAAAGCTGCTCTCCAAGCGGAATCTGCCCGCATTTCTGGATGAAAAGGCGATCGAAACGCAGCTCATCCGGATTCTTGACCTTGCAGCAGACGGTCTGCGTAAACGCGGTCACGGGGAGGAATCTTTGCTTGCGCCGCTTTACCGGCGTGCAGAACAGCATACCAATCCGGCAAAGGCGATGCTGGACGGCATTGAAAAGGGAACGCCGGTTTCGGAATATATCCGGCAGTATGCGGCGATTTGAGGTGAGCAGAATGAAACAATACGATCTCGGCGGATGTTTCGGCATTGAGCGCGAAACACTGCGCGTGGACAGTGCCGGACGGCTTGCGCAGACGCCGCATCCGTTTGCCTATGATCCGCATATCACCCGCGATTTCTGCGAGAATCAGATCGAACTGGTCACGCCGGTCGCGGACAGCATCGACGGCGCATTGCAGTATCTCGGCGCGCTGGATCAGCAGGTGCGCGAGGTGCTTTCGCAGAACGGCGAAACGCTCTGGATTTACAGCAACCCGCCGCATTTTGACAGCGAGGATGAAATTCCGATTGCGGATTTCAACGGCGACCAATCCTCGAAACGCCAGTACCGTGAATTACTGGAACAGAAATACGGCAAAAAGCTGATGCTGTTCTCCGGCATTCACTTCAACTTCTCATTTTCTGAGGATTATCTGCATACACTGAATACAGAAAATCAAGATTTCCGCAATTTTCGGGATGCACTCTATCTGCGGCTATACAAGCAGCTCATGCGGCACAGCTTTCTGCTTGTGCTGCTGACCGCGGCAAGTCCGGCCTATGATTTATCGCTTGACAGTGACGGAAAATGTGGTATAATAAAGAGTAAGTATTCGTCCATGCGCAACAGCGAGCGCGGCTACTGGAACCGCTTTCTGCCCGTGCTTGACCACAGCAGCCTGCGGGCATTCACGGACAGCATCCGACACTATGTCGATGCCGGTGCGCTGTATTCCGCAAGCGAGCTGTATCTGCCGGTGCGGCTGAAGCCGCAGGGCGTCAATTCGCTTGAAAGCCTTGCGGAAAACGGCGTCGATCATATTGAGCTGCGGATGTTTGACCTGAATCCGGATGCGCCGCTCGGCATTGACGGCAGAGATCTGAAATTCGCACATCTGCTGATGCTGTATCTGCTCTCTCTGCCGGATTTCGATTTTACGCTGGAATTGCAGGCGCAGGCGGTGCAGGCGCATCAGAATGCAGCATTGCTTGAACCGGATGCTGAGCTGCTTGTCCGCGGCGAGGAAGTCATTGCGGACATGGAGCAGTTTTATTCTGACGATGAACATGCGCTTGCAGTCCTCACATTTGAGCATGACAAGCTGAACAGCCGGAAAATCGGTCAAGCTGTGACGGATTATGATTTCAACAGGTAAGGCGGTGAAACCCCATGTGCGAGCTCCTCGGCTTCACATCAGCAAAAAAAACAGATATCCGGGATTATCTGCGGAAATTCTATGCCCACAGCGTGCAGAATCCGCACGGCTGGGGATTGATGTATGAAGCCGACGGACAGCGCGAGATTGTCAAAGAGGCAGTCAGCGCCGCGGAGAGCCTGTTCCTTGACGATCTGATCGAGAGCATGCCCGCGCAGAAAACAACGCTTGCACATATCCGCTTTGCAACGGTCGGCTCGATTAACGAGCAGAACTGTCACCCGTTCACCGCGTCTGATGATTCCGGCAGGGAATGGACGCTGATCCACAACGGCACGATTTTCAACGGGAAGCACAATCACCGCTATGCAGCTGAGCAGCTGGGTGATACCGACTCCGAGCGGTTCTTTCTCTATCTGATTGACACGGTGAACGAGCAGCTTGCGAAGTCTGTCCCGACAGAACGCGCGCGGTTTGAGTGTATCAATCACTTTATCGCAGAGAATGCGCCGCGCAACAAGCTGAATCTGATGATCTGGGACGGCGATCTGCTGTATGTGCATAAGAACCTGATTAACACACTCTGCTTCAAGCGGCTGGATGACGGCATCATCTTTGCAACAAAGCCGCTGGACGACGGTGTCTGGGTACCGTTCCCGATGGCACAGGTCATTGCGTATAAACACGGGCAGGAGATTTACCGCGGCGACCGCCATAAGGGCGCGTTTGTGCCGACACTCGAATATATCACTGCTATGGATGCCATGCATATCTGAAGCAGTTGGAGGGAATCATAATGTTACCGACGATCGACAAAGAACGACTGATCGCTGATTTTCTCAGCCTGACAACCGGCAGCGCAGAGAGTCTGGATGAACGCCGTGTTGCCGATCTGCTTACCGAAAAACTGAAAATGATTGGCTTTTCCGAATCAGAGGATGATGCAGGACAAAAGCTCGGCGGTAATGCCGGAAATCTGTACGGCTTTCTCAAAGGCACGATTCCCGGCTTGCCGCTTTTGTTATCTGCGCATATGGATACTGTGAAACCGGGTGAAAATAAGCATCCGGTTCTGCATGCGGACGGAACAATCACCTCAGACGGAACAACGGTGCTCGGTGCAGACGATGCGGCGGGAATTGTTGAAATTCTGGAGGGAATCCGCAGTGTGCGGGAAGCCGGACTGCCGCATCGGGATATTGAAATTCTGTTTCCGGTTGCAGAGGAAATCTATATTCAGGGCAGCGGCGTATTTGATTTCAGCCGTATCCATGCAAAAGAGGCCTATGTTCTGGATATGAGCGAGGAGGTCGGAAGTGCCGCAGTACGCGCCCCTTCGCTGATTTCTTTTCAGGTGACTGTGAAGGGAAAGGCATCTCATGCCGGCTTTGCTCCGGAAAACGGAATCCATTCCATTGCTGCGGCAGCACAGGCAATCGCCCGCTTGCAGCAGGGGCGTATTGACGACGAAACCACCTGCAATATCGGCACAATCACAGGCGGTACGGCAAAAAATATCGTGCCGGAGCAATGCGTATGTACCGGAGAGATCAGGAGCTTTTCACACGAGCAGGCACTCCGGCAGATTGAGAATATCCGAAAATCCTTTTCGGATGCGGCAGGTGCATTCGGTGCAGCATTTGAGATGGAAACAAAAGAAATTCTCCGTGCATACAGCCTTTCCGAGAATGAAGCTGTGGTAAAAAGGTTTCAGCGTGCTTGCAAGGAACTTGGATTTGCTGGCGATCTTCGCTCCACATTCGGCGGCAGCGACGACCACAATTTTCTGAAAGCCGGTATCCGCGGGATCGTCCTTTCCTGCGGTATGCAGCGCGTGCATTCAACAGAGGAGTGCATCTCTGTCGGAGAACTGATGAAAGGCGCGGCGCTTGTCGCAGCGCTGATACAAGACAGGATGTAATCAGAATTGCTTTTGAATATACATCCCTGTCATGAACCCCTGCATTCCAAATATAAAAAATAACGGGAACTGACATCTGTCGGTTCCCGCTGTTTATTGATTCTTTCCACAGCTGATCCTGTCAACGTATTTCTTTCAGAGTTCCGTCCGTTTTAAGAGAACAGAAAATAAACACCATTGCATTGTAAGAGTAAAATGATCCGCGCCTTCCCCTCCGGTGTCAAAAATGGTATAATGGAGTCCTAAGCAAGTCATTGGACTTCTTTAGACCATTTGCGACAGTCTAAATCAGTCCAATGGACTAAATTGGAGTAAATTAGACTGACACGAGGAGGAATCGGTATGCAATCGGAAACCACAACAGCGATCACAGCGATAAAGCAGGATGTACGCCTGCGGGAATGGGCAGAACAGCTTGAAGCACAGCAGGCAAGCGGACTGACCGTCCCGCAATGGTGTGCGGAAAACGGAATCAAGACCAAGAGCTTCTACTATCGGCTGCGCAGAGTACGGGAACAGTATATCCAGTCTGCACACGCCGTCGTTCCACTGTCTGTACCGCAGCAATAAAGTGCAGATATCAGGATCGAGAAGAACGGTCTGCATATCTCACTGCCGACCAGTATTACGCAGGATACGCTGCTGGCATTGGTGAATGCGTTATGCTGAACGATCTTCCTGCCGGTCAGCAGGTCTATCTGATCACCGGATATACCGACCTTCGCCGCTCAATCGACGGACTTGCATCAATTATACAAGGTCAGTTAAACCTTGATCCGTTCAGCACCGCCCTGTTTCTGTTCTGCGGCAGACGACTGGATCGCATGCATCAGTTTTTCGGCTCAAAAATCAAACGGAATGTACTGCCTTTTCCGGGTTCCGATTCCGCTTCACATCTGCCGTGATGCAGCGTCACGGTTTGTTTGACGATTGCAAGTCCGAGACCGGAAACGCCTTTTCCTCTGCGCTGGCGATTGGTATAGTAGCGCTCCCAGATGTGCTCCAGATCATCCGGCGCAATGCCGCTGCCGTGATCGGCTACTTCGATCAACGCGGTATTGTCTTCGATTTTTAAAGCGATTCCTACCCAGTGATTTTCGCCGGCATGACGCACCGCATTGTCCAGCAGATTATAAACGGCTCTTTGCAGCCGGGACGCATTGCCCTGTATGCAGACATGCTCTGCGATGTTTCGTGCAAAGGTGAATCCTTCCTTTATATAAAGATTCTCAAAGCTGTCTGTCACCGTATTTACAAGACCGGTGAGATCAACCGGCTCTGTGACAAGTTCCTTATCTGTCATCTGCAATTCGGAATATTCCAGAATTTCGTTGACCAGTGCGGTCAGGCGATCTGCTTCCTCGACAATAACTGCAACATCTGATGCACACTGCTGTTCATCCTCGCGGGAGATATCCCGTATCATTTCCGCATAGCCTTTTATCATTGTCAGCGGTGTGCGGAGATCATGTGACACATTTGCGAGAAATTCATTCTGAAATTCGCGTGATTGCATCAGCTTTTCCGCGGTTCGGTCAAGCGTTTCGTTCAGTTCGTCTAGTTCTTTGCAAAAGCCCTCACGGAACTGAATGCCGCTGCTGTTTTCGCTGAGCTGATGTGCTTTGTCCGTCAGCTGTGCAATCGGGCGCGAAAAGCTCCTCGACAGAAACCATGCCAGAATGAAACCAATCACAACCGAAAGTCCCGTCACCCAGATCAGCTGAATGCGTATGATTTTCGCAGCAGAGCCGACTGCATTCAGAGTTGTGCCGAGATACAAAACGGCTTTTCCGGCACAGTCGGGATAGTTGATGTACTCGCCGTAAACATACAGGTCATCGGTCTGAAGTTCGGCAATGCCTTTATCCGATGCGGAAAGAGTTTGCAGAAACGCATCATAGTTATCCGGCAATCCCCGGTAATCAGCATGATTTTTTTTGCCCTTTTGCATCCCGTGTTCATCATGGATTTTTTGCATCTTTTTATATTCGTCTGCGCTGTATAGAATCGCACCGTCAGAATCGGTCACATAAATCAGAATGGAATTCTCGCGGGAAATCCTGTCAATCTGTTCCGTAATATCGTCATCGCTGCACGCTGCGGCAATCTTATCTGCGGCAGACTGCGTGTTGCGAATCAGCATACTGTTATAGAACCGCTGCAAAAAAACGGTTTGCAGGAGCCAGAGCACCGTAAAGATTACCGCAGTAAAGAAGATAAAATAACTGAGGAGCTTTCGCTGGAATGATCCTGTTTTACGCTTCAAATTTATATCCCGCCCCTCGGATTGTTTTGATGCAGTCGCGGTAAGCGCCGAGTTTGTTTCGCAGAAGCTTGATCTGCCAGTCTACGGTTCTGTCAACGACCATACTGTCATAGCCCCAGACCTCGTTCAGAATCTTATCGCGGGATAAAACGATACCGCGATTGCTGACAAGATACAGCAGCAGAGCATATTCCTTCGCGGTCAGCTCGACCAGTTCGCTGTCTATCGTTACTGTCATGCCGGGCGTATCAATCACAATGCCGCCGGCTGCGATGATGCCGGAATCCTTTGCCTGTTCCGGCTGTGCAGGCTGCCGGCGTTTCAGCGCGACCTTGATTCTTGCCATCAGCTCCATCGGCGAAAACGGCTTTGTGACATAATCAACCACGCCGACCTCAAAGCCGAACAGCTTGTCGTATTCTGTTCCGCGTGCCGAGAGCATGATAATCGGAGTTTCGGAAAACTCGCGTATCTTTTTGCAGGCAGTAAACCCGTCTGTATCCGGCATCATCACATCCATGACAATTACATCAAACGGCGTTTCCCGGCAGGTTTCGATTGCCTGTCTGCCGTCGGATGCTGTTGTGACCTCCCAGCCCTCGCGCTCTGCATAGCGGGAGATCATCGTCACAATATTCGGTTCGTCGTCACAAATCAGTATTCTTGCCATATCGCACCTCCGCAGCGTCATTTTGCTATTATTATAACCGAAAAACGCTCCCTTGTAAAGTGCAGAGGTGCGTTTTCTGTTCAGTGTCGGTGCCTGTCGCCGTGACCCTGCTGCATGGTGCTGTTTGGATTTGTAAATTCGATACCGAGTGCATTTGCAACCGCTTCCTTAATGCTGTTGCTGGAAAATGTCGCACCGCTGACTGTATCCACATCAACGCTCTGCGCCGCAAGAATCGCTGCAATTATGTTGCTTTCGGCACGGACGAAAAATTGCTGATCATCCTGATAGGATGTGACGGTAATATCCGTGATCTCGCCGTTTTCGACGGTCACCGTCACATTCGTCTGACCGCGCAGACCGTTTCCGCAGCCGGTATAGACGCCGTCCGTGTATTTGCCGGAAACGGTTTTCTGCTGTGTGAATGTTTCCGGTTCAGTTTCCTCGAACGGTGTGTTTGTCGCAGCCTCAGTTGTTGTTTTCGTTGAATGTTCTGCGGTCTGTGCAGTTGTCGCCGCAGAGATTTCCTCACCGAATGCGTTTTTGATTGCTTCGATCAGGCCGCTACTGCTGAATGTCGCACCGCTGACAGTATCCACATCGGTGCTCTGCGTTTGCAGCACAGCGTCAATGATTCCGCTTTGTGCGCGGCTGAAAAACTCTTTGTCATCCTGATACGAATTGACTATAATATCTGTAATCACACCGTTATCGACGTTTACTGTCACATTGATATCACCGCGGAAGCCCCTGCCGGTTCCGGTATAGGTGCCGTCCGGAAACAGCTCGGACGATTCCGTATCTGCCGTAATCTCTGCCGACGGTTCCTCAGTTTCGGGGATATCCGGCATACCGGTAATAATACCGGCATAGGAGAGCCCTGCGATTGCGGTGATTGCGAGCGTTCCGGAAATCGCAGGGATCGTATCCGCCGTAATATTCTGTTTCGGACAGATCTCCGTACATTTCATGCAGTTGATGCACTCGCCCGATGTGACTTTGTCAGATTCCGAATTTGGAACGGACATTGGACATTTCGTTGCACAGAGTTTGCAGCTGCCGCATTTGGCAGACTGCCGTTTCAGCGGATAAAAGCGGAATCTTGCCGTTAGTGAGAACAACGCACCGAGCGGACAGAGGTATTTGCAGAAGAACCGTTCGACAAACAGCGAACCGATCATAATGAGAATCAGCAGCCCTCCGCCGAGTGTTGCAAAATATTGCAGGCTGCTCCATGCGCTGACCGAGGTATATATGCCGAATACCGCCCACGGGCTCCAGACCGTATCACCGGTAACAGAAAATCCCCAGACACCTGCTGCGATAAACAAAAGCACCGCATATTTGAGCTTTTTCAGCCATTTGTCTGCTGTTTCCGGCACTTTGACTTTCCACGGAATCAGCGCTCCCGCTACGTGCAGCAAATCCTGCATTGCGCCGAATGAACAGATGAATCCGCAGAAAAAGCGCCCCCAGATTAGCGTGGCGGTGAAAATGCCAAGCACAAACATGATGCTGCCGAGATACGCGCTGATCGAAAAACTGCCGCCGACCAGTGCTGTCACGACGCCGCCAATCGCGGAAAATACCGTGACAAACAGCGCCGGGACCGTCAGAAATGCAATGAGTTGTATGATCACTCTGATTACCTGAATCGGTTTGACTTTCTGTTTCATGCGGACAGCTCCTCTCTCATGTTCAGTTTGCCGCGCAGATCATCCGTCACAAATACCTGCCGGTCATCGGTGATGAATACAGCGCCGATCTGCCGCTGCCGCAGAATCTCAATACTGTCTGCTGCGCCGAGAATCAGCACGGCAGTCGCAAGCGCATCCAGTTCTTCTGCATTATTTCCGATCAGTGTTACACCGATCAGATCGGAATCTGACGGGAAACCGGTGCGGGGATCGGCAATGTGGTGAATCCGTTTTCTTCCAATCATGCGGCATTGCTCGTATACACCGGATGACACAACCGCCGTGCCGTCTTCGATTTGCAGAGAAGCAAAATACTGACCGTTCAGAGCAAACGGCGTTTGCAGCCCGATCGTCCGGGTTTCCCCCAGATTGATGACTGTTCCGCCGAGATTGATAACAGCATCCCGCACGCCGTATTCCCGCAGGATGCGCCGTACTTCATCGGCGGCATATCCCTTTGCGCTGCCGCCGGGATCAAGCTGCTGTCCTTTATGCTTCAGCATGACGGTTTTCTGTTTTCTGTCCAGCAGAATATCCTGATAATTTACAGATTCGCGTGCCTGATGAAGCGATGCATCATCAGGCATTCTGCCGCTTGGGATCGCATTTTTCCAGAGCTGCGCAAGCGTTCGTGCGGTCATATCAAAGCAGCCGCCGGTGATTTCCGAATATTGCACTGCATGTTCGACCAGGGAAAAGGTATCCGCAGAGACCTGTACCGGCGCGATACCTGCGTTCCGATTGATTGCACTGATTTCGCTGTCAGGTGAGAAAGCGGAGAGCCTGTGGCCCAAATCCGTAACGCGGCTTTTTGCTGCCGCAAGCGCCTTTTCCGCTTCTTCAAAAACGGTGATCGTGTTGACCGTGCCCATTGCGAAGAATATTTTTTGCATCTGTGCCGCTGTCATTGGAATGTCTCCTTTATATCAGAAAGAGTGTCTCTGTCTGCCGCCGAAGCCACCCTGCATATTGCCGTCCATGCCGCCGCGCATTCCGCCGCCCATCATGCTCTGCGGGATTTCAGAGACCTCTTGCCCGTTGATGATGATGGTGCCGCCGTTGAATTCGGCAGTTTTGTCATAGTCGAATGAGGACATCTGTGCAGTGACATTGATTGTGCCGCCGTTGACATAGATTGAGCCGTTCGAGTCGATTGCATCGGTGTCGCCCTGTCCTACCGCGACAGTCAGATTGCCGCCATTGATTTCGATGACCGTATCATAGACATTCGTTTTTGCAGATGCGTTGATGCCGTCATCGCTTGCGGTAATATTGACTGTGCCGTCATTGATGAGCACATAGGTCGCTTCAAGGCCTTCCGATGCAGTAATGTTCATGCTGCCGCCGTCGATCTGCAGCAGTGCTGTCGCCTGAATGCCGTCAGATTTCGCATTGATCTCAAACGTGCCGCCGGTAATCGTGATCGTTCCCTCTGCTTCATCGTTCTCGCAGTGCAGACCATCTTTGTTACTGTTGACTGCAAATACACCGTCACTAATCGAAATGCTGTCATTCGCCTCGATTGCATCCAGAGCAGATTGCACATTGTAAGTGCCGCCGGTGATTTTCAGGTCATCTTTGCTCGTGATTCCGTTACCGTTATTTGACACGATATTCAGCGTGCCGGTTCCGTTGAGCACCAGATCGTCCTTCGAGAAGATTACAGCGTCTGTGTTTGTATCGCCGTCCGCAGTGAACTGTCCGCTGACAGTCAGCGTATTCTCACTGCCGGTCGTTGTGACGAATACCTTGTCCGCTGATACAACATAGATTGCAGGAGAATCGCTGTTTGTAATGCTCACACCGTCCAGAACGAGCTGCACCTTTGCGTTTTCATCTACATTGACCCTGATCGTGCAGTCTTTTGCTGTACCGCTGATGACATATACACCCTCTGCGGTAATGTCGATCGTCTGACCGTCCGATACGGTGATATATTGTTCATCGGAAGTATCAGCGGTCTGTGCGAGATCTCGGCTGGTGAACAGTTCGCTGCTCTCCGCATCCGAAGAAACAGCCTGACTCAGCTCCATGACAGCAATCTCATCGGATACCGCTGTATCCGTATTCACAACGGAATCAGCCGTTGTTTCTGCGGAAATGCTGACGGATGAACTGTTTTTCGCTGCGGTATTTTCCGAAATCTGATTTGTTCCGCAGCCTGTCAGGGAAGCAGCAAGAATCGCTGCCAGCATCATTGTAACCATCGTCATTTTTTTCATAAGATCGCTTCCTTTCAAATCATTATGTTGGTGGGTTGTTTCTATGGCTTTATTATACAGGCTAATTATGGGCGTAAAATGGAACGAATGTGGAATCTGATCGGGATCTGTGAAATATAGGTGAAAAATGGCTTTATACGCTATCATTGCATTGAATGTGCGGGAGAAAATCCAAGCACTTATTGATATCATACTAAGTTGGATGATTATTGAACAAAACGCGCAGACCTGAGAAAGATCTGCGCTTTTTTCTTTCATGCAAGGGTTATGTAAAAGGGGGGTGGAATCTCCCAAGTATACTGCGAAACATCAAAATCAGTATCGCTCGGCTGAAAACAGGCGTGCAATGCTGAAAAGAAGAATTCAGTGTGCGTTTTGAAAGCCTCGCCATTTTGTTTTACTACATAATATGAAATGGGTTCGATATACTTCAACTGGCGTACTGCATAACCCACGCAAATGCCTTTGCCGTTCTGATATCCGGTTCTCTGAAATGGTTTCCTTGATTCCATTCCAGAACACAGCAAATACCTTGTTCATTCAGCAGATCTTGCACTTCCCGAATCCGGTCACTCACCGTTGCCATGACAGCATTTCGCGTTCTGGATTCCTGATTGCCAAGACTGAGGTGCACGCTCTGACACTTGACGCGGTTCTGCTTCATATAGCCTGTGAAATCCGGAAACCAGACCGAGGGAGATGCAGCCGCGATGCCTTTGAATACATCCGTCTGACAGGCAGCCCAGAGTGCAAACAGTCCGGCAAGAGAGTAACCGCCGAGATAATATGTTTTCTCCGGCTCTGTTGTGAGTTGCAGGATTTCGTCAAGAAATGCTTTTGCTCCGTCGCCGAAGTCTTCATTGCCAAACACTGCCGGTGCCCGCCACGGCGAAAGGTCGTTGTTCCAATGTTTGACTTTGACCGCTACTAAATGGAAACTGACATCTGTCAGCCGTTGTATCTCAGCAACCTCATTTTCAATAACAGCCAAATCGTGATCATCGACCGGCTGAATCAATACAACAGGTGCATTCGAATTTCCGTATTTGAACAATTCCATTCGGCTGCCTCTTTCCTCTCAAAAAACTGTTCAGGCAAGTGTTTTCGCGCTTGCAATCTCTTCAACAAGCGGAATGATATGCTTTTCGATAAAATCGACACGGTCAAAGATTCTCGGCTTAAATGTGCCGGTCACGCCGACTGCAATCTTCTTCTCTGCATTCGCATAGATCACGTTGCCGCAGTCACCGATTGCGGCGAACACAGGCTTCCCCTTTTCCGGGCGGTACCACAAATACCCGTACTCCATATTGCCGAACCGTTCACCCAGATGAATGCGCGGCGCGGTCATCTCAGTAATCCATGATTCTGACAGCACGCGCTTGTTATCATATACGCCGTCGTTCAACAGCATCCAGCCGATCTTCGCCATATCGTGCGCGGTCAGTGTCAACCCCCAGCCCGCAGTGACGGTTCCCGCCGGATCGGTATACCATTCGTTCCGCCGCGGCGTTTTGTTCATGAAGAAATCAAACTGATCTTCCTTGCTGCTGTCGCCGTGCATCTCACGTTCGGGAATGCCGAGCGGCAGGAACAGATACTGATTCGCAAAGTCAATGCATTTCATACCGGACGCATTCTCAATAATGCCTGCGAGTATCTGGATCCCGAGCGTGGCATACTTGAATTCGCCGGTGATGCCCGAACGGCCGCCGAGCAGATCAAGTGCGGCCTTCGTCCAATCAGATGAAGTACAGACTTTCTTCCACGGCTCAGAACGATACTTATATGGTGCAGTCATGGTCAGCAGATGTTTGAGCGTCACATCATAGATCGTTTTCTCGCCGCGCCTGACGGTATAATCCGGGAAAAAGTCCAGCACCTTCTGTTCGGTGCTTGCAATCAGTCCGCGGTCGATTGCGATACCGGTCAGCAGTGCCATAATGCCTTTCGTGACGGAGTTGACGTTCACGGGCGTATCGCTCTCAAAGCCGCGCCAGTAATCGTCGTAAACAACCTCGCCGTTTTTGATTGCACAGATCTGACAGATGTTGCTTTCGTTGCCAGTGCTTTCCGCGATATACCGGTGGAGTTCTTTTTTCGTCATGGCTGACCTCCGTACAAAATAAATTGCTGATAATTCGATCGAAATACATACAGTATCTTTATTGTATCAAATCAATTGTTAATTGTCAACACACAATGCAAAAAAAGTAAATTGCCCGATAGAATAAGAAAGCATAATACTCCGAATCAAAAATGAAACGAAAATCCCCGAATGTATCCGCAGCTTTGTCTGCGTTGATTATCAATGCAGGGCAACCCTGAAAAAACAAACAGCCGGTTCTCTCCTGTTTCGGATCGAACCGGCTGTTTTCAGTCTGCCTTATTCATACGCATCAAAATGCTCTTTCAGGGATTGATAGATATCATCCTCGCCTTCTGCAAGAATGCTGTCAAGCGCCGCCTTGTAGATTTCGGTATTGTACAGCGGCTCAATGTCGTAATCCTCGGTATAGCCGAGCTCAACAATCGTATTTTTCAGCGTCAGTGTGCCCTTCTTGTCAGGATCGGGGCTTGAAACGCTGTAACCGCCGTAAACTTCCGTATCAATAAACGCCTCGTCAATGTCAATATACGTTTTAACATCAGTGATTGTCTTTTCATGATCGGTCTGTGTGAAGTGGTATGCTTTCAGGAATGCGCGTTCCAGAGCGGTATAGGTGTTCGGATTGGCCTTAACCGATGCCGTGGACGCGACCTGACGGCAGCACGGCTGATTCTCCAGCGCCTTTTCATGTGCGCAGTAATACACGACCTTGTAGCCCTGCGATTTTGCAAGCGATGCATACGGCGAATAGACCGATGCAGCGTCGATTGTCTGGTTGGAGAGGGCTGCATACGCATCCTTCTGGCTGTCAAAGTAGACGATGTTCACCTTGTCCTCGCCCTCGCCAATTTCGATGTGCGCATTTTTCAGAAGGATTTGCAGCTCGGCATCCTGCACGGAATTCTTGACCGATGCAACATTTCTGCCCTTGAGAACCTCAACGCCGGCCTCGTCCTTGTCGGCAAATTCAGACTTGATGACATAGCCGTGACCGTTCGTCATCGCACCGCCGATGATCGTGACGTCATGCCCCTGACTCTGGAAGGTCAGCGTCGGGACGGAGCCGATAAACGCAACATCCAGCTTGCCGGATTCCAGACCGTTAACGAGCTCGCCTGCGCTGGAAAACTGCGTCAGTGTGACCTTTAAGCCCTCCTCAGCAAAGTAGCCCTCCTCCTGTGCGACAAATGCAAGCAGATGCGCGGTCGAATTGAGGTAGCCAAGCTCGATGCTGTCCTTTTCCGGTGCAGCGGTCTTTCCGGCATCGTCTTCGGATCCGTTTTCGGATACAGCGGCGTCAGCCTGGGATTCCGCCGCGGAGGAATCGGCCGGAGCCTGTGAGGCGGTATTGGCAGGATTCAGTGCGCCGCAGCCGGTCAGCAGTGTCAGCGCTGCAAAGGCCGCAGCAAATTTCAATTTATGATTCATAATAATTCATTCACCTTTCATTTTTCATTTTTGATCTCGGATTTCAGGATTCATGCGGACGGGCAACATCGCATTCGCTCGCTGAAAACTGTGATTCGCTTCATGTTTCTCACTCCTTGTTTGGTATGGCCTTATCATAACACAGCTTTTCCGATTTGTCCAATACGGAAAACCGATTGTCAGTTATAGGCTGAGATGATACCTGCATCCCGTATACTATATATA
Organism: Oscillospiraceae bacterium; assembly: GCA_016281125.1. GTDB lineage: Bacteria > Bacillota > Clostridia > Oscillospirales > Ruminococcaceae > Firm-04. The sequence continues at coordinate 6,061 of JAEEIA010000087.1, read as the reverse complement.
CCGGCGCATCACAGCAAACAGGAACGTCAGACTGCACGGTCATAGTTTTTGCCTATAAGCAGTGATTGTTTTTCTGTATTGGACAAATACCGAGTAATATGCTATGATATAGGCAGATCAGACAAGGAGTGATACCGAGTATGAAACAGACACCCGCATATCTTTCGTATTCAGAGCGAATGTACTGTCTGCTGTCCGCATTCTGAATGATAACGGAAGAACGAAAGGTGAATCTTATGAAAAGAATCGTATATATTGCAGTGCTGCTCGCACTGTCCGCGCTGCTTTGCGGCTGTCACGAGCCGAACGAAGCCAGCACAGAATCCTCTGCTGTGACGGAATCTTCTGTTTCCGAACCGGCAGACTGCTGCGGCGGAGAGATCCCGGACTGCTGCAAAGAGAAGGAAGGATCCAAATCTGACTGCTGCAAGGAAGATGTATCCGACGCTGACTGCTGTCAGGAAAAGGAAGAAGCTGACTGCTGCAAAGAGGAAGCAAAGTCCGATTGCTGCAAAGAACATGAATCATAAGAAAGGCAAAGGTGCTACATTATGACTGCAAATAAAATTGAAATCAGCCATCTCAGCGTAAATTATACCGAGCGCGGCAAGCAGTTCAATGCGCTGCATGATGTATCGTTCAGTGTCGGCACTGGTGAGTTTGTCAGCGTAATCGGCGCGAGCGGCTGCGGAAAATCCACGCTTCTGAGCGTGCTGGAAGGTCTTTATCAGGGTGCGGAGGGCAGCGTTGAGATCAACGGTACGCCGCTGCACGGCACAGGCAAAGAGCGCGGCGTTGTGTTCCAGCATTATTCGCTGTTCCCGTGGATGACCACGCGCAGCAATATCGCGTTCGGCATCAAGCAGGCGCGGCATGAGCTCAGCCGCAGAGAGCGCTTTCAGATCGCAGACGAATTCTTGGGCAAGGTCGGCCTGGATGGCTTCGGCAAGAAATATCCGTCACAGCTTTCCGGCGGCATGCAGCAGCGTGCGGCGATTGCCCGCGCCCTTGCAATGAATACCGACATTCTGCTGATGGATGAACCGTTCAGCGCGATTGACGCAAAAAACCGTGTTGTTTTGCAGGAGCTCCTGCTCTCCCTCTGGGAGGGCGACAGCCCGGAGCATCGCAAAACCGTCGTATTTGTCACGCATGATATTGACGAGGCGATTCTGCTTTCCGATAAGATCGTTGTACTGACGGCACATCCGGGTACGGTCAATGAAATCGTGAAGGTGCCGTTTGACCGTCCCAGAAACCGCGCAGAGCTTATCAAAACCGATGAATACGGCAAATTCCGGAACCGTCTGCTCTCGCTGCTCTATCAGGATGTGGCAAACCGCATCGGCGGAGAGGAGGTCATCATATGACACTGAAAAACCGTCTTCTGCGCGTGACACATCTGCTGTTCATCATTTTACTTCTGGTACAGCTTTTGCCGGACAGATCCACCAATGATGTACACACTGGCGCACTGATTGCATTTGCGATCGGGCTGGAGATTCTCACGCTCGTCGGCACATTCCTCATCAAGAAAAAAGAGAGCCTCTCGCTGCTGCTGGATATTGTCGGATTCATTTTTGCGATTCTGACCGTCTGGAGCCTTGCGACGGCAAAATTCAATATACTCAATCCGATGCTGTTCCCCGCGCCGGGCAAGGTGTTTGCGCAGTTCGCAGAGGATAAGGAGAAAATCCTCATCAATATCAGAAGTTCGCTCGGCATCACAATCAAGGGCTTTGTGCTTGCATCCGCCGTTGCGATTCCGCTCGGACTGTTCCTCGGCTGGAACGCAAGGCTCGGCGGCGCTGCGACCTATATCTCCAAATTCTTCAGCTCGATCCCGCCGATCGTCTATATCCCGTACGGCATCGCGCTGCTGCCGACCTTCAAATCGGTATCTGTATTCGTCATTTTTCTGGCGACCTTCTGGCCGGTGTTTGCCGGAACGATGAGCGGCGTCATGCATGTCGATCAGCGCATCATTGATTCCGCAAAGGTGCTCAATGTGCCGAAGCCGGAAATGCTGTTTTCCGTGATTCTGCCCGCATCGCTGCCGCAGATCTTCCTCGGATGCAACCAGGGACTGAGCGTTTCGTTCATTCTGCTGACCTCCGCGGAGATGATCGGTGCCCGCGACGGCATGGGCTACTATGTCAAGTATTACTCTGATTTCGGCGACTACACCAGAACAATCACCGGTCTGCTGGTCATCGGCATCGTCGTGATTGCGGTGACATTCCTGTTCAACCAGCTCCAGAAGCGGCTGCTGAAATGGAAGCGGTAAGCGCGGAGCGACTTCTGTGAGGTAACTGCTCCCAACTCGAAAGTGCGCCGCCGATAATACTGATTTTGAAAAAAGGACGCAGACTGCAAAAGTCGGCGTCCTTTTTTTCGGGAGATGTCCCTGTTTCAGGCGCAGTCACAGAACGGTTCCGGTGACGGAACACTGCCATACAAAAAGGATACGGCATGTATCAGAGGGGAGAGGATCAGGAAAGAGGGCGCGCGAGGGGGAGAACCTTAGGGAGAGGGGAGATAAGCGACGAAGGAGCGCTTCTCCCCTTTTCCTACGGTGCTTCCCCTCGCTTTCGCGCCCCGCGCCCGGCGGAATTTCACATCGGACAAAACAATCAGACGATCATGCCGCATAACAGCAAAAAGTTCTTCCAGGAATAATACATCCTCCCTTCCTCCCCCAAAAGACAGTTTTTATATACCGGATATCATATCAACATCCCCGGAAGATATTGTGCATCCTGCCGATTATAGCCGCAGCCTATTGACAAATCATAATGTTCATGCTATAATGCATACATACCCGATAGGAATTATATGATAAGGAGAAAGAACCATGAAAATGATGTGCTGTATGATGTGTAGCCAGACTGCAAACAACAGAATACGAATGCCTCATACACACGCAGCAGACCGGCGATGTTGAACGTCAGCCATATTCATGCAGCGCGGAGTGCAGGGAGCATTCTGTGCTATTTTTATGCCTTGGAGGATGTATGGTTGATGAGAGAGAAAGCGTGACTGCGAAGCTCTGCGCCTTTGCAAGAGCGTGGCACGCGATTCATAACAGAGAAAAAATCTTTGACGATGACCTTGCCTTTGATATCATGGGCAAAGAGGAATATGATGAGATGTACGAACTGGTGAGCCGCGGCCTGACCGGACTTGCAACGCCCTATTCGCGGGAGGATACCGAACAGATCATCCGCGAATATCTGGCGCCGATCCCGCTGGCACGCATCCACTTTGCGGAGAGCCGTCTGCATGATTTTGCGGCAAAGCACGGAAAAATCCAATATGTGATCTGCGGCGCGGGCTCGGATACATTTCTGTTCCGGAACGACAATCCGGATATTGAAATCTTTGAGATTGACCACCCGGACACACAGCGCTACAAGCTCGAGCGCATCCGGCAGCTGGAATGGAATATCCGGAAGAATGTGCATTTTGTACCGGTCGATTTTGAGCGGCAGCGCATGACGGATGAACTGCTGAAAGCCGGATTTGATCCGCAGAAAAAAACCTTTTTCAGCATTCTCGGCGTGACCTATTATCTGACGCTGGATGTGTTTTCGGAAACGCTCACGCAGATCGCAGACCTGTCTGTTCCGGACAGCGCCGTTGTGTTTGATTATCCGATGAAAACCGGAACATTTCCGGCGCGGGTTCACCGTCTGGAGCAGATCACTGCATCGCTCGGCGAGCATATGCGCGGCGGTTACGATTATGCAGAGGTTTCACGTGCGCTCTATGCGCTTGGCTTCCAGATCGACACTTATCTGCCGCCGGAAAAGGTGCAGAAGCAGTATTTTGACGGCCGCACCGACCGCATGAGAGCATTTGAAAACGTCAGCCTGATCTCGGCAACCTACACCGCAGGCTATAACTTTGAATAAGGAGAACACCATGAGCAGTTATAAAAATATCGAATCCGCCCTCATTCACGGCGGCATTTCAACAGATGAACGCACCGGCGCGGTCAATGTGCCGATCTATCAGACCTCGACCTATCAGCAGGACGGCCTCGGAAAAATGCGCGGATACGAATATTCCCGCACCGGCAACCCGACCCGCGAGGCACTGGAAAAGCTGATCGCAGAGCTCGAAGAAGGCTATGCAGGGTTTGCATTCGGCAGCGGCATGGCAGCAATTACGGCGGTTCTGAGCCTGCTGAATCAGGGCGATCGCGTGCTGATTTCCAGCAATGTCTACGGCGGCACGTTCCGCGTGCTGGATAAGGTATTCAACCATTTCGGCATCACCTACACGATTGCAAATACGGACGATCTTGCAAAGTACGAATCGCAGATCACGGATGATGTCAAGGCTGTGATCATCGAAAGCCCGGCGAATCCGCTGATGACTGTGACCGATATCCGCGGTGTTGCAGAGATTTCGCATCAGCACGGCCTGCTCGTGATCGTGGACAATACCTTCATGACGCCGTATCTGCAAAGACCGCTGACGCTCGGCGCGGATATCGTCGTACACAGCGCGACGAAATATCTCGGCGGTCACAGCGATGTCGTCGCGGGGCTTGCCGTTGTGAATTCAAAAGAGCTTGCAGAAAAGCTCGCATTTATTCAGAATTCGACCGGCGGTGTCCTCGGCCCGTTTGATTCGTTCCTGCTGATCCGCGGCATCAAGACGCTTGCCGTCCGCATGGACAGACATGTGGAGAATGCGCAGAAGGCAGCGGAATTCCTCGTCAGTCACCCGGCGGTGAAAACCGTGTATTATCCCGGTCTGCCGGACGCGCAGGGCTATGAAATCAACAAAGCGCAGGCGAAAAACGGCGGCGTGATGATCTCGTTTGAACTGCATGAAAACTACGATATCAACGTCTTTTTCGAGAGCCTTCATCTGATCATGCTCGCGGAATCGCTCGGCGGCGTAGAGTCGCTGGTCTGCCACCCGGCCACGATGACACATGCATCCATTCCGGCGGACATCCGCAAAAAGGTCGGCATCACGGACGGTCTGATCCGTCTTTCCACCGGCATCGAAAACATTAAGGATATTCTGGCGGATCTCAGTCAGGCAATCGGAAAGGCGGAAAAGTAATGTCGGAAATCAGGGATATTGCACTCTGGGAAAGCGGCGAACAGAAAATTCAGTGGGTCAAAGGAAATATGCCGCTGCTGCGCCGAATCGAAGCGGAATTTGAAAAGACAAAGCCGTTTGCAGGCAAGCGCATCGCGCTGTCGATTCATCTGGAAGCAAAGACCGCGTATCTCTGCCGCGTCCTGGCGGCGGGCGGCGCAGAAATGTATATCACAGGTTCCAATCCCCTGTCCACGCAGGATGATATTGCGGCGGCGCTTGTTCACAGCGGACTGAATGTCTATGCATGGCACGGCACAACGCCGGAGGAATATGAAGCACATACACGCCGCGTGATCGAAGCAGAACCGCATTTCATCATTGACGACGGCGGTGATCTGGTCACGCTCATTCACAATGAATATCCGGCGCTGCTGGAAAACGTGATCGGCGGCTGCGAGGAAACGACGACCGGCATTCTCCGCCTGAAAGCCATGGCGGCTGCCGGAGCGCTCAAATTCCCGATGATGCTCGTCAATGATGCGGACTGCAAGCATCTGTTTGATAACCGCTACGGCACCGGGCAGTCGGTCTGGGACGGCATCAACCGCACGACGAATCTCATTGTCGCAGGCAAGACTGTTGTCATTGCCGGATACGGCTGGTGCGGAAAAGGCGCAGCCATGCGTGCAAAGGGGCTCGGCGCAAAGGTCATCGTCACGGAGGTCGATCCGGTCAAGGCGATTGAGGCGGTCATGGACGGCTTCACGGTCATGAAAATGGAGGATGCCGCGCCGCTCGGCGATTTCTTTGTGACAGTCACCGGATGCAGCAAGGTCATTACGGAAAACAGCTTTCTCAGAATGCATGAGGGCGCCATTCTCTGCAATGCCGGTCATTTTGATGTCGAGGTCGATATGGCGGGGCTCAGAAAGCTGGCCGTCAGGACATTTGAAGCGCGGAACAATATCATGGGCTACACGCTGCCGAACGGCGTGAC
>JAEEIA010000086.1 GCA_016281125.1 Oscillospiraceae bacterium | reverse complement strand
GCCGTCTGCGATTGCCGCGCGTCAGCACTTCCATAAATGCTTTGTTGTCTTTCTTTGCGATCAGCTCCCGAAGCTTCTGGTCTTCCTCTTCTTCCGTCAGTTCCCGGGACGCCTCCGCATCTTCCGCGGTTTCTTCCACCGCCGGTACAACGGCATCCCCGGTCTGTGAAAGCTCCGTCTCGGATGTTTCGGTTCCGGGTTCCTCCGCTGCCTTTTTTTCTTCGTCTCCGCTATACCATACCAGCTGCAGGAATCCCTGTACCAGCTTACTAAGCCGTTTCAGAACATTACGGAAAAAGTCCTTCGGCAAAACACGCATTTCTTCCGCCGGTTCCGCAGTCTTTTCGATCTCCGGTGCCGGTTTCTTTTTCTTATCCTCTTCGTGTTTTTCCTGTGAAGAAACACTGTCCTTCGGAACCTGCCCCTTCTGCTGCTCCGAACTGCGTTCCCACACGACTCCCTTTTCGTCATAATCCAACAAAAAAGCCGGCGCGTCAGCTTCCACGCGCCCGGATTTACGTTTTTGGCGTTCATAGGGATTCGTGTAATTGTGCTGACCGTCGACTCTGTTGATCATGCTTATCTTAATCCATCAATCGTATTCCGCTCAACCGCCATAAGGAACTCCGACCGGTTGTCCGGGTGCTGCCGGCTGTCCCGGTGCCTGTCCGAACATAGCACTTCCTGTCGGCGCTACGGGCTGGGATCCGAAAAGCACACTGCCTGTCGGTGCAGGTGCAGGCTGGGATCCGAAAATGCCACCGCCGCTCGGTGCTCCGGTGAATACTCCCGCGGATGCGCCGGGCTGCTGTACCGGCTGATACGGTGTCGGTGTCGGTGCAGGCTGCTGCTGTACCGGTTGATACGGTGTCGGTGTCGGTGCAGGTTGCTGCTGTGCCGGCTGATACGGTGTCGGTGCAGGTTGCTGCTGTACCGGTTGATACGGTGCGGGCGCTGCCTCCTGCTGTACCGGCTGGTATGCTGCAGGTGCTGCTCCTGCCGGTGCTGCCGGCTGTCCTGCCAGCATCGGATTGCCTGCGGGTGCCGCTCCGCCAAACAGCGGATTTGCCGAAGGTGCCGGCTGTGCCAACAGTCCGTTCGGTGCTCCCGGTGCAGTCTGTCCGTACGGAGAAGCTGCCGGCTGCGGTGCTCCGCCGCCAAACAGCGGATTGCCGGACTGCGGTGCTGCAAACATCGGATTCAGGCCGCTTGGTGCTGCGCTGCCGGTCTGCTGCGTCGCGTAAGGTGCTGCCTGTCCGTAAGGATTCTGTGCTGCATACGGCGGCTGCTTTGCTGCATACGGCGGGTTGGCGCCTGCTGCGCCCTGTCCCAATGCCGCCATCTGACGCTGATATTCGGAAGCCTCGCCAAAACGCTGTACGCCGTTATCGCGATATGCATCCAGAGGAATTTCTCCATGCAGTCCACCGGCTGCCTGCCGTGTGCCTGCTTTGATCTCTTTTTCTGCCTTGCGGAGGGAAGCCGATTCGAAGATCGATTCGTTTTCCTTTGCCAGACGCTTTTCTGCTGCGATCTTTTCCATGATCGTCGGCCCGGAAAGGACTCCGGACAAAGCGCCGCCGCCATTCAATGCCCCGCTGTTTAAGCTGGCCGATTCAAAGACCGGCTGGATCGTCTGCTGTGCGATCGGTGAAGCGCCCATCGGACGGTTCAGTGCGGAAGATGCCAAAGGCTGTGTCGTCTGCGGTGTCGTGAACGAATGCTGCTGTACCGTCTCTCTCTTCTGCTGGTATGCTGCCATCGCTGCTGCCTGGCTCATCTGCGGTGTTGCCGGAGGCGGTGCGATCGGTGATGCCGGTGCCGCTGCCTGTGTCGGGATCGCCGGAGACGGTATCTGTTGCTGCTGTTGCTGCGCCTGTGCCGCTGCTGCCGCACTTGCATAAGCTGCCGCCTGATGTGCAGCCTGTGTTGCTTCTCTCTTTTCCTGATATGCCGCCATCGCTGCTGCCTGGCTCATCACCGGAGCCGACGGAGCCGGTGTGATCACCTGTCTGGGTGCTACCGGTTTCTCGGAAAATACATCTGCCGGGCTCATCGCAGAGACATTCGTGCGATTCACCGGAGCCTGCGGGATCGGCGGTGCAAACATATCTACATTGGCAGCCGGAGTCGGCTGCTGTACCGGCTGTGCTGCTGCCTGCGGAGCTGCCGGTGCGCTTTCCTGCTTCTTTAAGAAATCCAGTTCCGGAGTTGCTGTGGGCGCTGCTGCCGACGGTGCCGCTGCCGGAGCTGCCTCTTTCTTCATAAAATCCAGGCTCGAAGAACTGTTTGCGCCTTTCAGGAAATCCAGTTCCGGAACAAATTTGGCCGGCTCGGAATCATGCGCATATATGCCGTTCAAAGACAGAGAACTTCCGACGGACATTCCCTTCTTCTTCATCTCTTTCACATACTTTTTGATGTTGAACTTGCACCCGGGGCAAAACTTTGTCGTATCATCGACAAAACGCTTACACTGCGGACAGGTGATATTTGCCATTTTTGCGTCCTCCTGATGAGATACCTTCTGTTATAAGTATAATAAAACTGAGCCAAAGAATCAATAGCATTTTACGGTTTCATACCCGAGAAAATACAGATAAAAAGGGATTTCCGAGTTATGGAAACCCCTTTGAAAAATCCACTAGCGAGAGGGGGATTTGAACCCTCGACACCGCGGGTATGAACCGCGTGCTCTAGCCAACTGAGCTATCTCGCCAAACAAATGATATTATACTTGCTGCAGGATCACTTGTCAAATACTTTTTTTAAAATAATCAAATTACTTCACATAGGTGCAGTAGATCAGGGCATGTTCCTTGATCGGCGCCCACTTTCCGGCCCCCATTCCGGTCACCAGGATGTACTGGTTGCCGTCGTTCGACTGCTCATAGCTCACCGCACAGTTACCGGATTCCACTACATAACCCGTCTTGGCTCCCAGCACCACCCCATGGGTATCCCGGTCTTCGATCCGGCGCAGGAACAGATTGGAATGCTGCTGTCCCACCGGATGCAGATT
>JAEEIA010000085.1 GCA_016281125.1 Oscillospiraceae bacterium | reverse complement strand
GTGTCTGCATCATAATCCGGTGAATCCCCGCGATGCTGACCGTCAGCATCAGAAACAGAAACGCGCTTTTCCGGACGATCCGCTTTGTCACTGTGTTCATAGCATCACCTCTTGGATTGGTTAGTAGAGATGTATGCGGGAAGTGGTTGGGATATGACAGGGGAAATCATAATGACCATATCTGTCGGATATTCCGGCTGAAATATTATACGCAGAAAACGGTCGCGGGCAAGGACATCACATGGAAGGACATCCTCGGAAAATAGCCGAAGCTGCTTCCGCCTTTGCAGCAGCAAGCGAAGTTTCTGTTTGATTCTTACCGGTATCTCCCGGACGATGAGACATAAGCCAACAGCTGATTTACAGCATGCCAGATAGTTTTCGAAACGCTCTCATTTCAGATTTGGGAAAGTCTTTTCAAATATCGGAAAATCAATGCAAGAAAAAACAGGCAACTTTAAGACAATGAAACAGCGAAATGCCCGGCACTGCCGGGCATTCGTTACAATCATGATTCTAAAATTATTCCGCGCCGGCGAAAACGCTCTCAGAACTGAATTGAACCATTTTGTTCGGACAGCACAAAAGCGCCCCTATGGCAAAATGAATTAAGCACTGAACCTGCTCCGCAACGCAAGCGGAGGCTGAATCGGATACTGCGCCAGAGTTTCACGACCCAGCCCGAACCGATCTGAAAACGCAGCGGCTTCAGAATCTCTGAGGGTGTTATTGTTCTTATGCTGTAACTGCGTTTGTTTTTCCGGAATATACCTTATTATCTGTATACGGTGTTCAGTCGATATCGCTGTTCTGCACAGACGGAAGAAGAAGCGAGCCGTCGTCGTTGACGATGATACTGTTGGCATCATTTCCGGCAGGTGAATCGGAGGGAACCGTAATGATGATAATATGTTCATCTTCCGCAGCTGTTTCGCCCGGGATGATGACGGAGGAACTGCTGTCCGCAGGTGCCTCCGGACGGTTCGCCTTGTCGGAAACGGCCGTGGATTCTGCTGCTGATGCTGTTGAAGCTGCGGTCTGTTCTGTTCTTTCATCCGGTGTCGGCGCAGCGGACTGCGTTTCAGTGTCTGTTGTGACAGCGGCTGTCGTTGTTTCCGGCCTGGCAATGCTGCTTTCCCCTGCACTGCTTCCGTTTCCTCCTCTGCATGATGTCAGTATCAGCGCTGTAAGCAGAAAAACAGTTTTCAGTCTTTTCATATTCTCTCCTTCGGAATCTGCGTGATAGGATGGCAGGCAGCCGTAACGACTGCCTGCCTTTGCTGTTATGCCAGAGGCGTGACCAGCTCCTCAGAACCGCTTGTCGTGATAACGTCCTCAGCCTGGAATTCAATGACCTCAAGAACGGGTGCTGTGTAAGTATCTTTCATAGAAGAAACCTCCTTTCAAATGATTTGACGCAGATTATGAATTGCTGAGTTTGAGGAAAAGGTCGTTGCCCGCCTGTGCATACGCATAAACGGCAACTGCCAGATCCTGCAGCTCATGATCATCTGCGAATTCATCAGAGGTCAGTACGCGGTAGACCCATGCGCAGCAGCTGCAGTTGTGCGTCATACCGTTGACTTTGATTGGGGTATAAAAATTGAACATGTCGGCCGGCTTCATTCCCGATATTGAGATGTAGTGGCCGTTTTCATCTCCTTCAACGATATAGCCGGTTTTGCCGAATTCTTCGCCGACATTGAAGAACTGCATGATCGAAAAATAGCAGCGAAGTGTTACGGTCGTGCCAAGCACCATGGAGACCTTTGCATCACTCGGACTGTATGTCGGAATCAGTCTTTCAGGGAAATTCTGCGCAACATCATCCGCATCCTTCAGGCTGTACTGATTTCTGTACGCTGCGATTTCGGAGCTGATGTCAAATTGGGGTTCGCCGTCACCGAAATAGTTTGCAGCTGCCTTTCCGTAGACCAGGATGGCATCGGCGATATCCTTTGTAACGTTTTGCTGATCGGAAAGCGCCTTCAGATACTTTTCGACGGTGGTTGTAAACGGAACACCAACCTTTTTTCCCTTGTAGTAAATCTGCCCCGTAATGGTGTCGCTCATATGATTGACGGGGACTGTTGCATTAACGCAGTAGTGTTTGGTGTCTTCGTTGTAGGTGATCTTCTGTTCTTTGCCAGCCTCGGCGCATTTGCCGGTGAGAACGACGGAAAAATCGTCGAGTGTTTCTGTGTTGATATTGTCAAACTCGAGAAGCAGCGTAAGATCGTAACCGACAAGCATCCGTCCGCCTGAGAAACTCGGCTCGGAAACGGCGAGCTGCTCGGCCTCCTCCGCTGTGACGATATAGGTAGTGCCGTAGCCGACCGTCTGATTGAATGTGGTCAAGAAATAGTTGATGTACCAGATGTTGTGGTATGTGTCTGCTCTCAGACGCAAATCGGAGCATGTGTCGCCGTCGATCATATATCCGACCAGATCGGTATAAAGATACTCAGTGCTGTATGCAGCATCGAATGCATCGCGTGCTTCTTCAGAGAACAGGATCGGACGGTTGAAGGATGTTTCCAGCGAAGAAAAGGTACACAGATCCTTCAGTGACAGTGTGGTTGAGTTGTCTTTGACCTCTGTGAATTTTGTGCCGTCGAACGTGTAATCGGTTCCGTTCGAGGAGAAATAATTCTTGGAAGTGATCTTATCCGGAGTATATTTCAGGTTTGGAAGGTTTGTTCCGATCAGATCATTTGGGTCGTAAATTGCACCGGAGGATACAGTGATCGGCACTGTGTCGGATGTCGAGTACAGCAGAACTTTTGCGCTTCCCTCGCATTCGACGGTGGCGTTCCCGGCGAGCCTGACTTGTCCTGTCACATACAGGTATGCGTCGTCTTCGATCCGCAGATTCGACGAACGGATATCCAGGTCACCGTTGACCGTGATGAGGGTCTTGCTTTTGATCGTAACGGTTGAGCCGTTCACGACGGTCACATTTCCGTTGACCGTTGTGCTGGAGCTGAACGTGCTGTTGTTCCAGAGATTCGGTGCTGCGTTCCAGATGAGATCAGATGCCGTATACTCGACATTATCGCTCCTGAGATACACCGTTGCGTCGCCGCCGAAAATGAGCTTTGAATTGTCATCGCAGATGATCTTGCATCCGTCGTACAGCGTGACATCATCGTTGATAAATAGATAGGAGCCGTTGTACAGATGCAGTTCAGCATCCTCTCCGACGTTCAGGAGTCCGTTGACAGTCACATTGCATGCTCTGTCTTTGCCGATCTTGATCACGGAACTGCTCTCAATATCAATATCGGCATCGTATGTCGCGTCAGCGTTGAACTCATAGGTCGTCCAGATTGCAAGCGGGTTTCCGACAGTGGATTCGCCGGCGCTTGCTTTCAGTGCGGGTGCTTTGGTCAGAAGCCCTCCTGTTCCTTTCGGGAGTCCTCCCAGAACGAGTGCTGCAGCGAGCATTCCTGCTGCTGCGCGTTTCAATCGTTTGTGTTTGACCATGTTTGTACCTCCTGTTACATTTCAAGATAAGCATTCTTCATTTATATACGCCTGAATCTATGCGGCTCTTAACGGATCATTGCTTTTCACCGCAAGGATTCAGTTATATTTTATCATATTTTTCAGGTTTTGTCATTATCTGCAAGCAACATAATTTGCAAATCGCAAGTGAAATATGTGACAATACCGGAACGCATAATTGTTATATTTTCACAATACAACTTTGGCTTGCAGCAAAAGAATCCGGATCCGTTGTCCGTTCCTATTATAATACAGATTCTGCGTCCTGTGTAAGAAATTACAAATTTGTAATTCCGGAAAAAGTGAACCGAACCAGTAAAACGGACCGTGACAAAAAACACCTCCTCTGGTATAATAGAACCCATAGGAAGTGCATTGTTATGGCAAAGAGGTATCGTCATGTCATACCATATTACGCCGTCAATATCAAGACGCGGAAATCCATATGACAATGCTCTGGCTGAAAACTTTTTCCCTGTTCTCAAAACCGTCAGCGTATTCAACTGAATCCATCACCTGTTCGCCTGTGGTATGATTCTGCCAACAATAATACCAGCCTGAATAATAGTGTCTCGCTGCGCTGGCTTTCTGTGCAGCCTCATCGAACAGAGCCATTCAGAAAGCTGCGCAGAGATTTACTGCATGATGCATTTCTGTCCTTCTTTTTCGGCCGGTTTATCCAGCGGAATGATACATGGAAGCTGTTTGACGGCGAAATCATCGACCGGATATTCATGCCTCACAAGGCAAACCACAAGCCCTTCACCCGTAGAGAATGGAATAACGAGAGAAAAAGATATCTCAGAATTCTTTCGGTGCTCACGCAGAAGGAACGGATTGTGATTGCAGTTGATGTGCTGCGGAGTACGCCTTCCCTGTTTCCGAAGCGTGAAATGTATGACACATATCTCCGGAATCATCTGCGCTATACTTTGAAAAGCAGTGATACACTCCCCGATGATTATTCTGTGTTTCTCATAGAATACGCACAAAATCAGGCTCGCCTCTGCGGCGGGCCTGATACTTTGTGACTCAGTTTAAGTTGATTCCCCGTGTCCCGCGTCCAGCACGATGACCGGTGTACGTTCCGCGGCGGTTTTCCGTGCGGCAGGCAGATCCGCTGTTCGCCTCATAATCCGGTGAATCCCCGCGATGCTGACCGTCAGCATCAGAAACAGAAACGCGCTTTTCCGGACGATCCGCTTTGTCACTGTGTTCATAGCATCACCTCTTGGATTGGTTAGTAGAGATGTATACGGCAGCGGAGCGGAATATGCAGCTGCGGAAGATTCGAATCTCAGATTGATTGCACGAAAATACGGACATGATACCGAAACCGTATCATGCCCGTGCATTTTATACCACTGCTTCAAAAACGGTTTTTAATTCACTTTCTCTCTTTTGCAACCATTTCTATTATGGTATACGGAACAAAAAAAGCAAACCATTCCGATCAGAATGCTTGCTTTCAGATTTTCCAATGGATATGTATTTCGCGTTCGCCGCGCGCGTCTGTCATACCGATCTTGAAGTAATCTTTGACAGTTCTGCGTATTCAGTATCGCCTGTTAGCAGATTTTTGAAGAGAAGAGTGTCTCCGTTTGAAAGATAAACCAACGGGATTAAACCGTCTATCCAAATGCCATCCCAATTCTGCGGATGACGTGCATAGTGTTCGGCCTGTTCAGCTACATCATCGCCAAGCGGATTATCTGCACGCTTAGCTTCCAGAACAGCAATCACCTTATCTTCGACAAAAAACAGGTAGTCGCTCTCGGTGTTATCGCTCATTAAAGCCTCACAAATAGCGGATGTGGTTTCGGGGACATACTCGTCTCTTGACACAACATACCAGCCTGACTTTTTCAGAAAGGCATCAATCTTCTGGCGCGCTTTTTCTTCTGGCTTTTGATAAGTTTTTCCTTCCGGGTTCATGACAGACCTCCCTTCGGCAATTATGGATGGGCTATTCACTGAAATCTTATACTATTGTACCATATTACCATTGTAAGATGCGCATTCATTCCGAACTGCAGCGATCTCTGAACACCCCCATCAAAGGCGTTTGCAGGCAACACGATATTATATCATAAGCATCCGAAAATAAGCTTTTCAGATCCGACATGTACGCAATGACCAGTTTACACATTATGAAATCTGTGATTCATTTCCCAGTGGAAAGCAAATAAAAGAAATCCCCATATAGGCGGGCTAAAAATGCAGTCAGTAAATAAATCTCAGCCTCCTTAAGTGGAAGAGTCAATATATAGTTTTTGCAGTGCCCTTTCAAACCAATTATTTGAATAGACTGGTTTAATCAGGAGAATTTGACAAGGAATCCTGTTCAGGGTATAATAAATAGGCACAGAAAAAGCCGATTCAGGTCATAAAAAAGACACAGCGGCAGTTTATAATACAGATAATTACGTAAGGAGCGCGCGGCTTATGGAAAAAATACTGCTGATCGAGGACGATATCGAAATGTGCGAGATCATCCGCACTTATTTCGCTGAGAAAGGTACAGAGGTGTTTTCGGTTCAGAACGGAACAGATGCTTCGGATCTGATTCGTGAAGAAATACACCGCTATGCGCTGGTGCTATTAGATATCATGCTGCCCGGAACAGACGGCTTTTCGCTCTGCAGGCAGATCCGGATGCAGAACAGCGAGGTTCCGGTGATCTTCATTACCGCAAGAGGCCGTGAGGAAGACATTCTCAGCGGGTATGATCTCGGCTGCGATGATTATATTGTGAAGCCGTTCCTGCTCTCTGTGCTGTACAGCAAATGTGAAGCACTTGTCCGGCGCGCAGGTTTGCCGATGGGGAGCAGACTTATGACCTGCGGCGACATCAGCCTCGATACCAGAACACTGCGCTGCTTTGCCGGCGGAAAAGAGGTTGATCTTCCGCCGAAGGAATTTGCGATCCTGCGCTATCTGCTGGAGCATGAGAACTGGATCGTCAGCAGGGATGCACTGTTGGACAGAGTGTGGGGTTATGATTATTTCGGCAGTGACCGCGTAGTGGACAGTCATATCAAAAAACTGAGAAAAGCCCTCGGCAGCGCAGGCTCGCAGATCAAAACGCTTGTGGGACGGGGGTATAAGCTGACAAAGGAGTGAGCGCGATGATGAACAAACTGTTCCGGCGCAGACGCAGGCGGACGACCTTACTGCGGATGTTCCTCAAAGGAATGATCCTGCCGGTGCTGATCACAATTCTACTCGGATATTTTACATTTTATTTTGTCCGGATGAATGCCATCAGTATTGCAGAAAGCCGGATGGAGAATATTGCATCGACTTATATCCGGAGAAAAGATGCGGTCAAAGTGGAGAAGATGACTGAGAACGGCTTTCTCAGTCTGTTCGGTCAGGTGGATTATTCGGATATGGGCGGGTATCTGCATCCTGCGTCGTGGATCGAACCGGACGCCAAAACTGCTGTGTTTACCTTTGATGAAAGCGGAACACCGGTCAGCACAAACCGGATCAAAATGCTGTTTGCAATCCGCTGGAGTGAAGATCCGAATGAAAACAATTTTTACAACTTCGATCCGCAGGAGCATCACATCCCGGAGATAGACCGGATCTTTGATGATTATATCCGCTTTACCCGTCAAGACAACTGCACGTATTCATTCCATATTGAAAGTCTGTATCTGGAAAAAGAAACACAGAAAATGGTGCCGCATGACATAGAAGTAACACGTTACCGGTATAAAAAGCCGTTCCTCGGTTATGCTGAATGGGATACAGACTTCGGTGAAGTGGAGAATTCTTACCGTATCACGATCGACTATGTGCCGGATGGCTATACATTCACAGAAATGCATTCCAATTCGGAAGAACCCGATTTGTATCCGCAGGGAAGTCTGGTTGGCATTTTCGGCTGTGAGCCTGAATATTTCGATCAGACAGTTCAAACGTGCAAAGCACAGGTGCAGAATTTCCTGAACAGTGACAATTCCGAAGCGCATTATGCTCCTTCCGACAATGCGGATAATACGGATGGAATTCTCATCGAGCGGATTTACGGGGACGAGCGGGAACAGGGCATTCTGACATACTGCACGCTCAGTTTGACCGGTCTGTCGGTTTGGCGCAGATTGTTCTTTACGCTTGGTGTACTGTTCTGCGCGATGACGTTGTTTGTGCTGGCCGTATGTCTCATCAAAAACGCAGAAAACAAGGCACAGTATGCCTTTGAGGATTATCAGCGAGCGCTGACGAATAACCTTGCGCATGATCTGAAAACGCCGCTGGCGGTGATCGGCGGATACGCGGAAAACCTGCTCCAGATGCGTCAGAAGAACGGCGGAGAAAAAGAACTGGCATATCTGCGTTCCATCATGAACAATGTATCCTATACCGATGACATCATTCGAAAGACGCTCAAACTCAGCAAAACCGAGCAGATCCAGCAGCCGCACAAAACGGAAATTGACACAAGACAACTTGCGGAGCAGCTCGCAGAGAAATACCGCATGGCACTGAAAGAGCGCGATATCACAATGACGATTGACGGCAGCAGCACGGTCAGCACGGATGCAGACCTGTTGACTGACACTGTTGAAAACCTGATTTCCAATGCAGTCAGGTATACGCGAAACGGCGGACAGATTGCGATTACTGTGGACAACAAGCGGCTGAGCATTGTAAATGATACCGCGGAAGATGTGAATACAAAGAATCTGTTGATGCCGTTTGTGAAAGGGGATAAAACCCGCGGCGACAAACGAAGCAGCGGTCTTGGACTTGCGATCGCGGCTGCTGCGGCAGAGCAGAACGGATTTTCTTTAAAGATCTCTTCACACGACAAGACATTTACCGCTGTGCTTCTGTTCTGAACCTGCAATACCTTAGATATATCTTCAATCGCAACTGTTTCAACAGACTGAAGCACCGTCTGACCAGACGGTGCTCATTTTTTAACCGCACATGAAATTGCACACGCAACAAAAACGGCATCATGAAAGCAGCGTTTTTACAGCACTTTTGCGTCTTGCCAGAGAGCTTTCGAATCGTTCTCTTTCCGAATTCGGAAATTATTTTCAAATATCGGAAAATAAAAGCATGACCAATCAGAAAAATATGGAAAGCGAAATGCCCGGCAAACGCCGGGCACTCACATATTACTCATTTGTTCTCACTGCGTGATTCCTTAACAAACATCACATCAAATGTACGGCCGTCTTCACGGAACAGCATCGGGATCCGTTCGGGCGTCACAATATCCACGCCGACCTGTGCGGTTTTTCCGTCCTCCGAAGCGATCCCCATATCAATCACGGCAGATCGGTCACCGACGGCGATTTGCAGCTCGTGCGCGGTATCATACCGGACAGGCATGCTGCCGTGAGGCGGAAGATCACCGCTGAGGAAAACATAGCTGCCGGTCTGCGTGCCGTCCGGCAGCCCGGTCAGTGCGGCCAGCACGGCGTCAAAATCCGTTTCAACACTTGTTCCGTCGCCGTTGAAGCGCATACTGCCGTGCTCCGATACAAAGAGACCGTCATGGGCTGCCGGCGCAGGCGTATCCGGTTCATAGGGCATGTTATCCGGATCCGAGCCGAATCCGCTGCAGCTTCCGAGCAGCAGCTGGATCGCGCATACAAACAGGCATCCCTTTTTCGGAATCCATTTCATTCAGACCGGCTCCTTTCCCTTTGGTATTCCGGATCATTTTCCGGCTGCATCAGCGGGAATCCTCTTACTGATATGATCCAGTACGAAATCAAAATCCTCCGGTTCTGCATACACCTGATTCTTTTCAAGCAGTTCATTGACATAGATCGTGTGCTGTCTGCGGCGGACCCTGATCTTCCGCACTCTCGCAAAATCAGAATGCAGACTGTTATGGACCGCGGTGTTGATGCCGATTCCCATTGTTGTAAGATTGCCTGTCATCGCACCTGCCATTGCTGTCAGCCAGCCGATGGCCTGTGCCTTTTCAAACTGCTTCTGCATCTGGGTATGCGTTACGCCTTCATCGTTCATCTCAAACAGCACGATATATTTCCAGCCGTTCATTGCCGCAACGATCACATACGAAAGAAGGCCGATCACCAGTATCACCAGTGTGATAGCCGCAATGGCAAAGGTATTGTGAAGAAAGACCTCTGTGTCAAAGCCGTCAAACAGCATCAGGACAGTTTCAAATAACCAGATTCCGCCGAAGATCCCGCCGAAGATCTTGAGGATCGTGAACAGGATCACCGGATTCTTCATCATTCTGAATTCATAGATCCAGCGGAACATGCCGTCCGGACACAGATAAATATTCTTTGTGACCTTCGCGCCCTGAATTGCTGTGTCCTGACCTTGAGGGGCTTGTGCCGGTGCGTTTGTTTCCGTTTCAGCGCGCATTCCGCCGCTGTTCAGAGAAGCACCGCACTGTTCACAGAAGCGTGCGTCATCGTTGATCTGAAAACCGCAGTTCGGACAGAACATATCCTGACCTCCTCTCATTGCAGGCTGACTGTACAAATGCCGGATCGGTTATTTCAGCAGGGGCACGCCGCATTTCTGACAGCGGTCAGCCTCCACAGGGTTTTCCCTTTGGCAGACGACACAGTACAGGCAGCGGGCAGACGATTTTTCAAACCGTTCATACGGGAATGCGAACTTCGGATGAAACCGGAACCGATCCCCGATATTCAGATAGTCCCATGCAAAGGCTCTGCTGCGGTCTGTTTCGACGATCTTTTTTCTCTTACCGTCATTTGTCTGCACTGTGATCGTATATTCGGTATAACTGTCGGTGTCGTTCCCGTTGTGCGTCCGCATCCGGCTCTTTTTATCGGTCACGACTGCTTCATACGGCTTTTTCAGTGCCGCAGTGATTTTGCTCAGCACTGCGAAAACGAGAAAAACGGCGGAAACGATCAGTCCGTTTCTGATTGCTTCTTCGATCGGCACGTTATCCGTCACGATGCTGTATATCACAAAGCCGATCAGCGGAAGCGGAATCAGAAACAGAGAAAGGATATTCCCTGCTTTATTATTTTTCTGAAGTGCCTGCAGGATCTCAGGATCATTGCAGCGATCCGAATAACCCGGCGCAGGAATGCCGTTTCGCACTGCTCCGGTTCCGGCATAAAAGCGTGCTGGATCAAATTCCGGGGCCGGCTGCTGTGTGTCCGGCCGAATGTCGGCGGGTGCAGCGGACTGCATAGCCAGCGGCGCGCCGCACTGTTCGCAGAAGTTCGGCTGCCCCTCAATCTGTGAACCGCAATTCGGGCAAAAGCTCATGATCGCACCTTCTTTCTGTTTGGATCGCGTTCCGTCTGCCGGTCAGATTACGGTCTGACCATTGCAAGATATCCGGTCACACCGTTCTGCGGCGTAATGGTTCCGGTCGCATATTGTCTTTCGCCGTCGTGCCAGAAATTATCAATATTGATCAGCGCAGGACCGTTTACGGATATTCCGGTATTGGTGACTGCACCCGTAAAAACAGTGTCCTCCATATCTTCTTCGTTGGTGATCTCCGAATAATCCGGTGCCATCAGGTACCAGTCTACCGTAAGCTGCACCATATGATTCTGATCGACGCTGATCGAGATGTTATCCAACTCACGCGTGAAAATGCCGTTCGGATCATCCGGGTTGTAGATGATCATTGCCTTCCAGCCGCCGTTATAGACCTGCACATCCGAAATAAGCTCTGCATTCTCCGGTGCCTGACGGACAAATCCGAACTGCCCGTTGCACCATTCAAACTCATCAAACCGCGGACGTTCACTGGTGGACAATGCCCACGGCTCTTCCATCGGATTATAGTTTCCGCCGATCAGTCCCTGCGGGAAATCTATGCTGTCAGCTGTTTCCGTTTCCGGTGGCTGCGTGACCGGTGCGGCCGCAGAAGCATTCTGTGTGATTGTACTTTCGGATGCAGAAGCGGTCTGAACGGGCTCTGTTGTGCTGTTCAGTGTCAGCAAACCGTGATTCCCACCGTCAGACTGCCGCAGATAACCCGGTTTGATAAACAGCAGGATTCCGCCGATCAGTACAAGGATCAGCAGCAGAATGATGATCACAATGAGCAGTGCCGTATTGGAACGTGTCTGCGGCGGCTGTACGGCAGTATACGCAGGCGCCGCACCCTGCCGGAACTGCGGATTCTGATACGGCTGCTGCGGATATCCGGACTGCTGTACCGGCGGTGCCTGATATGGCTGCCGGTTTTGCGTCGGCGGCGTTATTGTTCTCTGTGAAGCAGGCGTGACAGGCGGCTTTGCCTGACCGGCCGGGTTTGCGATCTTCTCACCGCAGTTACTGCAAAAAGAAGCACCTTCATTGATTTGCTGTCCGCAATTTCGACAGAACATGCTATCACCTCCGCTTGATTGCAAATGTGTTTTTATCCAAAAGCATTGAACATTCGGCTTGCCTTTTTATATTATAGCACATTGAGGCCCAAAAGTCAATTATTATTTGACAAATAAAAGAACATGTATTGCTGTGCCGCGATCAAGAGGATGGCATATCCCCCAAAACATATTTACATCAGGAATAATATCTGTTATAGCAAAACAAATTGCTGCATTCATATTTCCGAATCCTGAATCAAAATCCGGAACATGCTGAATGGTGAAAGATGTGATCGTAATGTTCCGAAAACTTCGCCCCCTTTTATCCGCAGGGATTGCTGCGATTCTCGCTGTTGAAGCGGCTGTACAGCCTGTTTTTCTGCGGAAGAGCAGACGATTGAAACAATCTCTTTCTCCAATGTAAGTACATCGCTGACGATCGGCACCGCCCGAGGAAGGCGCATCCGGTTTGACAGACCGCTTTCTGCTTATCTGCCGGGTGGATGGCAAGGAGACCGCCGCGTTTCCGGTGGGATTTGCCGACTGGCAGAAGGAAATGACACTCTCAACCGCAGATCTCCACCTGGACATCCGCCGGAAATGCAGACTGCAGATCACAGTCTGCGAGGCGATCGACGCTTCGGATAAATTCGCGGTGGGACGCTGTGCGATGGCAAAACCCTTTGAAATGGATTTCGGCATGCTCGATTTCCCAATCATCAATCAGGATCTCGGCGGGCACGTTCTCGGCGGTTTGGAGCGAAGACTTCCAATGATCAACAGAAAACTGCACACGAAATCACACACGCCTTGAAATCGCCTCCATAAAAAGCAACGAATTTACGCTGCTTTTAGATGCCACTAGAGAGTTTTCGAATCATTCTCTTTTCCGAACAAGGAAATTATTTTCAATTATCAGAAAATAAAAGCATGGTAAATCAGAATAATATGGAAAGCGAAATGCCCGGCAGTACCGGGCATTCACTATACCACTTCAATTCTTGTTAAAAGACGAGATCCTTCTCTGACGAATCATTTTGTAAGCCCCTACCACTCCAAGCCATCTTTACAACAAAAATGAGCCGAGGCACCAACCTCGGCTCAAAAGCATTACGATGTAACGCGAACCGTACACATCCAGATCGTTTCATTTGGCTGTTTCAATCATGCTCATACAGAAGCATCTCCCGCCGCCGGAAGGCTGTCAAGCGGGAATCGGTCAGCAGGTATCTTCTTTGCAATGAACATCAGAATGGCGGAAAGATCTTCAGAATCCAACTCGCCCTTGATGACATTTGCCTGCACTTTGCCCTGATCGGTCATGACGGCCTCTGCATCCTGGTTCAGATATCGCGCAAGCAGCACCGCATCGGAGACATCTGTTCTGCCGTCGCAGTTTATATCGCCGGTGATCGCCTCTGCACTCGGCTGCGGAACAGCATCCGCCTCCGGCAGATTTGCGATCTCGATATTGTTCATTGTGACCTTTGCTTTCCCGGTGCTCTGCCAGTTTTCGATAAAGAACGATACTTCACCGACCTGACCGTTCATTTCAAGACCTGCATCTTCCCATGCCTTGAAATGCTTGTCAACGCTGATCCAGCCGCCGAGTTCATAAATTATCTTCGCGGTGTCGGAAATCGGAAAGTTGTTCTTTGCATGATTATCCCGGTCAATGATAATGCTCCAGTACTGATAACATGTTTCCGGCGCATCAGCAGGGCTGACGTCAATGCGGAAGATATCGTATGTCCGGCCGCCGTCCTTGACCTGTCCGAGCGATTCTGCATTCCGGAGCGGGACAAATTGGCTGAAGCCGTCTATGATATAGTATTCCGTTTCCGGCTGACCGGATTCGCTGTTTCTAAGCCGGCCGCGGACGCCGAAACAGGAAACACCGGCCTGCGAAAGCTCCATTTTATATTTGCAGCAAATGCTGCCGAGCTCTTTATAGGTTTTTCCTGCTGTCTGGAACACATGACCCTTGCTGACCATGCAGTTCCTGATATCGTTCCATTCGGCAGAGAAAGCACCGTCCTCTGTTTCAGCGTCGTCAAAGGAAACCGCGCCGACACGGTCATAATTCAGAACCTCGTAATCATAGGTGCCGTCTGCCGTCCGGCCGCTGATGCGCTTCACAGACGTTCCGTTCTGCGGCAGTGCAGCTGCAGCAGGCTGCGGATCATCGCTGAAACTGAGCTGATTCTTTGTGATTTTCGCCTCACCGGAAGAATGATGCCCCTCGACAAAGAACGATGCTTCATAGAGCTTGCCGCTCATATCCAGACCGGCTTTTTCCCATGCTTTGAAATGTTCGTCAATACTGATGCGGAGATCGAACGATCTGGTCGTATCCACCTTGGTGACGCTGTTGCCGCCGACGCTCCAGTACTGACAGTAATCCTGCACGCCGGTAATGGTCGGAGCCTTCGCAAGGACAACACGATAGAGCGCATAGCAGCCGCCGTCAATGACAGTCGAGCCGAGCAGTTCAGTGCCTTCTGGCAGTGCCCAGTCGCAGCAGCCGTCCATGATGAAATACTCCGTGGTCGGATATTCACCCTTGCAGTCTGTAAACCAGCCGTGAATACCGAAATAGGAAGTTCCGTGCGGAGTATAGTCCAGCGCATAATCACAGCAAAGCCCCGGCAGTTCCTGATAGGTCTTGCCGGACGGTATGAAGCGTCCTTTGCTGAAAACGGTATACTCGGTGTCGTCCCATTTGCAGGAGAACACGCCGCCGTCGTTCTCTCTGCCGTCAAAACTGATCTCTCCGAGCTTTTTTTCGTTCCAGACTTCATATTTATAGCCGTCATCCGATGTCGAACCGAGAATCTGATAATCCGGCGCCGGTTCCGTGCCGATATTCAGTTCATTTTTTGTAAGCTTCGCTTTGCCGGAGCTGTTCCAGCCGTCGATATAGAACGACACATCCCTCAGTTGGCCGTTCATATTCAGACCGACCGCTCTCCACGCATCAAAATGCTTGTCAATGTCGATCTTACGACCGACAGAAACGGTTTCATTTTCCTTTACCGGATTCTGTGCCTCGCTGATGACGCTGTAATACTGATAATAATCTATTTCCGGAGGAGTGATCTCATACGAAGTCAAACAATTGCGATAGATATCGTAGGTATAATCGCCGTCCGTGATCTGTCCGAGGGACTGTGAGCCGCCGGGTCTGAATTCGTTGTAGCCGTCTACAATATAAAATTCGACCTGCCGCGGCCGACTGTTCACAGGATTGCAGTTCTCGATCCAGCCATGGATGCCGTAACCGGAAACGCCGCTTGCGGTAAAATCCATTTCATAGTCACAGTCTATGTTTCCGAAATGCCGGTATGTAGCATATTCCGGTGACTGAAGCACGTGACCCTTGCTGAAAAAGCAGTTGTGAATACCGTTCCATTCAGCAGAGAAAGCACCTCCCTCTGTTTCGGCACCGTCAAAGCCGACTTCGCCAATGTTCTGATCGTTCCAGACCTCGCAGTCATAGCTGCCGTCCGGTGATTTGCCGGTGACCCAAACCGTTTCAGATGAATCTGCGGCACACACGCTGCCCGGTACTGTTGTGAATGCAAGCATTGCTGCACTCATGAGGCCCCAAAGCCTTTTGTTCATAAGTTCCCCTCCTTTGAAATAATTGATGCGTATTTAGTACATTTTCATGTACAGTTTCATTCTACTACAAACACAGCCAAAAGTCAGCGCAATTATTGCGTTGTTGTATGTATTTTTTTGCGTGGTGCCTCATAAACCTTCCATATTTGTTAAGTGCTCAAAAAGCAGCACATGGGCATCAAGCGCCTGCCCAGCGGAAAGTTTGAGACAAATGCACTGATTCTGAAGCTCACGATGATTGCTTACAATATCTTGCGAATCATAGGAACAGTGGCTTCAGCAGAGAAAGATGTTTCTTTCCGAAGATATCATCCCATGTGATATCTTTTCCGGCAACTTTTCACCCATAGAGAATGGAATAACGAGAGAAAAAGATATCTCAGAATTCTTTCGGTGCTCAAGCAGAAGGAACGGATTGTGATTACAGTTGATGTGCTGCGGAGTACGCCTTCCCTGTTTCCGAAGCGTGAAATGTATGACACATATCTCCGGAGTCATCTGCGCTATGCGTTGAAAACCAGTGATACACTCCCCGATGATTATTCTGTGTTTCTCAAAGAATACGCACAAAATCAGGCTCGCCTCTGCGGCGGGCCTGATACTTTGTGACTCAGTTTAAGTTGATTCCCCATGTCCCGCGTCCAGCACGATGACCGGCGTCTGTTCTGCGGCGGTTTTCACGGTTATAGCGTGTTCTGTTTGTGAATCCGGCTTTTGTTACTGTAACCGATGTTTTCCGGCGGTGAATCTGTCAAGGCAGGCAAGTATGCCGGGCAGAATGAAAACGATCAGCAGAATGGCACTGGTCGCACCGATAGAAATCGTCTGGCAGATCTGCTCCACCGTCGGTTCTCCGAAGCACTGCCCGAGAATTGCAGTCACAGTCACAATGATCAGACCGGAGGTCAGAATGGTGTGGATCGAACCGCGGAATGCCGTTTGCAGCGCTTCCGCACGCGGGGCGGTTTTGCGGTATTCCCGGAAATAATTGCTGAACAGGATGCCGTAGTCGATCGTGGAGCCCATCAGAATGCACTGCACGATCATCAGTGCAAGATAATGGATGCTGTATCCCTGGAACCCGATGACCGTGACGGTGATATACACACCGCACTGCACGAGCAGCACAAGAATGACAGGGACCGCAAACGAGCGGAATGTCAGCAGCACTACAAGGAAGATCGCGGCGGCGGTCAGAATCGTGATGAACAGATATTCTCTGCCGAAGGTCCGGCTCATCTCATCGTTCATCGCAGAGGAGCCGATCAGGTGATATTCACCGCGCAGATTGCTGCACGCTGCATGGATGGAATCATAAAATGCCGTAGTTTCTTCGCCCTCCTCCGGTACGGTGACAGACAGAATCAGGCGGGAATACTGCCCGCTTTTGAGCTGCCGGATGCCATCATTCAGATCGGCGGCATTCTGTCTGATATCTGCAACCGTTTCATCATCGAGCATTGTTTTGAACGTATCATCATAAATCAGCGTATCGTTCAGGTAGTTCATCAGTTGTTCGATCGACATGGTCTTTGTTTTATCCGGTGATTGATTTGCATCGTGGTACAGATACAGCATTTCGATCGCATTGGCATCCATGTCCTCGGTCATGCCGTCAAACAGTGCAGCCATTTCTTTACTGGTATATTTTGTTCCGGACAGCACTGCTTCGATGACCGCAGATGCGCCTGTGAGCTTTTTGCGGTCGTCTGTGCTGATTCTGTCTGACATCTCCGGATCGTTCAGAACTTCATCGGAAAGGAATGCAATGAACTGTTCCGTCGAGAGCTTCCAGTCGGCAGTATCACCTTTTTTGTATGTATAGAGAAGGGAAAGCTGCTGTGCCTGATCGGCTTTCATCCCCGTCAATTCTGCCAGACGCGCATCGTCAAGCGCTTCATCCGCCTTCACTGCATCTATGATGTTTTTCAGCAGACCGATCTTTTCCAGCATTTCTTCATCCGCAGCAGCCGACAAATTTTTCTGATTGCTGCTCAAAAACGCAACAATCTCTGCCGGCGCTATTTTCCAAGCCGCATTCTGTGAATCTTTCAGCGTATAGAGCAGTTTCATTGTATCGGCATCCATGCCGAAGATTCCGGCTGATTCCCGGTCATTCAGCGCCTTGCCGCTCAAAGCCAGATCCATGATATTTTTAAGCATCCCGATCTTTCCTGTGATACCTGCATCCATTTTGGCAGCAGCGGCGGGATTCCGCAGTACATCCGAATTCAGATAATCAACAAAATCATAGAGCGACATGGTTCTGTCATCGGTCCCGAAATAAAGCGCAAATATCAGTTTGATCTGATTTTCGTCCATGCCGAACATCTGTGCATATTCGTCTGCACGGAATGCAGCGCCGGAGGATGCTGCATGACAGAGCTGCTGCATCATGCGAAGATTTGCTGCTGCCGCTGTATCAAAATACTGTGCATAATCCGGATTCGGAAGAACAAAGTTCACCAGAAAATCTACAAAATCCGGCAGCGGCATTGCCGTAATATTCTGCCCGGTCTGAGCGGAATAACCCATGAACAGCTGCGTGACGAAACGCTCATCCATTTGCAGCACACGCGCAAGAGCGGATGCGGGCAATGCCTGCCCGGATGCGGCCGTGTCCGTGATCTGTTTCAGGCCGCCGAGCTTTGTGCGTGCCGCGTCATCAAAACTGCTGCCGAGCGTCGGATCCTGCATCATGGCATCCAGCGTTGAAGTGAGCGCAGACATGGACATATTCGTATTGTCATAATCCCAGATGCGGGTGTCCATGCGGAACAGCTGCTGCACATATGCGGTTTCCATTCCGAGATACTGCGCGATACCGGCTGCATCGCGCTCTGCTGTGATCAGCTCCGGATCGGTAAAGGCGGCAAGCTGTGAGAGATTGTCCGCCGCATCGCCCTGAAAATATGCGGAAAAGGTTTTGTCCGAAGCAACGTCATTTTTCAGAAATGCAGTCAGCTCCTGAATGCGCATAGCCCGCGGCTGATAGTCATCCTGCTTTGCATAATAATAGACAAACAGCAGTCTGGCATCGTCCTCTTTCATACTGAGCATGTCAGCGATCTGCTTGACAGAGCATTTTTTCTGCAATGCGTCTTTATCTGTAAAACTTTGCAGCATTTTCATCTGCGAAAGGGTTTCTTCATCGAACAGATCCGCATAGGTCTGATCCTTTGCCAGCTCATTGAGCACAAAGTCAACAAATTCGCCAACTGTCATGCGCTTGGTTTCCGCACCCTCATGCCGGATGAAATAATAGAGGAAGAGCTGCTCACAGTCCGCCTGCTTCATACCGAAGAATTCTGCAAGTTCCGCCGCATTCATCGGCCTGCGGAGTGCCGCCGCATCGGAAAACTTTTCGATCATATCGACATTATTCGTCATTTCTTCGCTGATATAGTCTTTGAATGTTTCATTCGTCAGCACGTCTTCTGTAAGGAAACGCATGAAGTCCCCGGCCTTGATCTTGCCGGTCACACCGCCGTAATAGTGATAATACAGCATATTGAACAGGCTTTCGTCAGGGTCAATCCCCCGTTTTTTTCCGCTGCCCATATTTTCGGAAAGGTCATTGATCGCATCCACCATATCGGCTGCGGTATGCTGCTTTGCAAGCGTGTTGGAATAATTTGCGGCACTTTTGACATTGTCCTGCTGTTCCAGTTTCTCTGCAAGTGCCGTGATCTGTTCATCGTCCTGATTTTCATACAGCAGAACGACTGTGCTGCTGGTCGGGAAAATCTCTGCGATCGGGTCCTCTTCACCCATATAATAGCTGATGACAGTGCGCTGCTGGAGCAGATATGCGCCGGCAAACAGCGCGACAAAACAAACTGTCAGCGGCACGCGCAGCTTGTTGCAGAACTTTGCCAGTCCGCCGGTCGGGATATTCGGAGAACGCTTGGCTGTCTTTTCAAGCAGACCGGAAAACAGCAGGAGCAGCCCCGGCAGCACCAGAAACACACAGACCACACTCAGGAACACGCCCTTTGCGAGTACCACGCCCATATCAAAGCCGATTTTGAAGCTCATGAATACCATTGCGAGCAAACCGACAACTGTTGTCAGGGAACTGCTGGAAATCGAGGAAAACGCCCCGGTGATCGCCGCTTTCATGGCTTCCTTTTTATCGGTCGTTCCGGCAAGCTCCTGACGGTAGCGGTTTGTCAGGATGATCGAATAATCTATTGACAGTACCAACTGAAGAATCGCAGTAACGGAGAATGTCTTTTCAGATATTTCACCCAGAAAAATATTTGTACCCAGATTGACTGTGACAGCAATGCCGATCGTGAACAGAAATAAAAAAGGTTCGATCCACGAACCGCTCATAATAATCAGAATCAGCGTCAGCAGTGCGACCGCCGTGATCACGACCCATGTCGGCAGATCCGGTCCGTCGGTGCTGTCGTTTTTATATTGCATTTCATGCTGTGAAAAATCTGCTTCAAGTGCCTGCTCAATGGCAAGTTCCTCCACGGTGCCGTAATCATGCTCCGTATGCAGCAGATATTTTGTATATTCCCCGCGGTTATAGTCCTCATCGTCCGGTTTGAAATCCACATCCGTCACATTCTGAATGCAAGCGAGTTTCTCCTGCATGTCAGTTTTCTGCTGCGGCGTCAGCCCTTTGAACATGACACGGATCGTATAGTCCGGATCTGCGTCCGGAAATTCTTCGTCCATGATGTCCATGCCGATCTTCATAGAGGAGCTGTCCGGCAGATATTTCGTCATGTCCGTATTGATCCCGACCTTCGGGATCAGGAACCCGCACACACCGGTCAGCAGCAGAACGGTCAACAGAATCAGAATTCTTTTTTCTACGATAAAGCCTGCAATATTCTTCATGGAAACACTCCTTGACAGTTTCAAATTCACATGATATAAGCCGGCAGTGCCGGCCTCCAATTTCGTATCCATGCAGTGAAACGAAGGTTTTTTTCTCCTTCTCCCATTGCTTTTTCCTGTGTGATATGATATAATATAACACATATCAGTTGCGAAGTCAACCAACTGTTTATTTGAAATTGATGTGCGGCATACATAACAAACTGTTTTTGTTGTGAAGTCAACACATCCGGAGAATTTGTTGAGGTGAACGCATGGAGAATCAGCGGATACGACTGACCAAACGAATGCTGAAGGAGGCACTCGCGAGGCTTCTGGACCAGAAATCCATTGATAAGATCACAGTATACGAGCTTTGCAGTGAAGCTGAAATCAACCGCACGACCTTTTATAAATATTATGGAAGCCCGCTCAATCTGCTGGAAGATATGCAGGCGGATTTTCTTCACGAACTGGAAAACAGTCTGCGGGAAAACGATCACCCGATCAGCCTGCTGAATATCCTGACCTATATTGATACGCACAGAACGTCATGCAGGGCTCTGCTGCGTTCTGCATCTGACAGCGGTTTTCTGCATAAGATTCTCTCTCTTTCGCTGATTACGCAACAACTGGAGGAACAGTTTGCACCGCGTTATACCGGATTCCGGAAAGAATATGCAACAGAGTTTGTGGTTTTCGGATCGTATTCGGTCATCAAAAAATGGCTGCTGTCAGAACAGCCTGAACCACCAGAGGATATTACCGCACTCATACTGAAACTGATCGGGGAAATCTGAAGCATTCTGCCGATGTTTAAGCTGAATCGAAAAGAAAAAACTGCAGCAGAGTGAAACGAATCTCTGTCTTTATGACAGAAATTATAGTATTTCGGTCAAAACGGTCGTCTGTCCGCAATTATTGGCACATTTCCCGCAATTCCTGATTTGCATACAGCCGTTATCTGACCTATACTGTTAATCAGAGAGAGAATCTGATAATTATATTCTATGATTTGTTTCTTCTTTTCGGGGGGAATAGCTTACGACTGCTTTTCAAAAGCCAAACACAGGAGGATTGGTACTATGAAAAAGCTATTCGCTCTCCTGGCATCCGCCGTGCTTGCAGCGGCTGCCATCCCGAAGCTCAGTCCGGCGCAGCAGACCGTTTCTGCGGCGGACAAAATCAAGATTCTGCCTGCCGGTGACTCGATCACGTTCGGCATGGGCGATGACGGCGGATACAGAAAGTATCTGGACGTCACGCTAAAGCAGAAGAACATCGACTTTGACATGGTAGGCCCGGAAGGACCGGATACCGCGTCCTTCAACTACAACGGCCGGAATGTCACCTACGACAACAACCACGCAGGCTACAGCGGCTACACGATCAAGTATCATGCAGGCGGCTATGGCGACGGGCTGATGGAAACGCTTCAAAAAAAGAACGCGATCAAATCCGGTCAGCCGGATATCATTCTGCTGATCATCGGCACGAATGATATGAATTCAAACCGCTCCATGGAGGAGTGCGAGAAGGATCTGCGCGAACTGATGGATTATATGATCGGCGAAATGCCGTCCGGCTGCATGATCTTCCTTTCGTCGATCCCGGAGCTTGCAGGCGGATTCTTCGGCGGCGGCAACACGGCGCAGAAGATCGCAAGCTACAACACAATCGTCAAGAACGTCGCGGGCGAATACAAGAGCGCAGGCAAACGCGTAACCTTTGCGGATATCCACGGCTGTCTGGACGGCACGAATGACCTCGGTGACGGCGTGCATCCGAATGCCAGAGGTTATGAAAAGATGGGCAAATACTTTGCGGGGCTGATCGAGGATTATCTGAAGAACGGCAGCAGCCAGCAGCCGGGAACAGATCCGCAGCCGCAGCAGACAACAGCGCCTCCGCAGAATCCGTGGACGCCGGTTCCGACCACAACGGCCGCGCCGCAGAATCCGGGAAATCCCTCGGGCGGCGGCAAGGACGCTGCATACAAGATCATGCCTGCGGGTGACTCCATCACCTTCGGTATGGGCGATGACGGCGGATACAGAAAATACTTCGATTACTTCATGAAGGAAAAGGGCTATTCCAAGATCGACATGGTCGGTCCGGAGGGACCCGATACTGCATCCTTCAACTACAACGGCAAGAGCGTGACCTACGACAACAACCATGCCGGTTACAGCGGCTACACGATCAAATATCATTCAGGCGGCTATGGCGACGGCCTGATGGAAACGCTTCAAAAAAAGAACGCACTGAAATCCGGACAGCCGGATGTGATCCTGCTCATCATTGGCACAAACGATATGAACTCGAACCGTTCCATGGAGGAGTGCGAGAAGGATCTGCGCGAGCTGATGGATTACCTGATCAAGGAAATGCCGTCCGGCTGCATGATCTTCCTTTCGACGATCCCGGAGCTCGCAGGCGGTTTCTTCGGCGGCGGCAACACGGCGCAGAAGATCGCAAGCTACAACAGCATTGTCAAGAATGTCGCCGCTGAATATAAGAGTGCAGGGAAGAACGTCACCTTTGCGGATATCCACGGCTGTCTGGACGGCACGAATGACCTCGGCGACGGCGTGCATCCGAATGCCAAAGGCTATGAAAAAATGGGCAAATATTTTGCCGGTCTTGTGGACGAATATCTGAGCGCAAAGGCACCGGCCGTCACGACTGTTGTCACGACAACGACCACTACGACCACAACTACAACCACGACTACGACCACTACCACAACAACGACCACCACGACCGAGCCTGTCACCACGCCGGCACCTGTACAGGTCACAAAGCGCGGTGACGCGACCTGCGACGGCGAAGTTGACGTTTCGGATGCGGTTCTGATCTGCCGCTTTGTGGTCGCAGACCGGAACGCGAAGATCACTGATACTGGCAGAGCAAATGCGGACTGCGACAAGGACGGCGACATCACCGCAGAAGATGCTACAATGATCCTGCAATACATCGCACGCCTGATCGACGAGATCGTCTAAGCAGGGAACCGCGCGTTTCACAAAACAAGCCGAAAGAACGACATGGCAATCAAAAAGTACCGTCTGACAGAAAAGTCAGGCGGTGCTTTTTTGCATCAATCACTCAGATCATAATGGCTGAGCAATGCCCCGCACGGAACGCCGCCGGATTCTCATTCAGACATCGGCGAACATATAAAATTAGTTGACAATAAATGAAAAATGTGCTAAAATGCTATTGTACAGGCTGGAATAGTTTGCTTCTACTATTCAGAATGTACATTTTACACACTGAATGCCCAAGTTTTAATCAGAAAGGATTGATGACAATGAAAAACCTCACACGCCGTGTGCTCAGCATGACCGCTGCGGCGGCAATCAGCGGAGCAGCAGTCATGAACTGCGGACTTCCCGCTGCCGCAGCATCCGCTGCATACAAAGCAGCGGAATCCGGAAAACTTGTTCCGGTTATCGTCAGGCTCAGCGGAGAGGCGGTGCTTGCCGGAGAAGAAGCAGCACAACTGGGAACTGACTATCTGGATACTGCGGATGCCGGAGCAAAAGCTGCGGCGCTTCTTCAGATCAGCAGTGAAGCGGAGGCCGAACTCCGAAGCCTCTATCCCGATCTTGAGGTCGGATACCGTTATGATCTGCTCATGAACGGTTTTTCGTGTGAACTGCCGGCAGGTCTGCTGGATGAAGCAGGAGCATGCCGGTGGGTAGAGGGGATAGCCAAGGTTGAAACCGTGAATGTCCGGAAGCCCGAACTCTACTCGGCACCGGAACTCAGTGAAGTTGATTATTTCGGAGAAACGACCGGTTATTTCGGTGAAGGCGAGGTCATCGCTGTTCTGGATTCAGAATTTGACACGAGCCACAGTATGTTTGCTGCGATTGATGACAAGGAGAACAAGCTGACGAAGGACGACATCATCGCTGTTTCCGGTGATCTGAACGTGCAGATTGATCCGGATCAGGCGTATATCAGCAGCAAGCTGCCGTATGTGATTGATTATGCTGATGATACACCGTATGATTGCTATGCACCGGAAGGCTATCACGGAACGCATGTTGCCGGCATTGCTGCAGGCGATACGATCAGTGATCCCGACGGTACAGAACTTTCCGGCATTGCAAGAGATGCGCAGATCGTCATGATGAAGGTTTTTGACCATATTCTGGTTGACGAAGAAAGCGGCGTCTATATGCAGTCGCTTGAAGCGGATAGGCTGCTTGCAGCACTTGAGGATGCTGCAAAACTCAAAGCAGATGTCATCAATCTCAGCCTTGGAAGCTGTGAGCCTGATCTCGACAAAATACCGTACAAGGATACGCTGACAGCACTCAACAATGCCGGTATCCTGGTCGTTGCATCTGCCGGCAATTACAGCAATAACCTGATCGAGCAGGGTGTTTATTATGATATGGATCCGTCAGTACCGGATACCCATACTGTCATAGAACCTTCGTTATTCAAGGATGTCTTAAGTGTTGCTTCCGCGAATAATTCTTTCCGCCATGAGCCCTGTTTCCTGATCGAAGGCCTTGACGACGAAATCCCGTTCTGTGAAGCTGAAAACTGTACGCTGAGTGATTCTCTGAGCGACGGCGTATATGAATATGTATACTGCGGTCTCGGCGGGCCCGATGATTTTGAGGGCAAGGATGTGGAAGGAAAGATCGCACTCATCGACAGAGGCATCTACGACTTCGTGGAAAAAGCGCTCAACGCTGCGCAGGCAGGCGCGATCGCTATGATCGTGTGCGACGACATAGAAGAGGATATGCTTCTGACAATGATCCTGGACTACATCGCCTTTCCTTCTGTGTTCATCTCCATGAATAACGGAATCAAGATGAAGGAGGCTGAATCCGGAAAGATCCGCCTGGACAGCACCATCAGTGTGGTGACACCGCTCGACGGCGGCATCAGCGAATTCAGTTCCTTCGGACCGGCAGCGGATCTGACGCTCAAGCCTGATATCGCGGGTATCGGCGGTTCGGTCACTTCTGCCGCTTATGACAACCAGCTGAAGCAATTGGACGGCACTTCCATGGCTTCTCCGTATGTTGCAGGCTGTGCAGCTGTATTGAGTCAGTATCTCCGGAAAAACGGCATTGAACTTGCAGGCGCGGAGAAGACAGCCTTCATCAAGAATCTTATGATGAACGCCGCTGTCCTGTTCAAAAACGGAGAAATATACGAAAGCCCAAGACGTCAGGGTGCCGGACTTGTGAACATGAAAAACGTGCTGAATGACAGAGTGATCCTCACAGGTGAAAGCGGTCTTGCCAAGGTCGAGCTGAAGGATAAGATCACAGATCAGCTCAGCTTTGATGTTGACATCCGGAATTTCACCGATCAGGATGTTGCATTCAAGGAGGCAAAGCTGGTTCTGACCGCCGAGGACAGTGCTCCGCTCTGGGAAGGCTCCGAAGAGCTTGCAATCTGCGGCGCCAGCAATATCGGTGTCACGGCGGATCTGTCATCTCTGCTGAAAACAAAAGCACAGGAGTCCCGGACTGTGACGGTCAGCGCGCAGCTTTCTGCCGATGACCTCGCTGCACACGGTGAAACCTTCCCCAACGGTTTCTTTGTTGAAGGTTATCTTATACTCAGCGGTGCAGAAAACTGCTGTGATATCTCTATTCCCGTCATGGGATTCTACGGCGACTGGGCACAGGTGCCGATTTTCTATAATGGTTCAAGATACAGCAGACCGTATACCATTTTTTCGGAATCAGGTGACGGCGCATTTGATGCTTCTGTTTCGCTTGCGGGTAATCTGGAAGCATTATCTCAGCTTTTGGAAAGACTCCCTGCTGAGGCAGCAGCAGAAGTATACGCAGATCCGTTCGGGCTTAGTATGTATTATGATGATGCGTATTTGGCTGCACTCGAAAAATATTCCGGCGGTGATCTGCACCTCTCTCCGGATGGGGACGGCATGGCTGAACGGCTCGAATTAAACTACACCGTGCTGAGATCTGCACACGTTTCCGGTCTCAAGCTTTATGACAGTGACAACAAGCTCGTCATCGACGAATCGCAGGATGACGGCACGTTACTGGCGTATGCGTTCGGCGGATATTTTTCGGAAGCAGATTTCAAAGTGCTGCCGGAAGGGACATACAAGGGCGTGATCGAAGGCTATATCTACTATGAAGGTGCCAAGGAGAATCCGCAGACCTATGAGTTCCCGATCGTGATCGACAAAACGGCACCTGAACTTGAGATCAAGCCGAAAGAGAAAAACGGCAGAAAGCTGATTGAAATCACTTCTTCCGATCAGAGCCTTGACGGCATTTACATCATGGGCAGGGGCAACGGCGGAATCGCCGGAGAATATACAGCGGACAGCCCGCAGCTCGCAGAGATGAAAAACATCAGATGCATCGTCGATTCCATGTACATTCCGCATTATATGTGGCCGGATGAATTCAGAAACCCCGTCAATTCCGACCTGCTTCTGGTCAACACGCTCATGAACACCGCAGACGACTATGAGCGGAACATCACGGATGCATACAACTTCTCGGATATTCTTCCTGCATACAGATATCAGGGTGAGGACGGAAGCATCTCTGTCACATACGATGTGACCGATCTTGATGAGTATCTTGTCGCAGCGATGGACAAGGCATATAATACAACAGAGATCCTGTCGGACGGTCGTGATACTTCACATCTGAAAACCGGATTGTGGTGGGCCCGGAACAACGGCGACGATGATGCCTATTACAATTTCTGGGACACCCGAAACGGAAATATCCGTTATCAGAACGGTGCGCCGGAAAAGACTTTCTCATTTGAACTGAACGGTGACAGCATCACCATGGATATCTACAACGGAACAGACGTGGAGAACCACACAGGAAAAATCTCCTTTACGGATCATAGAAATGCAGTAATCGCATGGGATGACGGAAAAACCGAAAAGCTGGTCTACGCAAATCCGGACGGCCTTGCCGGTTTTGATTATATCACCACATCGGAAATGAAAGAAATCGTAACCGCATATCACAACGCACACAGCACCGTCAAGGCTGTATCAGCTGAAGTGACATACGATGAAAACGGCATGGGCATCGTGCGCCTGCTGGATAAAAAAGGCAAAACGATTGCAGAGTATACCGGCTTTGACAGATTTGAGATCACAGCAGTTGATCCTGACGGCAATCCCGTTCAGTTTGAACATATCAGAAAGGGCGTATACACTGTTTTCCAGGATCCGGAACAAGGCACAAAGCATTATTATGTTCTTTTCAAAGAAGACGGCACCGCCGCGGTCTATTCGGCAGAGGACGGTCTGGAATGGGAAGGCACGACAGAATACGTCGATGGCGTGATTACATGCAACAAAGGCAAGGAAGATGAATCGTCCGCAAAAGTGACAGACGGTTCCTTATCCGCATTTGCAGTGACGCTTGAGGACGGAACCGAGTATATCCTTACCTATCAGCCGAATTATACTGCCGACAATTTCAAGGTGTATACGACTTCTGAGCTGGAAGAAATGGCGGCAGACTTCTGCGAGCGTGCATACGGCAAGCGTCTTGAGCTTGTATCCGCATCATTCAACGATTCCGGTCAATATGTAATGGAGTTCTCGGAAGGACGAACGATTTCAGCAGAGCCCCTCGGTGCATTTGCTTTGGATCAGTACCAAGATGCGATAGATCTCGTATATCTTCCTGAGATCTATGACAGCTTTGAACCAGGTCTCTGGTTCTGCCGAAACGGGCAAAGCCTGAAATATTACAGTTCGGACGGCAATGGCACTTTCACAGTCAAGGATGCTGCTGACGGCTCTGAGGAGACGATAAAGTATCGGTGGATCGGAGCCGTGGCACTCGAACTCACATACAGTGATCATACGGAAACGGTTGATACAATCGCGTTCTCTACGCCGGTTTATGAAAGAGCGATGGAACTGCACAGAGCCGACAATCAGATCGATACGCTGGTATATGTAGGTGAAGAAACGCTGGACAGCATCACCTTCTATACCGACCAGGAGCTTATTGATATGGCAGCGGCTGACCGCAGCAAAAAAGCCGGCAAGGACGTTCAGGTCTCTGAGACAGTCGTCAACGAGGACGGCACAGTCGTGATCAGCTTCGAGGACGGTTCCGCGTACAGCATCGACCGCTTCACGGGGAAAGGCACCGATGATCAGGGCAAGGCAGTCAATCTGCCGCAGACCGGAAACAATGATCTCAGCTCTGCCGCGGCAGCAGCCGGAGCACTTATTCTGATCCTCTTCGGTACGGCAGCAGTATGGGCTTCCGGCACATTCCGCAGGAAAGAAGACTGTTGATGAAGAAAGACAGACATTCAAAGCCAAATAAGGTATTGTTTTTTCTCGGTTTGGCAGCGATCCTGACAGGAACTGTCATGCTTGCGTTTTTGGTCGGCAGAAAGCTGCTGCGCGACTACCGGCGCAATCAGCTCATGAAAACAAATGTCGTCATAGAGATTCCGGAACTTCGGATCAAGGCGCCGGTGCTTGAGGGCACAGACAACGAAGTGCTCTCAAAAGCTGCCGGGCATTTCCCCGGCACAGGTGCTCCGGGCGAAGGAAACTATTGTATTGCCGCGCACAGCAGCACGATATACAAGGAATACTTCAATGCACTCAGGAACGTTCAAACCGGCATGGAAGTCAGACTGTACGATGTCAGCAAAAATCTTTACACTTATTATGTTTCAGATTCTTTCATCGTCAAACCGGATGAAACATGGGTGCTTGATGACGCTGAGGATGTACGGGTCACGCTTGTGACGTGCACAGATGACGGAACACAGCGAAGGATCGTGGTCGCAAAGCCGCAAAAGCAAGACAACTGACAATTCTGCTATCACAGCAACCGGCCCGCAGTATCGAAGGAAATCTCCGGAGATACTGCGGGTTGTCTGTGATCGAATAAGCGTTCATGATATGCCGTTCACACGCAAAGTCTGCACTGACCAAATTGCCGAATGAAGAATGAATCTGACTGTGCAGCGTCCCATGCAGGGCGCTGCATTCTTTTACGGCTCAGTTTAAGTTGATTTCCCATTTCTATTATGGTATACGGAACAAAAAAGCAAGCCATTCCGATCAGAAGGCTTGCTTTCAGATTTTCCAACGGATATGTATTTCGCGTTCGCCGTGCTCATCAGTCATGCCGCATTCTCCGGTTGATACGCTTCGATATCTCCTTTTCTTCGGCCGCGCGGCTTTGCCGGAACAGTGCGCAGTCCGCATCCAATATTAATCCGTCCAATTTGTCCTTATACATCTGCGCCAGCCGTTTCTGCGCAGATGCGTGATGCGCGGAGGATGTTTCAGATTTGCGGAATCAGGTTCCTTTCAGAAATCAGCTGCGCAGATCATTCTAAGGTAAACGAGCCAAGCGAAGGATTGCCGGTGCCCTTGTAGGTGAACCATATAGCATTCACTCCGTCGGGGATACTGATATCAGCAGTAAATCTTTTCCACACATTGCTGTTTTCAATCTCAATCCCGCCGAGTTCTTCGCCATTCCATGCAGTCTTAACAGCGAAGGTGCCGCTGCCGTAACCGCGGGTTGTAATGCTGATCTTCGTTATCCCTTTGCAGTCGAAGTACTTGAAGCCTATGTTTGTCCCTTCTTTGATATTGGAAATATATCCGATTTCCTCATCTCCGTCTTTGCCATCCTGAACAATACGAGCAGCATTGAGATCTCCGATATAAAGCTCGGGTTTCTTTCCGAAGATATTGCAGGCGATATAAGCCGGGTATTCGCCCCTGCCTTCAAGGGGACCGCCATTGAGACCGCAGGAAGTAATCTCAGCCTGCCTGAAGCTGCCGTCGGCTTGAAGTGTGAGCTTTTCCGCACAGCCCTGTCTTGAGAACCATGTGCCGTTGGTATGTCTGTGATAGAAGATATACCACTCACCGCCAAGTTCAATTATGCTGCCGTGGTTGTTGGCACCGCGGTTCGCGGGCATATCTGCCGGCTTATAAGTATCAATATGCAGATCAGTGTTGCTGACCAGCACACCGCCGTAGCGAAACCCTTTGAGTGGATTATCACTGACAGCATAGCAGAGTTCATGCATGACCTCCGAGGAGTAAATAAAATAGTATTTGCCGTTCACTTTGCGTATGGACGATGCTTCGAAGAAGGCATGTCCCTCGAACTGAGTGCCTTTGCTGTAACAGATCCCGGGCACGATTACCTGAGGCCCGGTGAGAACAGTCAGCATATCCTTATCAAGTGTAACGACCTTTGCACCTGTTCTTGATTTGTCGCCTTTCGGGCAGAATCCGCTGTACATATAGGTCGTGTCACCCTCGGACATCACGCCGGGATCGAACTGCGGCTCATCTTCCGCTCTTTCTCCGAGCCGTGTGCCGTCCATATAATGAACATAGCCGTAAAACGTATACTTTCCCGCCGGCTCGTCACATACCGCAACGGACATAACGCCAACCTTATCAAGTACATAGTAGAGGTAGTATCTTCCATCGGGACCGACAGTAACGTCGGGGGCATAAAGGCACATATGGCCATCCTTGTTCATAGGATCCGCGTTTCTTGAATAGATAACGCCTTCATAGCGCCAGTTCCCGAGGTCGTTGACAGGGGCTGACCAGCACACATAATCACCCATGCAGAACACATAGCCGTTCCAGAAGTCGTGAGAACCATAGACATATACACGGTCGCCGAACACATATGGCTCACCGTCGGGGATATACTCCCAGCTTGGGAGATAGGGGTTGAAAGCCTGCTTTTTGCTCACAAAAATAACCTCCTTATTTTAATTCGCCGAGCAGAAACCTGAGAAAGCGGTTATTCTCGGTCGATGCCTTTGCTCCGTCACCGGTGAATAGCATCTCATTACGATCAGCATCGGTATACGGCTTCCATTCAGGGAGCTTGCTGCCGTTGAGGTCAAATCCGTTAGGGTTTCCGGTTTTGATGAAGTTCGCCCAGTAATCGCACATCTGTCTTGCAAGATCATAATGTCTGCCTTCAAACGGTCTGCTGCATTTTGCAAGGGTTTCAAAGAAGAACCAAAGATCAACCGAGTGGAAGGTACCAAGGGAATCCTTGCCGGGGATATCCGGAATGAAACGATAGTAGTAGCAGTTCTTCGGGTCTTTCTGCCTGCTCTCTCCGAGGAAGACGGCCTTTACTCCAAGCTCGGGAGAGGAAACCGGCGAATAGCCGGAATCAGTTCTGACTTTGGCTTCGGGAAATGCAAGAAATTCCTCAGCTCTGCTGTCAAAGTACGCCTTTGCTTTCTTATCCAGTTCGTTATCGTCAGCCGCATGAATGCATTCTATGAATTCGTCGCCTGTATTGCCTCCCATAACGGGCACACGGATACGTGACCCGTTTCTGAACGCTTCCATGGGGTCATCCGTGCAGAAATGCCCGTCCTGTACGATCGTGAAGAACATTTCGCCGTTATTGCGAAGCTCGGAATATTTGCTGCAAATGTAATCGGCATCAAGCTCTCGTGCTTCTTCAAGCGTTCTTACACCCAGGTAATCGAAGAGCCTTTCGCCCTTTTTTTCTGCCAGTTCAAGGCTCTTGGGCCGGAAGACTTCATTGACCTCATAAGGCGAACCGAATATGCCGCTCATGACCACAGCCCGTTTGAAATCGCTTTCATTGTCCCTGCAAGCCATCTGTGCCATTACGCTTCCGCCGCCTGCGGACTGTCCTGCAATGGTTATATTATCGGGATCTCCGCCGAAGTTCGCAATATTGCGGCGGATCCATTTCAGCCCGGCCTGCTGATCGAGGCTGCCGAAATTGCAGGGCGCATCCGGCTGCTCTTTTGTAAGCTGCGGATGGCAAAGAAAGCCCAGCGCTCCCAGGCGGTAATTAACAGTAACTACGACGATATCTCTCCTTGCCAGACGTTCACCGTCAAATTCCATTTCGGATGTATAGCCGCACTGAAACCCACCGCCGAAAAACCATACAAGCACGGGTTTGCGCTCAGATGCGGACTTCGCGTTCGTCCATATATTAAGGTAAAGGCAGTCCTCACTCATGGGAATATCGGGATCGACATGCCATTCGCGGCTGTAAATATCGTCAGCATCGCCGGGGGAATCCTGAACAGATATGGGTGCAAACTCCAAACAGTCCCGAACACCCTTCCAGTTCGCGGCCGGCTGAGGAGCACGCCAGCGGTTCTCACCGACAGGCGGTGCGGCAAACGGTATGCCCTTGAAAGAGGTGATTCTCGGATCTGCTGCCGGCAGGCCGCGCACCTGTCCGTTTTCAGTATTTGCTATCCTTAACATCATGTCAGCTCCTTTATCAAAAAACACCTCCGTGCTTTTCATCATTACAGCACGAAGGTGTTTTGTTGCACAATGACTTTCCAACAGGTACTGTCATTTATTCTGTGATTTTTGAAAAGATCAGCATATTCCATGAATGCGGTGAAAGTATCATATCAGTTCCGGCATCGCAAGGGACAACCGCATTCGGATCAGCTGCTGTGTTGCATTGCTTCAGATCATTTCCTGTGAGAACAGTATGGGATTGCAGACGATAACCTTCAAAGCCGGACAATTCTAGATTATATGTTCCGTCCAGTGAACGATTCAATGCAAATAAGGTAATCGTGTCGGTATTATCGTCATAAACTGCTATACTTTCAATATACGGCACATCGGTTTTTGACGATGTCTGATAAGTATCACAATCGCACTTGGTACGAAGGGCAATTCCGCGTCCGTGTTCGGAGCAGTGCAGGAACGGATAAAAGATAGTCTGTGCCCATACTCTCCCCCCTGTTTCTGTCATGATCGGTGCAATTACATTGACCAGCTGTGCAAGACAGGCGATCTTTACTCTGTCGCAGTTTCTCAGAAGCGTAATGAGCAATCCGCCGACAACAAGCGCATCCTCGACGTTGTAAACGTCCTCCAGGAGCGGCGGCGCAATCTGCCAGCGCTCGATTTTCTTGTCCTGTTCGTTGCTGTGGAACCAGACGTTCCACTCATCGAACGAAAGCATAATATCCTTTTCGGATTTTTTTTCTGCTTTTATTTCATCACAGATGCGGACGGTATCTTTGATGAATTGATCCATTTCTACCGATGATGCAAGAAAATCCAATGTGTTATTGCTGCGGTTTCCGTAATAGCTGTGCAGGGAGATATAATCCACATGGTCATAGCACTCACGCAGTACGGTACGTTCCCATTCTCCAAACGTCGGCATGAAAGGACCTGAACTTCCGCAGGCAACAAGCTCTATCGTCGGATCGGTCATCTTCATCAGTTTTGCGGTTTCATAAGCAAGGCGGGCATATTCCTGCGGCTTTTTGTATCCGATCTGCCAGTCCCCGTCCATTTCGTTT
Source organism: Oscillospiraceae bacterium (assembly GCA_016281125.1). Taxonomy (GTDB): domain Bacteria; phylum Bacillota; class Clostridia; order Oscillospirales; family Ruminococcaceae; genus Firm-04. The sequence goes on along the minus strand of JAEEIA010000085.1, from coordinate 85,592 downwards.
CCAAGACACCACACCCTGAAATTGAATGGCTCTTCAAATCCGTTCTGTTTACGGAGATTTGCATAATATGTATCTGTTCGGAGGTTGCAGTACTCCACAAGATTCCGAGCCTCATCCGCGCCTCTTGTTCCAAGATTGACAGTCATCATGACTTCAGTGCCGGCGCGTTTTGCCCATTCCTGAAATTCGTCGATTCCGATTTCGTTTGTTTCAATACTGTTCCATACAAGTTCGAGTTTTCTCGGTCGCTTTGCACGGTCGCCGATGCCGTCTTCCCAGTTATAGCCCGAAACAAAGTTGCCGCCGGGATAGCGTACGATCGGTACGCGGAGCTGCTTGACCAGCTCCATAACATCCTGACGAAACCCCATGTCATCTGCGGTTTTGTGACCCGGTTCATAGATACCGCCGTAGACGGCTCTGCCGAGGTGTTCAATAAAAGAACCGAATAATCTCTGATCAACCCTGCCGATTGCATCATTCAGATCAATTTTGATTTTAGCATTCATATCTGATCTCCTTTTCGGACTTGTAGGATTCATAGTATGTATCAATAGCAATGCTTTTTCTGCAAATAATATGACACTTCCCGATTGTTTGTAGTATACAACATTAAAAATTATTTGTCAAGAGGAAATAAATAAATGCGGACGGCATACCTGAATGAAGGTCGAACGCTGAATACAACCTGAGCTGTACGGAGCATTCCACTTATCAAAAGTTGTCTGTTTTTTGCTCTAATCTGTCAAATATTGCTATAATGATATTGTAGTTTGTGAACTTTAATCATTTTTTGCTCATTTCGTCCATTTTTATTGACATACCATTGATTATATGGTAAGATTTATAAAGACACCGCTAGAGGTGCAAATCAAATTCGGTATAACCGTAAAACTTGCCGGGCGGCATATTATGATGTCAATCAGATATCTGCCGTGCGGCACAAAATCAGGAGGTAATGGTAATGAGAAAATGCAGATTCTTCGCAACACTTTTGTCAGCAGCAATGTTAGTGACAACACTTACAGGCTGCGGCGGAAATTCCATTAATCCGGGCACTACCCCCAGCAGCGGAGATAATAATTCCGCAAACAACAACGGCGGATCCGGCGAGGTTCAGGAGATCACCTGGATGTTCTGGGATGACCTCAACGCAACTTCGGACGCGATGTCGCTCGGATACAAGGAAACAATCGAAAGATTCAACAAGGATTATGAGGGTAAGTATCATGTAACACCGATTACCACGAACCTTGAAGAGTACTATAACAATCTCAATGCACATGTTTCTGCAAAGGAAACACCTGATGTATTTATCGTAAGCCCCGGCCCTCAGCTCACAGACTATGTTGAACCCGGCGTTGCAGCTCCGCTTGATGAGTATCTCAATAAGGACGGCTGGAAGGAGAGCTTCACAAGTGACGCTGTATTTACACAGCAGACCTACGACGGAAAGATATATGCTGTTCCGCTGAACACAGCAGCTGCCTGCTGCTTCTACAATACAGAGATGTTCGAGAAAGCGGGTGCATCTGTTCCTACGAACTGGGATGAAATGCTGGATACCTGCGAGAAGCTTGAAAAAGCCGGATATACTCCTATAACAATTTCCGCAGGTACTGCATGGTGCCTCTCAATGGTAGCGGGTTATCTCTGTGAAGCAGAAGGCGTCAGCCTTCCCAAGCTCGCTGACGGTTCCGCTTCATGGGAAGACGGTAAGCTCGAGAGCGTCGGCAACAAGCTTGTTACATTATCAAAATACTTCCAGAGAACAGCAGCAGGTGATACCAACGACGTTGCGACAGCGAACTTCTACAACGAAGAGGCTGCGATCCTTATCCAGGGTTCCTGGGTAATCGGACAGATGAACGGTGCAAACCCTGACTTTGAATCCAAGTGCGGCGTATTCCAGTTCCCCGGCGTTGAAAGAATCATCGCGAAGTCTGACTCACTCTGCATGAGTTCGACCACAAAGTACCCTGAGGCTTCTGCAGCTCTCATGAAATACTTTACGGATGACACAGCTCAGAAGTACACCGCTGAAAAAGGCGGCAAAATCCCTGTAACCAAGGTTCAGTATGATCCTGCAGCAGCTCCCAAGCAGCTCTCATACGTTATGGACATTTTCAGCAATGCAAAGGGTACATTCGGCTTCTACAACGAGTCAATGCCTACGACTGAGACCGGTGCCCACTTCGATGATACGATGGTCGCTGTGTTCCTCGGCGATATGACACCTGCAGACGCTGCAAAGGACATGGAGGCATATTACAAGGAGAATTGCAGAAAGTAAATTCTGACTGAATTTGAATAACAATAGGGGCGTACCCTGCGCCCCTATTGTTTTAACTTTTTGCGATTCTGATCTTCTGAAAGGAGTTGGTCCAGCATGGACAAAATGTTTAAGGACAAGAAAGCAATCCTTGTTTTCATGCTTCCTGCATTCCTTTTGTTCACACTGGTGCTTTTTATACCGATCGTTCAGTCAGTGTATTATTCATTCTGCGATTATAAAGGCTTTACCGCCCCCGTTTTCATCGGACTTGACAACTATAAAGCTCTTCTTTCCGATAAAACGTTTGGCATTGCGCTCAAGAACTCCATGTTCTTCCTTGTTTTTTCCTGTGTATCACAGCTTATCGTAGGCCTTTTCTACGCAGCTCTGCTGACAAACATAAAAAAAGGACGAAATGTATTCAAGAACATCATCTATCTTCCCTGTGTTCTTTCTTCGGCAGCTCTCGGTCTGATGTGGCTGTTCATATTCATGCCGAAGCTCGGCATCAACCAGATCCTTGAAGAATGGGGGGTCAAGGAACCTCCTCTCTGGCTGATGGATACAAAAGGCTTTATTATCCTTCCTATGTGGGTAATCGCTTTTGTTGCTCTCTGGCAGTATGTAGGTCAGTCAATGATGCTTTACATCGCTCAGATTTCCGGTATTAACAAGTCACTTATGGAAGCAAGCTATATTGACGGCTGTACAAAGTCCCAGACATTCAGGTACATAACGCTTCCGCTGATAAAACCGATGGTAGCTACCGCTATGTCCCTCAATGCGATAGGCTCGCTGAAGTTCTTCGATCTTATATTCAACATGACAGAAGGCGGACCGAACCACAGGACAGAGGTTCTTGCAACGCACCTCTATCAGCAGGGCTTCAAGTTCTTTAAATATGGCTATGCAAGTGCGATAGGCGTGGTACTTCTTGTGCTTTGTCTGGCAGTAACACTGTTTATCAATAAGGTCGTAAAGACTGAACAGTATGAGATGTAAGGAGGTACGGTCAAATGAGTTCTTCAAAATATGAAACAGCCGGACCGGATTTTACCTCCAAGAAAAAGTTCTCGCCAATACACATTGTTATATATGTATTTCTGGTACTGATATCCATAACATATATTCTCCCTCTGCTGTGGTTGTTCAATGTATCCTTCAAAACCAACAATGAAATATTTACCGCTCCTTTTGCGCTTCCGAAGCATCTATCATTTGACAGCTTTTCCTTTGCGTGGACAGCAGGACGTCTTGGCACAGCTACACTTAACTCATTCATCGTATGCGTTGTTGCACTGATATTGAGTATGATCATCGGTTCTATGGCAGCATTCGGCATTGTACGTATGCGTTGGAAGGGTTCTAAGCTTGCTATGACTTATTTCCTTACCGGTATGATGATACCGGTACACTGCGTGCTCATTCCTCTTTTCACAAGATTTGCGAATTTACACCTTTCAAATACGCTGATAGGAATTATAATCCCTTATGTTACTTTTTCACTTCCGATAACCATATTCATTATGACGGGATTCTTCAAGAGCATTCCGAATGAGCTTATTGAATGTGCTTGCCTGGAGGGCGCGAATATCTTCCAGATATTCTTCAGGATATGTCTGCCGCTTGGCAGGACCGGTCTTTGCGTAACCGGACTTATGACTTTCATCGGCAACTGGAACGAGCTCCTTGTAGCTATGGTATTCATCTCTAATGAAGCCAAGAAGACACTGCCGGTAGCACTGTCAAAGTTTGTAGGACCGCATGGTACGAATTATTCGCAGATGTTTGCGGCTATTATCATTGCGATCATACCTACAATCGTTGTTTACTGTGCTTTCTCCAACCAGATCGTTGACGGCCTGACTGCGGGTGCTGTAAAGGGCTGATATCTGTATCTGCTCAAACAGGTATGCAATAAACCTGACTCCGCCAAACGCAAAACGACACAGCAGCGATCATCCTTATAGAATTCATGACGCCCTCAGAGTGATCTGAGGGCGTTATTGTTCCTGTGGGTATGACCGGCACGATTCAGTTCACCGGTACAAGCGGCGACCAGTTCAGACCGTCATCAGGCAGAATGCTGTCGCTGATGTCCGAGCCGCTGGAAACGGTCACAACAAACATTGCGCGGTCACCCGAAGAGGCAGGGTTACTTTCACATTTTTTCACAAACAATTCACTTGTATGATACAGCGCACACACGCATTTTCAGCGTCAATTCAGCATCCACAGATATAATATGGCTTAGGAAAAGAGGTGAAAACGATGGATTTCAGACATGAGATCAAGCATGAAATCAACTATTCCGACATGATCACAATCCGCCACAGACTCAGCGCAGTTGCATACCACGATCCCCATGCACTCGACGGAAAATACTTTATCCGCAGCCTGTATTTTGATAATCTTGCAGATCAGGCGCTCATGGAAAAAGTAAACGGTCTGAGCCGCCGCGAAAAGTTCCGCATCAGATATTACAACGGTGATCCTTCGGTCATTCATCTTGAAAAGAAAAGCAAGATCGACCACCTCGGCAACAAGCAGAGCGCCCCGCTGACAAAGGAACAGGCGCAGCGCATTGTGGACGGCGACCTCCAATGGATGCTGGAATCGGAATTCCCGCTGATCCGGGAGCTGTATTCCAAAATGCAGACAACGGGCATCGCGCCGAAAACAATCGTCGATTACACGAGAGAGCCGTTCATCTTTCCCGCCGGAAACGTCCGCGTGACGCTTGACTATCACATCAGAAGCGGTATGCGGTGTACGGATTTCCTGAATCCGGACTGCGTGACAGTTCCGGTATCGGATGCGATCATTCTCGAGGTCAAATGGGACGGTTTTCTGCCGGACATCATCCGCGATGCAGTTTCCCTTGCAGACAGGCGCGAGGGATCCTTTTCAAAATATGAAGCCTGCCGAATTTACGGTTAAACCAAAAGGAGATTTTTATGACGCATACTCTTGCTGCAATCGGTCTGAACGATATTTTCAAATCGAACTTTCTGGACAATGTGACAAGCGTCAGCCTGTTTGATATGGTTGTTGCGATCGTGCTCGCATTCGGGCTCGGCATATTCATTTTCCTCGTTTATAAGAAAACATACTCCGGCGTGATGTATTCCGCCAGCTTCGGCACAACGCTCGTTGCGCTGACGATGATCACCACGGTCGTCATTCTCGCGGTGACAAGCAATGTCGTGCTTTCGCTCGGTATGGTCGGCGCGCTGTCGATTGTCCGTTTCCGCACGGCGATCAAGGAGCCGCTGGACATTGCGTTCCTGTTCTGGTCCATCGCGGTCGGCATTGTGCTGGCAGCGGGCATGATTCCGCTTGCCGTATTCGGCAGCGTCATCATCGGCATCATTCTGCTGGTGTTCGTCAACCGCAAATCCTGCAAAAATCCGTATATCGTTGTCATCCGCTGCAACGGTCACGACAGCGAAACCGCTGCAAAGGCATTCCTGGAAGGCAAAACCGAGCGCTGCGTCATCAAGAGCAAGTCTGTGCAGAAGGGTTCTGTCGAACTGAATATGGAAATCCGCCTGAAGGACGACAACACCGATTTCGTCAATGCGCTTGCGGATATGGAAGGCGTGCAGAGCGCGGTGCTCGTCAGCTACAACGGCGACTACATGGCATAATCGGGCACTGTCCGATTTCATCGCAGGAAACGGCATTCGGAATGACGGCCGTTTCCTGTTTCACTGAATGCAATACAAATCTGATAATATAAAGGTGTGATGATATGTCAGCACATAAAAGCATCGACAAGATCTGCGCCGTGATTGCCGCACTGACGCTTGTTCTCACGGTTCTGTTCTGCAACGGTCAGGCGTTCGGAATCGGAACAACGGCGCATGCAATCGGCTATGAAAACCGGCTGTTCGACCGTTCAAGGGTACACACCATTGATATTGTGATGAACGACTGGGACAGCTTCATCGCAGGCTGCGAGAGCGAGGAGTATTCCGCATGCAGTCTTGTGATTGACGGCGAGTCTGTCCGGAATGTGGGAATCAGAGCCAAGGGCAATACCTCACTCAGCTCCGTCCGGAACATGAACAGCAGCCGGTACAGCTTCAAGATCGAGTTTGACCAGTACGAAAACGGCAAGTCCTATCACGGGCTGGATAAGCTCTGCCTGAACAATATCATTCAGGACAACACGTACATGAAGGATTACCTTGCATATACGCTGATGTATGATTTCGGCGCAGATTCGCCGCTTTGCAGCTATGCCTATCTCACGGTCAACGGTGAGGACTGGGGTCTGTATCTTGCGGTCGAGGCCATCGAGGATTCGTTCCTGACACGCAATTACGGCAGCAATTACGGCGACCTCTACAAGCCGGATGCGATGAGCTTCGGCGGCGGCCGCGGCAACGGCAAGGATTTCAGCATGAGCGAGTTTATGAACAATAACGGCGAAGACGCAGAAAGCTCCGGCAGCGGCGAAGGCGCAGGACAGGAAAAGTCGCGGCCTGGCGGCGGATTCAGTTTCGGGAACGGCCAGATGCCTGATTTCGGCGGCGGCATGCCGGATTTCGGAAACTTTGACTTTGGTGACATGCCCGATTTCGGTAATATGCCGGACTTCGGTGATATGCCGTCCGATTTTGATTTCTCTGACTTTGATCCGTCTGAAATGTTCGGCGGTGACGGCAAGGAAGGCGGCCCAGGCGGATTCGGCGGCGGATTCGGGATGGGCAGCAGCGATGTCAAGCTGCAATACATTGATGATGATCCCGACAGCTATTCCAACATCTTCAACAATGCAAAGACAACCGTCAATACGGCTGACCAGAAGCGTCTGATTGCTGCACTGAAAGCACTTTCGGAGCAGACGGATCTCGAAAGCACGCTCGATACGGATGAGGTGCTCCGGTATTTTGTTGTCCACAATTTCCTCTGCAACGGCGACAGCTACACCGGTCAGATGATCCACAATTATTATCTGTATGAGAAAGACGGGCAGCTTTGCATGATCCCGTGGGACTATAATCTTGCATACGGCTCGTTTATGGGTGCAAACGCTTCCTCCTCTGTGAATGCGGCGATTGATACGCCGGTTTCAGGCGATATGAGCGACCGTCCGATGGTTTCCTGGATTTTTGACAGTGCAGATTATACTGAACAGTATCACCAGCTGTTCCGTGAATTCCTGACAAGCGTGGATTTTGAAAAGACGGTTGACGAAACGGCTGCGCTCATCGACAAATACGTGCAGAAGGATCCGACCAAATTCTGCACATACGAGGATTTCCAGAAGGGCGTGGATGCGATCAGAACATTCTGCACACTGCGCGACGAGAGCGTCAGCGGACAGCTGGACGGCACGATTCCGTCCACCTCTGACGGCCAGAAAGCGGATAAAACCGCACTGATTGATACCGGTGACCTGAACATCTCCGATATGGGTTCGATGGGCGGCGCAGGCGGTTTCGGCGGCTTCGGCGGAAAATCGGGCCGTTCCGGCAGCAAGGAAAGCACGGAACAGACCGAAACCGAGGAGAATGCCGGTCAGGAAAAGAAAGCGGGACGTTCCGGCAGAAAGCCCCGGAAGGGCAGCGAGGAACAGACCGGTCAGTCTGAGATGAAGGTGCTCGCATTCAACGGAGCAAACATCGGCAGCGTCCAGACACTGGCTGCAAGACCGGATTTCGGCGGCGGTCAGATGCCGGAGGGCTTTGACCCGGGCAATATGCCGGAGGGCTTTGATCCGGGCAACATGCCGGAGGGCTTCGATCCGGGCAACATGCCGGGCGGATTTTCCGGCAAGAAGGACAGCAGTGACGAAAATGCAGATGCTCAGCCTGACAGCGGACAGAATGAAAAGCCTGCCGATCAGGACGGACAGAAGCAGAGCAGCAGACCGCAGCCCGGCGGCGGCGGCGGATTCCCCGGTATGAGCGGGACTGCGCAAACCGATCATACGACGGATTATATCCTGCTTGGTGTTTCCGCACTGGTGCTGCTGATCGGCCTTGGATTTGCGATAAAATTCAAGAGATAAGTCATTTTACGCAATACAAACAGAAACAGGCAGATACCCCGTTTGGAGTATCTGCCTGTTCTGTTTTTCTTCCTGTATGATGAATCCGGTTCGGTCGGCGGTTCGGTAACTCTGCACAGCAAATGCACCGCAAAGCGATCCCGTTTACGACCTCGTTTTCGGCGGGCGCTGAAGCACAAAGTTGAGCATTCCCTCAACGTCCGTTTCGTTGATATAACTGTCTGCGTTTACATCTGCGACCTTCCAGAAATAACCGGTTCCGGGTTCGATCTGGCCGAGCACGGCGCGCTTGAGGATCGTCAGATCTTTGGAATTGGCCTGTCCGTCCCGGTCAATGTCATACGGATCAAAAGGCACGCTCAGCAGCTCCTCCTTTGTGAGATACTGATCGTGATCTGCATCGAAGTATTCCAGCAGACACTCGCGGATCAGCGGATCCGGGAACAGATCAATATAGGTGCCCTCTTTGACGACCAGGGGCTCTGTCTGCTGTGTACCTTCATAGGCCGTATACACATGGATGGTGCAGTCGCCCTCGTCGTTTTCATAGCAGTCCTTCCACGACTCTTCATTGTACTGGCTGTAATACGTATAGAAGGAAACGCCTTTTTTATAGCAGTGAGAATCAAAGAATGTTGTTGAAATATCATCGACCGGCAGCTTTACCACAACCGAATACTTCTGTCCTTTTTTGACGGAGCAGTTCTGCGGCAGCCGGAGCGTATGGAAACCGCTGTATTCCAGCAGGCCGTCTGTTTTTGTCACCAGCCTGCCGTCGCGCGGATTCTGGAAATCCTCATTCAGCAGATAGACCTCCGCCTCGTATTCACAGGACGCCGTGTACCGCTCGGCCGAGTCAAATACCGCGTTGAAAAAGCCGATTGCCGTGATTTTTTCATCCTGCTCCGCCTCAAACACATTTGCAAATTCCATACCGGCTTTCTGAACTGTCAGTCTGCCTGAACTGAGTGCGTGTATATCAGAATTATTATAATGATGCACACTGCCGTAATTTGTGACCGGCTCAAAATCCAGGGAGCAGACATGTGCGATGGACGGGTCATAATAACTCAGGTAGAAATAGCCGTTCTCCGATCTGGTATAATTGCCCCAGCTGTTTTTGCAGATCCATGCGCCGTCATAAGGGGGCGAGGCGTTGAAGTTCTCCTTTTTATATCCGTCATCCCAGCCGACAAGCTGCACGGCATGGCCGCCGCCGTTGTCAAGGCCGATCCTGCGCACATAATTGGAATTGTAATAGCCGGACTTTTCCGACAGCTCCTCCTCGGACATGCTGTAATATTCCAGATACAGCGGGCCTTTTTTCGTGATCCGGTATTTGATGTCCTGAATCTCGTTCGGATCAAAGATGTCCGCATTCTGCAAATGTGCAATCGACTGATAGCGCAGGCTTTCATCGATCGGCCGCTGTTCCGAAAGCGCCGGCGCATCGCTTTCCTGCACAACGCCGTTCCATGCGGCAAGCGTCGCAATCGTATTCCGGATCCGCGCACCGTCGTCATAGCCCTCCGTGCCCTTGTTGACACCGCCGCCGCTGCACAGATCGTTCGGGTCGGTCGGAGAATCCTGCCCGTGCGTGAACCAGATCAGATGCGCCTCAGAAAGATCAACGCCGCTTTCTGCGATGCCCTTTTTGATCAGATTGGATTCCGCGCATGCAATCGCCGCATGCGCCCAGCAGGTGCCGCCGATCTGCCGCTTGACAGGTGTCAGCAGCTCCGGCGCCTCCTCCCGCAGATCGTACCGTGCGGCAAGGGCAGCGGCTGTAAAGCTGCCTGTGCCGCCGGATGCCGTGATGACCGACCAGCAGAGGGTACAGGACATCGCAGCAGCTGTGAACTTCCGGATCGTGTGTTTCATAAGCATACTTCCTTTCCCGTATATGATTTTGTCCTTCGGACAATCGGATCGTGTTTCAAAAACAGCCGTGATCTGCGAGCGGCCATAGATTTGTTCCAAATTGCTTTGCTATATAAAAATTATAGCACAAGAAAACAAACAGGTCAATATAATCCGACAGAATGCCGTATTTCACGACGAAATCCCGCTTTTTGCAGACGAACCCCCTGTTTTTCGTGACGAAATGCCGCTGCTGTTCGTTCGTGACGAAATGCCAAACCGGTTTTTACGCCGAATGATCCATAAAATCAGACATCAATCCAGCGCCGGTTTTCAAAAAAAAGAAAGGTACAGCCGTCCGGTGAAGGCTGTACCTTTGCATTATTCTGTGTCAGATTCCTCAGAGTCGTCCGCGTCCTGCGAAAGACGGTCAGCGCGTATCGTAACGCGGCTCTGACCGCTCAGCGTACAGGTGAACAGCGTCAGATCCCAGTCCTCAGACCGGCCGCTGAACATCTGCGCGATGTCCCCTCCGCCGATAATCTCTATAAATGACACGGCATATTCGTGCACCGTTCCTGCCGTATCCGTGAACAGGATCAGATCCCCGGCGGTCAGCGTCCCGATCCGGCCGAAGTGGGAGTCATAATTGTGTGCTGCAATGATGAGGTCGTTCGTCTGCGCGCTGCCGCTGTAACGGCAGGGGGCTTTCCTGAGATCCGGATAGCTCCATTCGCTCATGACGGGCAGCTCCAGCCCGAGCACCGGGATCGAAAGATACCCGCAGTAAGCGGCATCCCCGATGATGATATCCGCGGGCGAGGAACTGCTTTCTTCCGCCGCTTCATACAGTGCAAACAGATCCTCCTCCAGTGCAGTGACCGGTATATCCGGACGGCTCTCAGCAGGCGGCTCCGGGATATTCTGCTTCAATGCATCCAGCACGGTTCCGGAATAGCGCTCTGCCGCACGGCTTTCCCGGAAATTGTGTACGCAGAGAAGCCCAGCCGCGAAGATCATCAGCATCCCGAGCAGGACGACAAGAATCCATGTGTATCTGCCCCTACTCTTCATGCTTCTTCTTTCCCGCCCGCATGGAAATGCCCGCACCGACCAGAATCACGCCGCCCAGCGAGAGCGGGAGCACCGGCCACCAAAGCTGTCCGGTCTGAACGAGCTTCGGTGCGGTGGTGACAGTCGTAACCGGCGGCGCCGTCGTGGCGGTGGTCACGGTCGTGGTTTCAGTTTCCGGCGGCACAGTCGTGGTTTCCTGAACGGGCTCATAGGTATTGCGGATCACGAACTGCCAGCTGTTGTAGTCGATCAGAACAGAATAGCCCTCCGGGATCTCACGTTCCACAACCTTCCATTCGGTGCCGTCCTCCGGCGCGCTCCAGGAATATTCCCAGCTGTTGCCCTCATTGAGCTTGACTGTTTCGCTGAGCACATCGTTCTTATACACGTCAACCGTCAGCTCAGAAGGACGCTTCTGCGCAGCGTTGTCCGCGTCCTCCCAGACTTTTTTCACCTTGTAATTCCGATCCGCTCCGGAGATGTCGGTGTAGGAGAATTTCGGGTATGCGTCATAGTCAATGCCGGTATCGGCATTGTTGACCTCCAGCAGCAGCGTGGACGGGATATAGCAGGTATTGCCGACCTGGAGATTCTTTCCGGTTGCCAGATACAGGCCGTTTTCCAACCCGGTGAACGCGAGCTCGCCGGCGGTATCGGTCTTCCCCTGTGAAACCGGCGCAAGGCCGGATGCGAGCACATAGCCTTCGACGGTTTTAGCAGCGGTATCGACCGTTTCCACGGAAAGATCCCCGAGATCCATGCTGTATCCGGAAAGGGCGGGGACAAACTCCACCTCCGAGCCGTGCCGGACGCCGATCCGGTAGAGCGTCCATTCCATGCCGCTGAGAACGGTATCTTCCTGACGGCAGATCAGCGTGATCGTTTTATTATCCGCAGCCGCAGCCTTCTGACTGAACTGCACCGGCAGCAGCAGGAGCAGCCCGGCAAGCAGGGATACTGCGAATCTGTCGATATGTTTTTTTGCCGGCATTATGGTTCACCTTTTCTTTCCTGAATATTGAGTTCCTTATTTACTGTATATGCGGAGAGATACCGCTTTTTTCTGCGCTTGCCGCTGAGCGACCAGTAAATGATCAGAATGATCACCAGCGGGATGACAAGAAACGGCAGGGAAATCAGATTGTCCACAAGGATCGCGTCTGCGGGGATGCGGACTCTGCGGACTTCCTCGCCGTCCGCTGTTTCCTCCGGGACGGTGTCAATGCGGTGTCCTCTGACAAGCAGCCGGTGCGTGTTGATGCCGTAGGGCGTGCATGTCATCAGCGTAACAAGATCCCGTCCGGGCTCGGGGCGCAGCAGCTCCATCTCGTAGGGAAGCACCACGGAGATGCAGTCTACCTCATAGGTAAAAATATCGTCAAGGACGGAAATGCTGAACTGGTCGTCCTCAGTGAGCTGATCGAGATCCGTAAAAAGCCTGGCTGAGGGGAGGCCGCGGTGTGCGGAGATGACCGCATGACAGCCCGCGCCGCCGACCGGCAGCGATGTACCCTCCAGATGCCCGACGGCGATATTGAGCACCTCCGGGCTTGTCCCGTGGTATACGGGAAGATGGACACCGATCTTCGGAATGTCGATGTATCCGAGAATGCCGGTGCCGGGAATATCCAGCACATTGCTGTATTCCGTCAGCTGTGCATGATCCGCAAGCGGATCATCAAGCGCCGCAAGCGAAGCATTATACGCATGTGCCTGCTCCAGCAATTCCTCTTTCTTTGACGAATCCAGAACACCGACGGCTTTGTTATAGTCGTCGATCACCTTTGTCTGGAGCCGTGCGTTCCACCAGCTGCTGAACGGCGGATACAGAAAGATGCCGATGCCTGTCAGCATGATCAGAACAAGCACACATGTGATCAGGATTTCGGACAGCTTTTTCTTACGCATCGGGCTTCACCGGCAGATGCGGTCGGTCGAAGGGGTAAAGGCGGAACCACACAACACCGAGGATGTTTTCATCCGGGACGCATCCGAATGCAGAATAGCGGCTGTCAACAGAGGACACGCGGTTATCGCCCATGACGAACCATCGGTTCTCCTTTACCGTATACGGGAATTCGATATCACATTCTCCGAGGGCAGCCACGCTGATATACGGCTCGTCGAGGATCTGGCCGTTCAGCTTGACGCGGCCGTTTTCGTCGATGTCAACGGAGTCGCCCGTGACCGCGATCACACGCTTGAGCAGTACCTTTTTATTATAGTAGAGCGCAATGATATCTCCGCGCTTTGCCTGCCGCAGCTTGCTGCAAAGAACGATCTCGTTGCCGGAGAGTGTCGGCTCCATGCTGGTGCCGGTCACCCGGACGGCGGGCAGAAACAGAAAGGACAGCAGCACAAGTGCGGCCGCTGCATTCATCATGGAGAAAAAAGTGTTTTTCAGCGTTGCTACAAACATCCTTTTATAACGCCGCCTGTGCAGTTCCTTTTTGAACTGCTGCGCGGTCGGGATCTGTTCAAGGCTGGTGAATTTACGCATCGCCCTCATCCTTCCCGTCGGGCACTTCGCCCGAAAGCAGGAGCACCCTGGCTCTGAGCGTGTCGTTCTGCGCCTTCAGATCATCGACCTCTTGTCTGAGATAGTAGAGCATTTCGATCAGATCGGTTTTTTTAGCCTTCCGCAATTCTTTGTCCGTCATAGATACCTCCGGCGAATCACCGGTCTTTCCGGTGCTTTCTTCCTTTATTATACAACGAAAGGAAAGGCAAGTCAACCGCAGTTTTGAAAAAAAGCTCTGATTCCAGAAAAAACTGTCATATCTTATAATTTACATCTATCAAAATCGTGCATAATGACGCGAACGCTGTCATAAAACCGTAAATATTTCCACAAAATATTACTTTGCGTAATATTTTGTGATGGATTCATTCCGATAATATCCGCGCATCAGGCAGCATTTTATATATATTTTTCCGCATTGAACTTTTTGTAGATGTTGCTTTGCGCGGTTCGTACATCAGCTGTCTGTTTTAACAAGAAACCTGCGATTCACTTGTGCAGATTATACCAAAATCGTATTAAAGTAGAAAAAACCGATAAAAGAGATTGACAAATCAGAAGGATGGTGCTATAATGAGAACATACAAGACAGAGCAACATAGTAAATATTATATATGTAATTTTAACCGTTTATATTAAACAAATAACCGTTACAAAGTGCAGATCGGAACAGTTAAGCAATAATATCCGCACAATAAAATATACGATGTGTAAATAGTTGAATCGGATAAATCAACATTATGAGCAATAGGGGTTCATATGACGGATAAGGAATTCAAAAAACTGCGAAGAGCGGATCTGATCGAGATCCTTTATGAATATCAGAAGCGCGAAAAAGCGATGCAGGAGGAGATCGCGGCGCTCCGGGCAGAGCTGGAATCAAGAGATCTGAAGCTCAAGGATGCAGGCTCCATCGCCGAGGCCGTTGTGAAACTGAATGCACTGTTTGAAACCGCGCAGAAAACCGCGGATGATTATGTGGAACAGGTGAAGCGGGTTTCCTGTGAGGCCATCCGTGAAGCCGCCCGGAAGGAAGCGGCGGAAATCGTCCGCAGGGCAAAAGAACAGGCGGAGGCACTCAAAAAGGAGGCAGCCCCGGAAACACCGGACGCACCCGCAGAAGCAAAGGAAAGCAGCAAGTAAATGGAAAACAGTACGGAAAACCGGGATCCCGTTTTTATTCCCACTGAGGAGCAGGTCGAAACCGAGCTAAACAGGATCCGGTACAGGAAGAAATTCATCAGCACGCTGATCAATACCGCTGCCGTTCTGATCGTCGTCGCGGCGGCTGCGGTTCTGGTATCAACGATCTTTATGCCGGTGATCCAGGTTTCGGGCGACAGCATGAGCCCGACACTGGACGACGGCGACGTTCTGGTCACGTTCAAAACAGGCAATGTGGCATACGGCGATCTCTGCTGTGTGTCATGGCAGAACAAAATGCTCTTAAAGCGTGTGGTCGGCCTGCCAGGCGACGTGATCGAAATGGATCCCGACGGCGGCGTTTATGTCAACGGCACGCTTCTGGATGAGCCCTATGTAATCGAGAAAAGCCTCGGGGACTGCGACATCTCGTTCCCGTATGAGGTACCCGATCAGAAAATCTTCCTGCTCGGGGATAATCGCTCGCGTTCGGTGGACAGCCGGAACAAGGACATCGGCTGCATCGAAAAGGAACAGATCGTCGGAAAGGTTCTCTTCCGGATCTGGCCGTTCCGAAAAAACGTACGCACATAATACCGCCTTTTATCAGAGGAGAAAGGAGGAGCAGATCGCACATGAAAAAGCACTTTGAAGGCATTCTGTCGGAATACGGCAGAAGAAAGTCACAGCGCCGGCGGATGACGGCTCTGCTCCTTGTCCTTTCGCTGTTTGTGACCTCCGGCGTTTCGTGGGCACTCCACGGCGTTGGCCTGACAATGGCGAACGAAGCGAAGTGCGGTCTGGCGGAGCACGTTCACACCGATGCCTGTTATCAGCGGACGCTGATCTGCGGGCTGGATTCAGACAAAGCACACACACACACGGATGCATGCTATGAAAAGAAGCTGATCTGCAGAACGGCAGAGCATGTTCACGACATCAGCTGCTACACCGGGAGCACGGCACTGCCCGATGCAGCCACCGCCGGACAGGCGGACGAAACCGGTGATCCTGAAGAATATACTGAATATGCTGAAGCCTATGAAGCAGGCTTCCGGATCATGGCAGACGGTGACGAACCGGATATGATGGATGATCCGGATATGACGAATCAATCGGATGAAGCAACACCGCTTGCCACGGTAAAAACGATTGATAACATCGCAGAAGGCATCCATTTCACATTGTTTGATTACGGTGATCCCAGTCTGGAATCGGCCGGCAATAATTACGATTACAGTCAGCACTGGGACGGAGATACAAACAGCTGGGTTCCGGACGGCCCGCCGTATACTCACAACAATGTCAGAACCTCCGGTATCAATACCGACAGGGATCCTGCAACAGACATCATGTTCCTGGCATACGGCACACCGGTTCCTTTCGGTGCAAATGACGGGACTGTGTGGAATTACGAAGACAGTGAAGGCCGCCATTATCAGCCGGACAAGAACAACTATTCCGGTGATTATAATGCAGAGCATTACTACTCCGGAAACAGACCGGTCCAGAATATCGTTGCAAAGGTCCTCGGAACAGACGGTTATCCGCATATTGCAAATGCGGACGGTTCACTCGGCAACAGTCTTGCATATTTGTTCGACCCGACACAGAGCGAATACAAAACCGTATATCAGGACGTCAACCACCTGCTCCAGGAACGGATCAGCGAAAACAGAGTTTCGCACCTGTATTACAACAGCAACGAGAATTACGCTTACTTCAACCCGGATACCTATAATTTTGACGTTTACAACCAGACCTTTGAGATCATCAATGACAACCACCACTACGAGGGCGATGTGAACAATATCAAGTTTGACGCAAGCGAACAGCCCATCGTATATACCGAGGATAAAGACCCGGGGTTCAAAATCGGATTCTTCCCGTTTGATCCGTATGATGATACGAGAAGAGATCCGAACTATGACGGCAACGGCTACAATCACCACTTCGGCATGACAATGGAGGCAACATTCTCCAATCCGGAGTTCGACGGCGAAAACGTCAAGGAGCCGATCACGTTCAAGTACAGCGGTGATGATGACATGTGGGTTTTCCTGGACGGCAGGCTGGTGCTTGACATCGGCGGTATCCACGAACCGGCCGGCGGCATGATCGACTTTTCCCACGGTCTTGTCTGGGTACAGGACAACGGAACCGGCCAGACCATCGAGGAAGTCAGAGCATCTCTGACCGCACAGGGTTATGTGGGCAGCAGTGATGCGGAATGGGCAAAATTCCCGCAGCCGATTGCCATCAACACGGCATCGACCAGTACAAATGAAGTGAACAGGTGGAAGATCACCAAGCTGGAGGATTATTTTACAGATTATATTGATCCGGAAACAGGTGAACGGTATTATGAAAATCCCGATCCCGATGAAGGCGGATTGATCAAGTGGGAGCAGCACAGCTCGCACACGATCAAAGTGTTCTACCTGGAACGCGGCGGATGCTACTCCAACCTCGCGATGGAAATGAATCTTCCGACACTCAAGCCGCTGACCATCAAGAAAGATGTTAACTATCAGGATCATCTCGTCAAGGATCCACTGATTGACGAAAAGGTATTTACCTTTGAGATCTGGGAATACATCGTGGATGATGCGGAAACCGGCGAAGGACACTGGACTGAACCGGATGATATTCCGCACACCGTGACTCTGAAAGCCGGCGACAGAAAAACCTTTGATAACCTCGGACAGGACAGACAGTTCATGGTCACAGAGGTCGGTGTTGATCCGGGCATTTTTGATCAGGTCAGCATCAACGGCGCTGCCACTGATCTGACCGGTATGTCTGTGCTGACGGACGTCAGCCTCGGCTCGGCCATTCCGCTGAGAGAAATAAACGCCTACAACTTTGAGAACCGTGTCATTCAGGAAACAACATCCATCACGGTCAAAAAGACCTGGGACTGTGACGAAAACAAGATACCGGCGGATTATACCATCAAGTACAAGATCATGCGTTCCGATTCCGCCACGGGCGAGATCCGACAGATTGCACTGCGATATACAGATCCGGAGAATCCCGACAAGATCAAAAAGCGAAGGACATTCGCACTTCCGCCGGAAAAGCAGCTGCCGGGCGAAACATTTACCGGACTCCTTTCGCGCTACGGCGACCACGTTTTTTCCTATACCGTAGAAGAGCTCAATGTGCCGGACGGCTTCAAGCCAATGTACAATTACAGTACGCCGGGCGTACTTGAGATCACCAACACGGATATTTCCAACGTGGATATCTATCTGGAGAAACAGTGGGAAAACCAGCCGGATCCGGCACCTGAGATCGCGCTGGTACTGAAGCGGAAAAAAACCGGATACTCCGGCAGCCAGAAAACTTCAGTCAAGGTCAATATGCTGGATGAAGCCGGCAATCTGATCACATCGTATACAACGCATGATGTGTATGCGGGAGGTACGGCTGAGTTACCCTACTATTGGCCGGATGGCGTCGAGCTGTATCATTATGAGGGCATTGTCCTGGATGAAAACAGCACGGTAGACACGGTCTACCCGGCCAGCTATCCGCAGAAAACACCAGACTCGCTTGGTGTCAAGTTTGAAACGGATGAAGGCGTTCTGGTTGTGTCCAATCTGAAAGCCAAGACCGATCCGAACGATGCAAATGAAATTCCGAATGTCGTTTCATTCAAGATCAGAACGGACAATGCCGCGGACACACTGCTGCTGGAGCATCACTCCTTCACAAGAGGCACAAACGGCTGGGACGTGCAGAACGACATGAGCAAGCAACCGTATGCAGCCACCGTGGAAAACACCGGCAGCGGCGGCGAAAGCTACGCAAGAGATGATGCGCTGATCGTGCGGAACAGAACCAAGTCGTTCAACGGTGCTATGCTGTATCTGGATCCTGCAAAGTTCAGAGGAAACAAAACCTATACGTTCACCACATACGTGTACAGCCCTGTGGATGACCGCTTCAAGATGACCTTCAACAACGGTCTCGGAACATTCCAGCCGATTTCCGATTATATCAATGTTCCGGCCGGCGTATGGACAAAGCTCACAGGCACTGTCAAGCTGACGGACACGATCGACCCGTACAACATGTTTTTACTGATTGAATCGGAACCGTATACAAACGGCGATGACAACGAAGCCTGCCGCGGATCCGAGTTCCGGATCGACGAGTTCATTGCAGTTGAGGGGAATCAGCCTGTTGAAGTAGCGCGGAACAGCGGCACCGTCACGGTGGAGCCAGACAAAACGGTTTACAGCATTCAGTTTAACAACACGACCGGAACCTGGCAAAAAAACGGTGAAGGTGTTACAATGACGCCCGATCATGACACGCAGAACGGATTCGATTTCATGGTCGTTGGCGGAAGAAACGCTGAGAGTGAAGGCGTCAAGTTGATGGTTCCATTCCTGGAAAAAGGTCATACTTATCAGTTTGAATCCTATGTACAGGGCAACGGAAACAACAATATCAGTAATGTTATTCTTTCGATTGACACGATCGAAGGAAGCGGCAGCATCAGCCGGTGGCAGAATATCGGTTCTGCTGCGGTCAATGTAAACGGCAACACTTTCAGAGGAAATACAATCACCGGAACCTTTCCTATCCCTGATTATGCCGTTCAGGATCAAATGTACATTTACTACGAAACACGTTATGAAAGCGGTGAACTCGGTTCGTTCAGAATCCATAATCTGACAATCACCGATATTACTGATCCCTATACGCCCAAGCCAATGGCCGGCTACACAATCACGGATGGAAAATATGTTTCCAACTTCACCCTTTATGATATCGAGCTCGATGAGAACTCGGTCACGAATCCGCTGCATCTGAACACGGAAACGGAAACCGTGGAAACTGTTCAGACAATTACGATGAGCACTTCCCCGTGGTCGTTCCACTGGGACAAGGAAGCACTCAACGAGCAGTCAGGGTTCATTTACGAATACTGGATCGAGGAGCTGACCGTCGGCGGTTCCGAAGTGCTCGCACCGGATGAACAGGGACGCATCCTGACCGCGGACGGCAATTACCTCGTATCCTATTCGGGCAACAATGTTGCGACAAACGATGAGGATAACCCGATCGTTGTGTCAAACAAGTATATCTGGTACAAGCTGCCGCCCACCGGCGGCATGGGAACAGATGTGATCTACGGATCCGGCCTGTTCCTGGTCATCACAGGTTATATTGGTGGATACGCCTTTAAGCGGCGCGAAAGGAGGTTCAAATGATGTGACCTTCCTGAATCAATCCCGACCAAGAGGCAACCCGAAAGAACAAAAACCTAAAATGATAAAAACGGAGGAAAATATCATGAAGAAGAACCAAAAAATCGCGGCGCTGCTGACCGCAGGTCTGCTCGCACTGACACCGATCGCGTCGTTCGGCATGACCGTATTCGCAGCGGATGAGAATCCGTTTACGATCACCGTGAACGAGGAGATCAAAGGCTATACCTATACGGCATACCAGATCTTCAAGGGCGACGTCATCATTAAGGACGGTGAGAAGGTGCTGTCCAACATTGACTATGCAGACGGACTGAATCAGTCTGATTTCCTGACGAATCTGGCCGGTTCTTCCGTGCTGAAAACAGGTGACAAGGCAGATTTTTCAACGGCCATGACTATCGACAACGTTATCGAACAGCTCAAGAAATATGAGGACAATGACACGAAGCTGGCAGAGTTTGCACGCATCGCAAAAGGCTGTGTTTCCGGAGGAACCGAAAACGCTGCGCAGAGCGGCGGCAAGTATCCGATCACCCTGACCGAAGGCGGCTACTACCTCGTCGAGGAATCCGGCGATCCGGAGATGGATCCGGCCGGAAAGGATGTTGTGTACTCCCGCTTCATGCTGGACGTTGTCGGCCCGATGACAGTGGATCCGAAGAGAGATCTGCCGACACTGGACAAAAAGATCACGAGCCCGGATCCGAAGGATGATGGCAAGGCAAACTCCGTCAGCATCGGCGACAGGGTGAGCTACGAGATCACCTCCGATATGCCGGACCGCACAGGCTACACCAAGTACTTCTATGTCATCAACGATACGCTGGCAGAAGGTCTGACCTTTGTTCCTGATTCAGTCAATGTAACAATCAATGGAAATGATCTAGACGATGATGACTATGTGGTACAGACAGGCGAAGACGCTTCGCCGTACACCTTCCAGATCGTGTTCAAGGATTTCCTCAACAGACCGGAAAAGAAGGATGATCCGATCGTTGTCACCTACGACGCGATTCTGAATGAGAAAGCAAACCGTGGTACAACCGGCAACCTGAACACCGCAAACCTCACCTACTCCAACAAGCCGAATGAGGACTACGGCGGAACGCCGCCCACCGTCGACGAGCCCGGCCAGGATCATCCGACCGGCGTAACCCCGGACAAGGAGACCAAGACCTATACTGCAAACATCAAGCTGACCAAGGTTGATGAATCGGGCAATACGCTGACAGGTGCGAAGTTCAAGCTCACCGGTACCTCTGCAAATGTTGTTCTGATCAACGGCACGGCCTATGAAAAGAATGCAAGCGGTACGTTCTACAAGCTGAAGAACGGTACGTTCACAACAACAGCGCCGGACGGCAATGAGGATGATTACGACGGCACCGATACTTATGCAGAAGTCAAGAATATCGACGCTGAAACGACCTACGGCGAGATCTGCATGGAAGCATATGTGAAGTCTGACGGCACGCTGGAATTCGGCGGCCTTGGACCGGGCACCTACACCCTCACCGAAGAAGAGGCTCCCGGCGGCTACAACAAACTGACAGATCCGATCACGATTGAACTCAAGAATGACGGTGCTAAGTTTGAAGCACCTGCCTGGACGGCAACCAAGGACGGCGAAGCTGCAACTGTATCCGCAGCGGAAACTTCTGTCCTGGCAGCGTTCAACATTGTGAACAAGGCCGGCAACACACTGCCTTCCACCGGCGGCATCGGCACCAAGCTGTTCTACCTGCTCGGCGGCCTGCTGGCAATCGGTTCGGGCATCGTCCTGGTGACCAAGAAGAGAATGGCCGGCTCTGAAGAGTAAGACGAAGCTGCGATTCAGACGATGAAACACAAAAATGCAGCGGAGGGGACCTTCCCCTCCGCTGCAAAATCTTCCTGTGAAAAGGTACGCAGATGAAGCAAAAAATCATAAAACGCACGCTGATCTTTGCATTCTTTCTGGGCATCGCACTGCTGCTGTATCCGCCGATCAGCGATTATATCAATTCGCGGAATCAGTCCAGGGCGGTGCAGAGCTATCAGGAAACAGTCAGCGGCATCGACAAAAGTAAACAGGAGCAGATCCTCAGACGGGCACAACAATATAATGAACGGCTTGCACAGACACAGGATGCGTTCTATTATCCTGAGCGCGTTTCCGGCTATGAGGAAACGCTTGACATCACCGGCAACGGTATCATGGGATATCTGAACATCGACAAGATTCACCTGGAGCTGCCGATCTATCACGGCGTCAGTGCTGACGTACTCCAGATCGCAGTCGGACATCTTCCGGGCACCAGCCTGCCGGTCGGCGGCAAGGGGACGCATACTGTCCTTTCCGGGCACCGGGGGCTGCCGAAGGCACGGCTTTTCTCCGATCTGGACAAGCTGGAACCCGGCGACCGCTTTACGATCACGGTGCTCTCAGATGTTTTCACCTATCAGGTGGTGCAGACCAAAACCGTTGAGCCCTATGAGGTTGATGATCTGCAGCTTGAACCCGGACAAGATTTCTGCACGCTGTTTACATGTACGCCGTACGGCGTCAATACGCAGCGGCTGTTCGTCCGCGGAAGACGGGTTACAAATGACAAAACCGAGGAACGGCGCGTGTACTATACCAATGAGGCCTACCGCGTGACGCCTGCGATTGTTGCACCGATTCTCGCGGCACCGGTTCTGGTGATTCTCTATACGCTGATGATTCTGTTCGGAAACAAAAAGCGCGGTCATAAAAAGCCGTAAAGCGGACAATGCCGGATTGAGAACGGCATTGCCCGCTTTTTTCCTTTGATATTTCAAGCCGAGGCACTGCGCGAACGGGATTTGCGGACAAGCACCGTCAGCAGTGCCAGCACCGCCGCGAATGCGGCCTCGATCGCAATCGCCCGGAGCGCCAGCGCGCCGTCAAATGCGTCGCTGCCCTCCATCATCCGGTTGACGCGGATATACCAGTACGCCGGCAGGAACCGCGCCGCCGCCAGCACATTTTCCCCAAGCATATTCTGATCCACAAACACGCCGCATATGAAGCACATGCCCAGCGAGATCATCTGCGTGATCATATTGACAAGATTTGACGGGGGGTCAAAGCCGGATACCAGCAGCGTAACAGACGCCGAAAACAGCGTAAACACAAGACTGTTCAGCACAGCAATCCATGCCGTGCCATGATAAAGCCCGCCGTTCATCGGAATGGCTGCCGCGACAAAAATTACCCAGATCCCGGCGACAAACACACCCGTCCCGCCGAAGATCGCCGCAGTATAGCGCAGCGGACGAACGCCGGAGCAGTCTGTGCGGAAACGGATGTCCTTTTTGTTGACGGCGTGCAGCACCGGACAGAGCACATTCATCAGCACCGAGATAAACAGATACGGCAGATACCGGAAAAACAGCGCCGCAGCAAGCGACATATCCGAAGTGTTCTCCGGGCCGGACTTCACCACGCGCACCGCAGTTTCGGTTTCAAACGAGGCACACGCCTGCGCTGCCGCATCGGCGGACGCTGCTCCGCCCGCGAGATACGCGCGCACCGTGCAGACATACTCGTTCAGGAACTGCTCCATATAGGCCGTGGAATAGCTGTCGTGCAGGAAGCGGTTCTCAAAAAGGCCGTCCGTTTCCCCCGCTGCCAGCTTTTCCGCATAGCCCTTGCCGATTGTCAGCGCATAATTGATGCGTTCATAGTACAGCGCGTCCAGCATCGCATCTTCGTCCGCAGGCATCTCCCTGATATCATGCTGCTTCGAAATCAGATCACAGAGCGCACGGCTTTCCGGCGTGTTGTCCAGATCCAGAACACAGATTTTCAGCCGTGTCTGCTCAAAGAGCGACGCAGAATCATCCATGAACGTCATTGCGAAGCCGGTCAGCAGAAAAGCGATCACATAAATGGACGCCACATGCAGATGCTTTTTCAAGATCTTGAGATATGTCTTAAATACTTGCATACTGTTTCCTCCCCGAAAGGATAATACCGATCACCGTGCAGACAACCGTCATGATCAGCATCGTGAGGATCTTGACGCAGAACCGGCGGTAATCGCTGTACAGGTTCAGGCAGTAAAAGCTGTCCGAAATGACCGCGACCGGGTTGATCTGATTGAACCACGGCGCCTTTTCCGCGATGACCGCTTTGATGTTGCCGATCATCAGGCCGCTCAGAAAGCAGCAGGCCATGGAAAACACCATCGTGATACCCGTTTTTACGTTGCTGCTGAACCTGGTTGCGGCGCCGATGCAGAAGCCGATTGCGACACCCGTCCAGCCGCCGAGAATGGCCGCAGCGTAAACCAGCGGGAGTCTGCTGCCGAAATCAATCCGCAGGAGAAAGGCCAGAAACGACACGCAGGTGATCATGCAGACCGACTGTGCAAGGCAGCTTCCGGTCATGGCGGCACTCAGGCTGACCGCGCGCCGCACCGGCGAGCAGCACCGTCTTGCGCCGAGTGCGGACATATTCGCCTGATAGTCTGAAACAATGTGCAGGCCGGTAACCGCGCCGAACATCGCAACCATCGCAATCAGATTGTAAAAATACTGAATAAACGGATCCGGATTGCCCTCCGTCAGCGATATTCTGCTGCTTGCGGAAACCTCACCGGAGAGCGCCGCCATCACCTGCGGCAGCTTCTGCGGGTTTTGCTGCGCCGTGCTGCGGATGACGGATTCATACCGGTTGTACTGCTCCGCAAAAGCTCTGAGCATGGACTCCTGAATGCCGGAGCCGCCGACCGTCAGCGTGACGGTATCGCCAGCATACAGAATGCCCTTGATCTCCTTCTGCTCCAGCATCTCCAGTGCGGTTGCTTCATCGGTATAGGTGACGGAAAGCAGCGGGTTTTCGCCTTCAGAAACGGCATCTGCGGCCGTCCGGAGCATACTCTCCGCGGACTGCTCCACAACAGCAGCGGGAATTGTGCGGAACAGCGTATTCTTTTCATACAGCGAGCCGAACGCAACCTTGAACAGTGTCCCGAGTACAATCGGGAACAGCAGCAGCCAGATAATCAGATCCTTGGCGCGCAGACAGGTTTTCAGCTCGTAAATCAGGCAGTGCAGGAACATGGTCATTCCTCCTTATCGCGCAGCGCGGTGCCGGTGATTTCCAGAAAGACGTCATTGAGCGTCGGAAGCTCGGAATATACCCGTCCGAAGCTGACCGCATGTGCCTGGAGCACGCCGAGAATGCGGATCAGGTTGTGCTTTCCGCCGGAGCAGCATACCGTCAGCGTTTTGCCGTCGAACACGGTTTCGTATACATGCGGAAGCGCCGCGATCTCTGCGCGGACGGCTTCATCCAGCTCCAGAACCTCGATTGTGACGGTTTCGGTGTTGCGGATCATGCGCTTCAGCTCATCCTTGGTGCCCTCTGCAATCTTCCTGCCCTTGTCCATGATTGCAATGCGCGTACAGATCTGCTCGACCTCCTCCATATAATGCGAGGTGTAGATCACGGTCGCACCGTTCCGGTTCAGCGTCTGAATCCCCTCCAGAATCCGGTTCCGGCTCTGCGGATCCACCGCGACAGTCGGCTCATCCAGAATAATCAGCTTCGGCTTATGCGCAATGCCGCACGCAATATTCAGGCGGCGCAGCAGACCGCCGGAGAGCTTCTTCGGGCGGAATTTCAGAAAATCCTCCAGCCCGACAAACTGCACGGCCTCATCCACATACTGCCGCCGCTGCGCCTTGTCGCGGATATACAGCCCGCAGAAGTAGTCGATGTTTTCGTAGACATTCAGCTCGTCAAAGACTGCGACATTCTGCATGATCACGCCGATTTCTTTTTTGATGTCGTAGGATGACGGCGTCATCTTCTGCCCGAACACCGCAATATCGCCCTTGTCGTAGGACAGCAGCGACAGTAAACAGTTGATTGTCGTGGTCTTGCCGGAACCGTTCGGGCCGAGCAGACCGAAGATCTCGCCCTCGCGGATCTCTAAGCTGAAATGGTCGAGCGCGACCAGATCGCCGTAACGCTTGACCAGGTTTTCGATTTTGACAACGGGATTGTTCATATCCGTACCTCCTTGCTGTTCTGATATGATTATACCGGAAAACGGCGGCGCCTGCCAGTGTCCGCAGTCACTTTCGGAAATGACATTTGTCATGCAGGCTTGACAAATCTGCGAAGATATGGTATCATATAAATACCGGTGGGGGGTATTTTCCAGAAGCCGGATACGGGAGGGAAAACATATGTCAGAACAGCGATGTCCGCATTGCAGCGGCAAAAAAACAGAACGCTCCGAAGCGGAGCGAAGGCTGCTGATGAACCGTCTGAAACGGATTGAAGGACAGGTGCGCGGCCTGCAAAGAATGCTGGAGGAGGATGCCTACTGTGCCGATATTCTGACGCAGTCCACAGCCGTGAACGCGGCGCTCAATGCATTCAACCGGGATCTGCTCGCACGGCATCTGCATTCCTGCGTGGTACGGGATATCCGCAGCGGGGATGACGGCGCCGTTGATGAACTGACGGAGCTGCTCCGGAAGCTGATGAAATAACCGCGCACCGAACGGGTATACTTTCATAGAAAAGGAGGCGGTCTATGGACACGAAATATCAGGTCACAGGCATGAGTTGCGCCGCCTGCTCTGCGCGCGTCGAAAAGGCGGTCAATGCCGTGGACGGCGTTCAGAGCTGCGCCGTCAGTCTGCTGACCAATTCCATGCAGGTTTCCGGCGAAGCAGCGCCCGAAGCCGTCATTGCGGCAGTCACGGCAGCCGGATACGGCGCTGCGCTGCAATCCGGCAGCGGCGCAAAAGCCGCTGAACCGCCGCTCAGAGATACCGAAACGCCGAAGCTGAAGCGAAGGCTGATTGCCTCGCTCATCGTACTGCCGGTGCTGATGTACTGCACCATGGGGCATCATATGCTCGGCGCGCCCCTGCCTGCGTTCCTCGCAGAGAACCCTGTCGCACTCGGATTGATGCAGCTGCTCCTGACCGGCATCGTCATGGTGATCAACCAGCAGTTTTTTATCAGCGGATTCCGCGCGGCCATCAAGCGTGCGCCGAATATGGATACGCTGGTCGCATGCGGCGCGGCCGTGTCCTTTCTGTGGAGCGTCTGCATACTGTTTGCGATGTCCGGCGCACAGCTCCGCGGCGATGCCGCCGCAGTTTCGGCATACGCAGAGCAGTTTTATTTTGAGTCCGCGGCAATGATTCTGACGCTGATCACCGTCGGCAAAACGCTGGAGGCTCGCGCCAAGGGCAAAACAACCGACGCGCTGCAAAGCCTCATGCAGCTGGCACCGCAGACCGCCGTCATCATCGAGAACGGCACAGAGCGCGAGGTGCCCGTCAGCGCCGTGCGGCAGGGTATGCTGTTTGCCGTACACCCCGGCGCGCAGATTCCTGCGGACGGCATCGTGCGGGAGGGCAGCGGCGCGGTCGATGAATCCGCGCTGACCGGCGAGAGCCTTCCGGTTGACAAGACCGCGGGCGATCCCGTAACCGCAGGCACGATCAACCGCTCCGGCTATCTCCGCTGTGAGGCGACGCGCATCGGGGAGGATACCGCGCTGTCACAGATCATACGCATGGTCAGCGACGCCGCCGCGTCCAAGGCGCCGATTGCAAAAACCGCCGACAAAGTCGCGGGAATTTTCGTTCCTGCGGTCATGGCGGTCGCGGCGGTCACATTTCTCGTCTGGATGCTGCTCGGGCAGACCGCCGGGTTTGCGCTGGCCAGAGCGGTTTCCGTGCTGGTCATCAGCTGCCCGTGCTCGCTCGGACTGGCCACGCCCGTTGCGATTATGGTCGGCAGCGGCGTCGGCGCGAAATGCGGCATCCTGTTCAAAAACGCTGCGGCGCTGGAGGAAACCGGGCGGATCCGCGTGGTCGCGCTGGACAAGACCGGAACAGTCACTGCAGGGCAGCCGCATGTCACGGATATTATTCCGGCCGACGGCATCTCCCGCACGCAGCTGCTGACCGAGGCTGCCGCGCTGGAACAGCACAGCGAACATCCGCTGGCAAAGGCCGTCATGCAGGCGGCGGAACAGGCAGGCATTCATGCACCTGCCGTCACGGAGTTTTCCGCACTGACCGGCAGCGGCGTCACCGCAAAGCTGAACGGGACTCCCCTGCTCGGCTGCAAGGAGGAAACCGCTGCACAGCACACCGAAATCCCCGCAGATATGCGTGAAAAAGCGAAAGCGCTCTCCGAAGCGGGCAGGACGCCGCTGTTCTTTCTCAGGAACGGCGTCCTCACCGGCATGATCGCCGCAGCGGACGTCATCAAGCCGGACAGCGCAGACGCCATCGCAAAGCTGAAAGCACTCGGCACGGAGGTTGTCCTGCTGACCGGTGACAACGAACGCACCGCTGCCGCCATCGGCAGAGAAGCGGGCGTTGACCGCATCATTGCAAATGTCCTGCCGGAGGGCAAGGAGCAGGTTATCCGCGAACTCTCCGAAAAAGGCAAGGTCTGCATGATCGGCGACGGCATCAATGATGCGCCTGCGCTCACCCGCGCGGACATCGGCATGGCAATCGGCGCGGGCACAGACGTTGCGATTGACGCAGCGGACGTCGTGCTGATGCAGAGCAGCCTGACCGACGCGCTCAACGCGCTCCGGCTGAGCCGCAAAACACTGAAAAATATCCGCGAAAACCTGTTCTGGGCGTTTTTCTACAATGTGATCGGCATTCCGCTGGCAGCGGGCGTGCTGGTGCCGTTCGGACTGACGCTCAGCCCGATGTTCGGGGCAGCCGCTATGAGCCTGTCCAGCTTCTGCGTTGTGACAAACGCGCTGCGCCTGAACCTGTTCAAGCCGGAAAAAGCAGAACCGCTGACTGCGGTTCCTGCCGGAAATAACGAGAAAGGAGCCGTAGAGATTATGGCAGCAACACTTCTGATCAAGGGCATGATGTGCCCGCACTGTGAGGCACATGTCCGCAAAGCGCTCGGGCAGATGGAGGGCGTGACCGTCGTGTCCGTCAGTCATGAGGAGGCAAAGGCCGTTGTGGAAACCGCAGCGCCGATTCTGGAGGAGGACTTCCGCGCCGTCATCGCTGACGCCGGATACGAGCTTATCGGGATCGAATAAAGCGGAATCTTCGATGGATGAAAAATGAGGGCGCCGACTGAAACAGCCGGCGCCTTTTCACTTATTCATCTGACTTAATGGATCTGCCGATATTTTCCTTTTTCGCGGTCATTCTGAGCACCCTCACCGCATCCATGACATCGGTCTGGGCGTCGCCGTTGACATTGGCGTTCCGCAGCCCCTGATCCGTGATCTTCGCCTCCCGATCCCCGTTGACATAGCGCAGAATCAGCACGACATCCGCAATATCAACCGTGCCGCTGCAATCCGCATCACCGGGCAGCAGCTCCTGCTCTTCCGGCTCTGTCATCATCAGATACGGATTCGACGGCTTATCCGGCAGACGCTCCGTCATCACAGGCGGTTCGATCTCGTCCGTCAGATCCAGAATATCATAATACGCGCGGATTGGCTGCATATCCTCCGAAAACAGCGAATTCTGCACCGAATCCGACATCCGGGCATATGCATTCAGCGGATTCCGAAGCGTCACAGAGGAAATCTGATCCGCATAGGTCATTGCGACGCTGAACACATCCTTCCACAGTCTGCGCTGCTTTGCTGCGTCCTGCTTTGTGCCGGTGATTTCCAGCTCGGTGATCTGAATATCCAGACCGAGCGCCGCGATTTTCTTGAACGCAGATTCATATGCCGTTTTATTCGGCTCGTTCACATTCAGATGCGACTGCATTCCGATGCCGTCGATGTAATCACCCTCCCGCATGATCCGTCTGGCCAGATTGCAGATTGTTTCTGTCTTAGCCGGGCGGTATTCGTTGTCCTCGCTCAGGAACAGCCTGCAGTCGTCGGGCGCATATTCCCTCGCCGTCCGGAACGCCTCCACGATGAAATCGCTGTTGTCATCGCCGTAGACCGCAGCCCAGGGGGACGTGTCGCCCGCGGCGCCATCCTGTCCGCGCAGGCCGCTGCCATCGTTCCGGAGCATCCCGTCGCATACGTCATATGCATACAGCTTAAGATCCGGATATTCGTCCCGCAGCTGTGTAAAGGTTTTCTCAATAAAGCACGCAATGCGTGCATCGGATTCCTCCGGCGTACCTGCAAACATTTCCTCCGGTGTCTGACTGTTCCAGAGGAAGGCATGTCCCCGGACGCCGATGCCGTTCTGCTCTGCAAATTGCAGGATCCGTTCGGCTGCATGCAGATCGACAGCCACATCCGTGCCGCTGATGCTGCTGATCAGCGAAGCGGGATTCATCTCGCTTTCACAGGTCACCGAATTGAAATGCTGCTGATAGAAATCGCGCACTCTGGCATCTGCTGCTGCCGTGGCATTCAGCGTGCCGCCGATGCGGAAATACGGCCCGAGCAGATCCTTGAAGCCGCTGCCGCCCGCCAGATAGCCGTAATCCTTGTTCTGCTTCTGCCGGTATGGCTGGCTGTCATCCCGTGCGGGATAATCCACCCAGGACGAGTCAGACGGTGCAGGCGATGTCTGCGGTTCATATTCCGTTGTTGTCGGCGGTTCTGCCGTGCCGCAGGTTGTCACCTGCATCTCCTGTTCTGTCGTCGTGGTCGGCGGTTCCGCCGTCATCGGCGGAGGGGGCGCCGTCATCATTCCGGGCTCTGTGGTCACTGCACCGGGCGCACTTGTCACCGCACCGGGCGCACTTGTCACCGCACCGGGCGCACTTGTCACCGCACCGGGCGCACTTGTCACTGCACCGGGCCCGGTTGTCATCATCGGCATGGTCGTCACCATCGGATAGACAGCCGTTGTGATTCCGGGCTCCCGCTCAGTCGTTTCCGCAGGCGCAGGGGATGTATCCGCCGGTGTCGGCGGCGGATAGGCATCGGACAAATCTATCCAGATCTCCGCATCCGCTTCTGCAAGCGTAAAGCAGTCCGCATAGTAATTATCCACCCCGTCAGACTCAATAAACACGTACATTTTATCCGTGTACCGGTTCGGATCTACCCCGTCGGGCAAATCCGGCATGGTAAACACCCCGCAAAGCTCTGACCATTGCCAGTCCCGGCACAGCCGTTCCGCGACCGTCACAAACTGCGGCTCACCGTCTGCATCCTCATATCCCAGTACAATGCGGAAGGTATCAGCCACATCGCAATTCGGAAGCACAGCGGCCTGAAGCATATAGTCCCCGCCCGGCTGCAAGGCATAGGGCGCCAGCGAAACAGACAGGCCGTCCCAGCATTCCGCACGGTCGCTCACATACATAGACTGTGTGCCTTCCGCATAATATGCCGAATCGGGCATCAGAACGCACGTTGACATAAACGTAACCGGCGGTTCATCATCCTCAAAGCCCAGACGAAAGACCACGCCGTTTTCATCGGCGCCCTGCTTCGGCTTCTCCTCCGGCGGTCCGGCTGCCGTGCCCGAATAATCGCTTCCCATCCGGAACTGTTTGATTTGCAGCGAACCCTTTGAATCCGCGGACAGGCCGCCGAAGGTATCCAGATACAGGCCGCATGATTCCATTTTTTCAGTTCCGGTAATGTATCCGCACGATGACCACGCACGCAGATGCTCCCGCATATCAATCGTGCTGCGGATGTTGCTCTGCTTGCCGCTCCTGAACGCGCTGTTCATCCGCACACTCCACAGCTGCGGATAGGTTTGCACCCCTTCGATGGAAGGCTGATTGACTCTGAGCGTTTTGTACAGCCCGTACTGAGAGCCGTTCACGGTGATTGTCTTTGTGGTATTCGCCGAACCCGGCGGCCGCCATGTGCCCCAGCCCTCGACCACAAAAAACTCTGTCAGCGTATCCTTCATCCAGCCGTGCGCACCGAAAAAGGCGTTGCCCTCCACAAACACAT
Organism: Oscillospiraceae bacterium; assembly: GCA_016281125.1. GTDB lineage: Bacteria > Bacillota > Clostridia > Oscillospirales > Ruminococcaceae > Firm-04. Next base: position 53,599 of record JAEEIA010000085.1, on the reverse strand, counting down.
CCGCTTCATACTCAATCGAGAACGAAGAATACTGTGTCCATTTCGGAAGCGTCGGAAAGGCTCTGCACACATCAACCGCATACGCATAGCAGCCGTCCCACTCCACGGAAAACGCACCGCCCGGCGCAAGCGTCAGCTGATGCATGCCGATGCTGCCCTGCTCAATGTACTCGCGGCAGATACCGTCCGCATCGTCATGCTGTTCCTCAATTTTTTCCCAGCCCGACGCCGCCTCCCCCGGGAAAGAGGAAGCAGCGAACACAGCTGCACACAGTACCCCGAATCGCCGTAGCTTCATGAAATCCCCCCTTGAAAATCGGTCATTCCGGATGGGAGTCCGGAATGACCTTTTCACCGTAAAATGCAGCAGAATCGTTTGATTCTTTCCGTCACTGCGTCAGAATGTGATCTTCCTTGCGATGAATTGCAGAACCAGCGCGGCATCGTCGGCATCGGTCTGGCCGCTGGCGTTCACGTCACCGTTTTTCACGCCCTGATCCGTGATCTTCGCCTCCGCATCCGCAATGGCATAGCGCAGGATCAGCACAGCATCCGCAACGTCCACAGTGCCGTCACAGGTCGCATCACCGGTCACAGCTTCCGCCGCAACAGGCTCCGTGAACGTCACATCCACATCCATGATCGAACAGCTTCCATTCGCATCGCCTTCCGATTCCCCGACCGCTTCCGCTTCAAAATACACCTGTGCAACAGCATATTTGTCAAACTGTGCGCCCAGGCTCTGCCACGCCCGGATATGCTCATCCAATGCGACAGTGCCCGCACAAGGATTCAGTGTCCTTGGTTCAAAAGCATTATTCTGCCGAACACTCCAATACTGCATATAGCCGTAGTTCCGTTCAATTCCCGTCTGAATCGTATGGAATGATTCATACAGATCATAGCATTGATCTCCGACAGTCACAGTGCCCTTTGCCTGCGCCCCTGCGGGTAATTCCCATTCGTTCCAGCCTTCGATCACATAAAACTCGATCGGATAGCTGTCCACGGTATAATCACCGCCGGAAAAGCCGTGAATGCCGTAACTGCACGTACCGTTTGCTATCAGCTCCGCATTGTACGTAACGCGAAGACTGTCCTGCTCCGGATGCACCGGTTCCGGGAACCGAATACCCTTCTGAAAAAGACAAGAACTGATGCCCTCCCAGGAACCGTAAACGGAACCGTTCTCTTCTCTCCAGAAATCATATCTGCCCTGACCGTTGTAGTTCCAGCCGTATTCAAATGTGCCGTCCTCATGCCGATATTCATATTCCGTATCCGCAGCGGAAACATGCATCACAGGCACTGCCGCTGCCGCGATCACCGCGGCAGTCAGCAGTCCGAAAAAACGTTTTTTCATATCTGTCTTTCCTTTCAGAATGTCGTCTTTTTGGCAATATACTGTAAAACCAGTGCGGCATCGTCGGCATCGGTCTGGCCGTTCTTGTCCGCGTCGCCGTTTTTCACGCCCTGATCCGTGATCTTCGCCTCTGCATCCGCAATGGCATAGCGCAGAATCAGCACGGCATCCGCAACGTCCACGGCGCCGTCACAGGTCGCATCGCCCGTCAGCGATTTTTGCTCCGGCAGCTGCTGCATCATCTGAATGATGTCGTGATAGCACGGATGCGGTTCAATTTTCAGTGTGCTCCCGCCGTTTGCGTATACGCAGTCATACAGACCGCTTGATATCTCATCGTTCATACTCGGATTATCAATCGGCTTTGCAAGCGTCACAGCAGAAATGTGATCTGCATACTGCATCGCCAGCCTGAAAAACTGTACCCAGAGATCGCCGGTTTCCTCTGCTTCATAATCCTGTACCTTGCTGAACGCGACATCCGTGATCTGTACATCCAGACCGAGTGCGATGCACCGTTTGATCTTCGCTTCCAGTTCGTCCGCAGGAAATTCGTTCTGATACGATGCAGAGAGCGCAATGCCGTCGAGATAATCGCCCGCCTGCATGATCTTTTCAGCGACCGCAAAAACGTCCCTGTCCCCAAGCGTATCACAGAGATACAGCTTGCAGCCTTCCGGTGCATACTGTCTTGCAAACTGATACGCCTTCACGATAAAGCCGTCATCCTCGCCGAATGCGCCGTACCAGCTGTCATCCGTCTTTTGGCCGGTCAGGCCGCCGCAGACATTGTATGCATACAGTTTCAGATCCGGATGCTTTTCCGCAAGAAACGCAAAGGTCTGCCGGATGATGCTCTCAATGCGTGCAATGCCCTCCTCCGGCGTACAGTCATACATTTCCGGGATCATGCGCGCATCGGACAGCAGCGCGCTGCCGCAGACTGCATGCCCGCCGCGTTCCGCTTCGGAAAGGATGCTGTCCGTATCCAGGAGTGAGCCGGAGAAATCCATCACTGCGTCCGATCCGGAAACGTCCTTGACAGTCCACATCGGATTCAGTGCATTGCGGAACGTCACCGCATCGAAATCCTTGCTGCATACGTCCCGGTATTCCGGCTGACTGCTGAACAGATTTTCCGCAGGCTCTGCGCCGAGCAGAAAATACGGCTTGAACAGGTCTTTCAGCCCTTCTTCGCGGGAATGCCCGCCTTCTGCGACCGGTTTCCCGGATTTCTGCCGCAGCGTGCATTCCGGCGCGCTGATGCTGCATGTGCCGGCTGCCGTCTGATTTTCAAGGCCGTATGCCTCCAGAACAAAATACAGGTCGCGGAAAACTGCATCCGGATCCAACCCGTTTTCCAGCTCCGTCCATGCCTTGATATGCTCCGTCAGCGGGACAGTACCGGAAAGCGTGTTCTTCTCACCGGCCTGATAGGTATTCTCCTGCCGGACGCTCCAGTAGACCGGATAATAAGAGTGATCCAGATCCGCCCAGGATTCCCGCTTTGTCTGATAAATGTTATACGTTGCACCGCCGATCTTCACAGTTTTCAGCGGCTCATAATTGCTGCCAGGCGGCTGCCATGTTGTCCAGCCGTCGATAATGTAAAATTCACTCAGCGGCAACGTGGTATAACCGGTCACGCCGTAATAGCACAGCCCCTCTGCCTCCAGCTCCGCCTGATAGGAAAAGACCGCCTCCGTGAGATCCGAAACCGGAATTTCCCCGTTCAGCGCATTGTCATCCCGGAAGCAGCTGTTCCCGAAATAGCATTCCCGGATGCCGTCCCAGGTACAGCTGACGGAGCCGTCCTGTTCCGGGTTCAGCAGATATGTGCCGATCCGGTCAGCGTTCCAGCCTCTTGCGTTGCTTTGCTCCTGCTTATCCGCCGAAAACGCAGCTTTTGCGGTAAAGCATTGATGTCCCGGGACGGCTGATGCCGCGATCACCGCGGCAGTCAGCAGTCCGAAAATCCGTCTTTTCATATTTGTCCGCCCTTTCAGAATGTCGTCTTTTTTGCAATATACTGTAAAACCAGTGCGGCATCCTCGGAATCGGTCTGGCCGCTGGCGTTCACGTCGCCGTTTTTCACGCCCTGATCCGTGATCTTTGCATCCGCATCCGCAATGGCATAGCGCAGAATCAGCACGGCATCCGCAACGTCCACGCTGCCGTCACAGGTCGCGTCGCCGGTACGGTTTTCCGGAGCCGTTGCTGTTGTGGTTTCCGGCAGCGTTGTTGTGGTTTCCGGATTGACAGTGCCGGTCAGTTCCGCCTTGGAAAGCGGCGCGACCTTGCCTGCCAATGCAGTCACATCATCATATGCCGGAAGTGTCTTATAACCCGTTTCACTGGATTTCGTATTGTCAAACAGGCCGCCCGGCATTTCATCCCATGCGCTGCCCTTGATCGGCTGACGCATCGTGACGCCTGAAATGCAGTCGGCGTATTTCAGCAGCAGTGTGAATACGTCCTTCCAGGCCTGCCGCGTCGCAGTATTGACGCCCGTATAGTCGCTCTTTGCCGGATAGACATACAGCTCCGTGATCTGAATATCCAGACCGAGTGCTGCATACTGCTTTAACGCAGATTCGTATTCCTCCGCAGTCGGGTGTCCGCCCTGTGCAGTAGGGATATATCCCTCCAGCCCGATGCCGTCGATGTAATCGCCCTCTGCCATGATCTTTTTGGCCAGCTTGCAGATGTCCGCGGTCTTTTCCGGCATCCACTCGTTGTAATCCGTCAGATACAGCCTGGTCTTGGCCGGGGCATACTTTCTTGCAGACTTGAATGCATTGATGATGAATGCATCGTTGCCTTCGCCGTAAACATCCGCCCATTTGGAAATATCATTGGGGCTGCCCTGCATTGTGCGCAGTCCGCCGCCGTCGTTCCGGAACATCTCAGCCGCAACGTCAAATGCATACAGATTCAGCGTCGGATACTTCTCCGCCAGCTGCGCAAAGGTATTTTTGATAAAGCTCTCAATGCGCAGATCAGATTCCTCCGGCGTACCGCTGAACATCAGATCCGGCGTCTGGGAATACCACAGGAACGGGCCGCCACGCACGCCGATCTTGTTTTCTTCTGCAAATTTCAGAATCGGATCGGCAGCTTTCAGATCAACCGTCACATTTGTTCCGTCGATCTTTTTGATGATCTGCTCCGGCTTCATCTCGTTCTCACAGGTCAGCGCGTTAAAGTTTTTCAGCACGAACTGCTGCCGCGCCTCATCCTTGATCAGATACTGGCTTTCATGGGTACCCATGCGGAAATACGGGCCGAAAATGTCTTTCAGGCCGTCGCCGTCCGGATCGTAGGAATAGGAATCATCGGGACGCGGCGTCCAGAACGTACCGGTCTGCGATCCGCTGCTGATCGTGATGACCGGCTTTGCAATCTTGCAGGAACCGGACGCATTCCGTTCCGAGCCGCCCCAGCCGTCCGCACTGACGGCAGCCTGCACGAGCTTGCTGTTATTCAGATTATACTTTTTGACCGCATCGGTCCATGCACGGAAATGCGCATCCAGCGAAACCGTTCCCTTGTACACAACCTTTTCGCCGGCCTTGAACGTGTTTTCCTTCCGGACGCTCCAGAGCGAGAACAGCGGAGAACCCGCGGTCATGCCGGAATCGAACTGCTGGAGATTTTTCAGATACACATCGTATTCATTGCCGTCGATCGTCACGGTTGTCAGCGGCGTTTCATCACTCATCGGCTTCCAGCCGTTCCAGCCTTCCACGACCAGAAACTCCGCCGTCGGATTGCTGAGCCAGCCTTCCATGCCGTAGTAGCAGATGCCATCGGCTTCGATTTCCGTTTCATAGGAGAATTGGAGCTTTTCGGGGAAATCCACCGCCGTGTCATACCGAAGGCCGCTGAGCGTCATGCAGGACTCAATCTTCTCCCAAGCCGCAGTCAGGCTGCCGTCATCCTGCTCCTTGCAGGTATACGTGCCGATACCACCGTCGTTCCAGCCCTCTACGAAACGATGATTGTCGTCTGTTTTCAGAAGAACCGTGCCCTGCGCAGGCTGTTCCTTCTGCACGGTTTCAAACTGCACACTGGAAACATTGCAGCTGCCTGTGCATTTCTCTTCATTCTGCGCCAGCGTTTCGATCTCAAAGGCAGCATCTGAAAGCGGCAGCCGTCCGAGCTCTGCGCCAAGCGAGCCCCACGCACGGAAATGCTCGCCCAGTGAAATCGTACCCTTGCAGGTCTGCTTGCCGCTGCCCGAGTACGCATTCTCGTGCCGGACGCTCCAGTACTGCGGAAATTTCACAACATCACCGCTGATCGTGATCTGCTCCTGAATATACTCCGTCATATAAAGGTCGTACTGTACGCCGTCGATCTCAACAGTGCGAACGACCTCCGGCTTCTCCAAAAACGAACGTGCGCCGGGATGCGGGAACGGAACCTCGCCCTGCCAGCCTTCGATTACATAGAAAGCTGCCTTCGGTTCCAGACTCCAGCCCTCGATGCCGTAGTATTTGAGCTGCGTGGTTTCAAGCTCTGCCTCATAGGAAACCTTCAGGCCGTCGAGCTCTGAGAGCGTTTTCGTCTTGTCAAATGACTTTCCGCTTAAAACAACCGTACTCACTGTATCATTCCATTCAGCAGTAAAGCCGCCGTTTTCGGCTGCCTGAATATCAAGCGTCCCGATATAGGCACGGTTCCAGCCCTCAACATAGGTACCGTCCTCAAAATCCTTCCTGTATTCCTGGTCTGCCGCGGATACAAAGAAGGTCGGAACAGACGATGCTGCAAGCACGGCAGCAGTCAGAATCCCGAATAATCTCTTTTTCATGTCATTCCCTCCTGATTAAAATTGTTGAAATGTTCAGTCGGTCATTGATCGGAAAAGCCCCCCGGCTCATCTGTTTTATTGTATCATATTTCGGCGCGGCATGTCAACAAAAAACCGTGCAGTTTCATGAAAAAACATCAGAAACATAATGCACAAAAGCGGACGAAGCTGCATGGATCCGTCCGCTTTCAAGTGTATTCAGCTGCGCGGCACTCTTGCGATGATCTTGCCTGCAAAATCATTGAAATTCTGTGTCTGGAGAATGATCCGTCCAGGGCCGGTCAGCTTTGTCAGGAACAGTCCCTCGCCGCCGAACAGCACATTGGTCAGCCCCTTGACGGTCGTAATCTCATAGTTGACAGTCTGTTCAAAGGCAACAACATTGCCGGTATCAATCAGCATTTCCGCACCCGCTGCCAGATCATAGGTGACCATGTCGCCGTCAATCTCCAGGAATGCCATACCCGAACCGGAGAGCTTCTGCAAAATGAAGCCCTCGCCGCCGAAGAATCCTGCTGCGATTTTTTTGGTCAGTGTGACATCCAGCTGCACGCTCTGCTCCGCGCAAAGGAATGCGCCCTTCTGACAGATGATTGGCGTCGCGCCGACATTCACCGGCACGATGCATCCCGGAACGGTCGCACCGAACGCAATTTTGACATTGTCTGCCTGCGCGGTGTAGTTCGTCATAAACAGCGATTCGCCCGCCAGCTTTCTGCCGATGCTCTTTGCAAGGCCGCCGCGCGCATTTGAAGTCATCTGAATGCCGGGCGTCTGCCAGATCATGCCGCCGGACTGCGTAAAAACGGATTCACCTGCCATAAGTGTCATTTCAACGGCCGGAACGGTCTGTCCGATAATCTGATACTGCATTGTTACTGCCTCCTTGTACGATGTGAATTGTAAAACAGGGTATGACCGAAGCCATACCCTGTTTTGTTAGAATTGACAAGGCTTCGTATAATCTACTAGCCTATCTGCATTGCTTACAGATCAATGATCTTTGCAATGTACATCAGAATTCTGTTGATGTCTTCGCCTTCAACCTTGCCGTTCTTGTCAGCATCTGCATTGGCAAGACCAGCGTCCTTCACCTTTGCATTTGCATCGGAGTTCAGGTATCTTGCGAGGAGAACTGCGTCGGAAACATCAATACTGCCGTCCAGCGTGACATCACCGATCATGGTCGGCTTCACCGTCGGAGCTGCTGTGGTAACAACAGGAGCCGGAGTGGTTTCCGGAGCCGGAGTGGTGACGGTCGTGGTGGTGGTAGTCGTGGTGGTTGCCGGAGCTGCGGTGGTATCCGGAGCCGGAGTGATCTGGGATGCGAGCGCGATGACGTCGTTGTAAGCTGCCTTCGGCTGATCATAGCCGGTGAAGAGCAGCGGACCGCCCTGGCTTGCACGCCAGCTTCTCTGGTCGTAGGTACCCCACATGGTCAGGCTGGAGATGTGATCAGAGTAGGTCATAGCCACAGTGAAGACATCCTTCCACAGCTGACGCTGCTTGTTGGAATCGTTGATATTGTTGGTGATGTCGAGCTCAGTGATCTGAACGTCCAGACCGAGCGCGATGAACTTCTTGATTGCATCTTCGTATGTGGTCTTATCCGGATACTTTGCATCCAGGTGAGACTGCATGCCGATACCGTCAATCAGGTCGCCTTCCTTCATGATCTGCTTTGCCATGTCGCAAAGGTTTTCGCACTTTGCAGGCACATACTCGTTGTAGTCATTCAGGTACAGCTTACAGGTCTTCGGAGCATACTTTCTTGCTGCCTTGAAGCCGGCGATGATGTGGCCGTTGTTGTTCTCGCCGTAGATATTGGTCCACTGAGAAGTATCGTTCGCGCCGCCGTTCTTGACACGGAGGCCGCCGCCGTCGTTCTTGAAGACCTCGTTGCAGACGTCGTATGCATAGAGCTTCAGGTTCGGATACTTGGACTGGAGCTGCTCGAAGGTCTGCTTGATGAAGTTTTCGATACGTGCATCAGAAGTTGCCTTGTCGCCCTGGTACATGCCGCTCGGAGTCTGGCTGTGCCAGATGAACGTATGGCCGCGGACGCCGATGCCGTTCTGCTCTGCGAACTTCAGCTGACCGGCTGCGCTGCCGATATCGACATTGACGCTGGAGCCGTTGATGCCCTTGATGATCTGGTCAGGCTTCATTTCGTTTTCGCAGGTGATCGAGTTGTAATTCTTCTTGATGAATTCCTGAGCGGAACGGTCATTGATTTCCATGCCGCTGACGGAAGTGCCAAGACGGAAGTACGGGCCCATGATATCCTTGAAGCCGGTGCCGCCCTTGGTGTAGGTGTAATCGTTGTTCTGGTGTGCCTTGTAGCCGCCCTCGCCGCCGGAAGGAGGAGAAACCTGGCCGCCCTGCGTGGTGGTCGGCGGAGTGTCAGTGTTGGACTTGCCGCCGCTGACGTTGATGTCCTCGCTCATGCCGTCCTTCTTGATGGAAGCAGAGTCGAGATAGAAATCAACAGTGCCGGACTCAGTTTCAACATAGAGAAGCAGATCGGATGCGCCTGCCGGGATCGTGTAAGAGGTGTTGCTGAGCTTAATCCACTCGCCGCTCTTGCCGGTGCCCTTTGCAATATCCGCATACTTCTTGGATCCGCTGGAGTCAACATACTCAAGCGAGAGCTTGAAGTCGGTGGAGCTGGTGGAATTCTGCATCACAGCACAGTTGAAGCTGTAAGCATTGCCCGGAACATAGGTTGCGGTATTGAGCTTCACGCCTGCGCCGCACCACTCTTCGCTTCTGCTGGAGATGGCCAGAGCGCCGCTGCCTTCGCAGACATTGCTGCTCTCCTTTGCGACCGTTGCAGTGCCGCGTGCGGACCAGTTGCCGGTGCCGGACTCGAAGGTGTCCTTCATGTAGTAGCCGCCCTCACCCGGTTCGACCGGCTGTGAAGGAGCTTCAGTGGTGGACGGAGTCGGCGTCTGTGTGCCGGTGCCGCCGGATCTGGTTCTGCCCTTCGGGTCAACGCCGTTGATGTAGAGCGCGTTCTTGGTGATCGTGCAGTTTGCGGAGGAATCGCCGCTGCCGCCGCCGTAGCCTTCCATGTTCAGAGCGACTTCGTAGAGGGTACCGGACATGTTCATGCCCTTCTGATCCCATGCAGCGAAGTGCTTGGAAATGGAGATCGTGCCGGAGCACTTATTGTCACGGTTCTGGCTCATGCAGCTGGACTGCGCAACGCTCCAGTACTGCTGGAACGTCTTGGTGCCTTCGATCGAAGGCTGATTGGTACGGGTGGATTCATAGACGTCATAGCCCTTACCGTCAATGTTAATAGAGCCCTTGCCGCCCTGTCCCCCTGGCGGTCTCCAGGAGCCCCAGCCTTCGACGATATAATACTCGACGAGCGGTGACTGGGTCCAGCCGTACACACACATGTACACGTTGCCGCGCGGGTTGATCGTGACTTCATAGTCCAGTTCGACATCGCCCCACTGCTTGTAGCTCTTCTTCTCAGAGAAGCGCTTGCCCATACGGCCGAGGAAGTTGAAAATTCCTGACCAGTTACAGGTGAAGCAGCCGTCGGTGCCCGGTGTCATTGACCACTGACCTTTATAGTCCTGGTTCCACGCCTCGTAATCGTAGCCGTCGTTCGTGGTGCCCATCTTCTGGTCATCGGCCGCGAAAACGGAAAAGGACGGGACAGAAGTCGCTGCGAGAACAACCGCACTGACCAATCCAAACAGTTTTCGTTTCATTCTTAGCCCTCCCTAAAAAATTAATAATGTGGATTTTTCTGTCTCCGGCGCGCACAGTCCCCCTATACACGTCCGGTTGTAACTTTAGTTTAGCACAATTTCTTTTGCAAGTCTAGCGCATTTTTTGCTGATTTCAGCAAATTCTAATCAATAATTGCGGTTTTATATATCTTTGTATGTTCTGCACAATGCAATTCCGCAGAAATATGGTTTTATTGCCTGTCTGCTCAAAAAACCGCCTGTTTTTTTCGTTTTATCCGCCGCGCCCCCTGCGGAACCGTTCTATCATTTCCGCACTATTTGCGCTTTTTGCTATCAAGTCGCCGCAAGAATTGAGCAGTTGTCCGTTCAATTTCCTGTAAATCGTGCTGACATGCACAATACAACTTATCCGTGTGCAGTTTTCTGCGCACAGCCCCCGGATGCTCTTGACAGATGCCGTTTTCAATGTTACAATAGAGATAGAACAAATGTTCTTTTCATCAGAAAACGCATCATACGACAGGAGGTATGCCACATGCAAACGATCCATGAGTGTCCGTGGGAGCGCCGCGCACCGTACACCGCCATGCTGCAATGCTATGCCCGCGCCGTGCAGCGCCTCAGCAGAAGAAGAGAGGAGCTGAAGGAAGAACTGCGCGCCCTGAGGCTGCATCCCGCAGGCACACCGGAATCCGCCCGGCGACAGAAGCTGCTGGAAAAGCGCATCGACCTGCTCTATGAAGAGTATCTCGATCTGACCGACGCTATGCGGGAAATCCGTATTTATGCCGCAAAGGAGCAGCACTGAACGCCGCTGATGCCCGTCGCGCCCCGAGAAGATCCCGCGTGACGGCCGACGTACTCGAATTCGATCCGGAAATCGTCCGCAGACTCGCCCGCAGCGCGGACGAAAGCATTTTTGCAGAGAAAAAGCCGGAGGAGCGGCAGATGATCCTGCATCTTGTGCGCAAGGTCTGGGACACCGAGCTGACCGACTGCCAGCGGCAGTATCTGCTGTGCTACTATCAGAAAGCGATGACCATGCGCGCGATTGCCGCTGCATTCGGCGTGACCGTCCCGACCGTTTCCCGCACGATGAAGCGCGCGCGGACGCGTCTGCGCAGAGTGCTGGATTATTACACGGAAAGCGCTTGACATCCTGCATGGAATTGACTATAATATAAATAGTACAATATAGTACGAAACCAATGCAGGGAGGCGCATGTATATGGATGATCTGATCCGGCGGATTGCAGAGCTTGAGGAGCAGGCCGGGGAACTGGAACAGCAGAACAACAGACTGACCGGGCAGCTGCTGCGGATCGCGGAGTCAATGAAGGCGCTCTCCGAAACCGTGACAGCGCTCGACGAGGCGCAGCAGGAAATGCAGAATACCCTGCGCGGAATGCAGCGGCATCTGGATGCACTGTCCGAGCGGGCGGATCAGCTGGACGATTCTGCCGACCAGCAGGAGGACGCCATCGCCGGGCTGACAGAGGAAACCGCGCTACTCTCCAAGGATATGGACGCGCTCTACGAGGATATGAACATGCTCTCGTCGGAAACGCGGAAGCGCACAGCCAAGCTGCACGGTGAGGTACAGCGGCTGATTCAGTTCAATGCCGAGCAGCAGGACGACGACGATTTTGACTGATTCTCCTCCGGTGCATGAACGAACGCAAAACAAACACATCATCAGGCGTCGGCTTCACACAGCAGGCGCCTGACGCTTTTCTTCATACAAATTTCATAAATGCAGGCAATATTTTCCTTGGCTTTTTGGCATGATTATGCTACAATGAAACCGGCAGCCAAGTACGGGTTGGCCGCCGAACAAGTTGAGTTGAACATAATCTTCTTCTGAAATGAAAGGACAGGATAAAAATGAAACACATGAAAACGATCGCTATGATCAGCGCAGCATGCCTCATCTTTACAGGTATGACCGCAGCACTGCCTGCATCCGCGGACTTTGCAGCCGCAGATATTAACAGCGACGGCGCGGTCAGTGTTGAGGATGCGCAGTACATTCTCCGCTTCTACACGCAAAAGATGTCGCAGACAAGATGATCCGCTGGGCAGACATTGTGAAACCGACCAGCAAATAACAGCAAAGCGCGCATCTCCGGAACATAGGGATGCGCGCTTCCGCTTTCTGATAAAGGTTTCACTCCGTGATGGTCTATCATAAAGCTCCGCTCTGTTATGAATCTGCCGACGGCACTTTTTCTGCATACTGAAACGGGCGCTTCCAGCCTTCGGAAGCGCCCGTTCTGTTTCATATTAAAGGATTCGGAGCCGTGCTCTCACTTTACGGCATCAAAGGCCTGCGCGATATCCGCGATGATGTCATCGACATTTTCCAGACCGACGGACAGACGGATCATGCCCGCATTGATGCCCGCAGCGACCAGCTGCTCATCCGTCAGCTGACGGTGCGTTTCAGAAGCCGGATGCAGCACGCAGGTACGGATATCCGCAACATGCACCACATTCGATGCCAGCTTCAGCGAATCCATCCAGTTCATCGCGGTTGTTCTGCCGCCCTTGATGACGAACGAGATGACACCGCTGCATCCGTCCTTCAGATAGGTCTTTGCACGCTCATGATACTTGTCGCCAGCAAGACCCGGATAGCTGACCGACTCGACCTCCGGACGGGTCAGCAGGTATTCCGCGACCTTCTGCGCATTTTCACAGTACTGCTTCATGCGGAGGGCGAGCGTTTCCAGACCGAGGTTCAGATAGAATGCGGCAGTCGCGCTCGGATAGCAGCCGAAATCACGCATCAGCTGCATTCTGCACTTGATAATATACGCCATATTGCCGAACTCGCGGACATAGCAGACGCCGTGATAGCTCTCATCCGGCTCCGTGAACTCCGGGAACTTGCCGTTGTCCCACGGGAACGTGCCGCAGTCCACGATGACGCCGCCGCCCTGCACCGCATGGCCGTCCATGTACTTGGTGGTGGAATGGATGACCACGTCCGCGCCGAATTCCTTCGGACGGCAGAGGATCGGGGTCGGGAAGGTGTTGTCCACGATCAGCGGCAGGCCGTTGTCATGGGCGAAATCTGCAAACTTCCTGATATCCAGCACAGAGAGTGCCGGGTTTGCAAGCGTTTCACCGAACACGCAGCGGGTGTTCGGCTTGATCGCCTTCTGAAGCTCCTCTCTGGAGGCCTCCTGATCGACGAAGATGCATTCAATGCCGAAGCGCTTGAGCGTGACCGCAAACAGATTGACTGTTCCGCCGTAGATCGTGCCGGTGGAGATGAAGCTGTCGCCAGCATTGCAGACATTCAGAATCGAGAGCAGGCTGGCCGCCTGACCGCTCGTCGTACACATGGCAGCAACGCCGCCCTCCAGCGCCGCGATCTTCTTTTCAACGGCATCCACGGTCGGATTGGCAAAGCGGGAGTAGATCGGCTCCGTCGGCATATCGAACAGCGCCGCAATATGCGCGGTGGAATCAAAAGTGTAGGTTGTGCTCTGGACGATCGGCACAACACGCGGGTCGCCGTTGCCCGGCGTGTAGCCTGCGTGCAGGCACTGTGTTTCAATTTTCATGGCTGTAAACCTCCTGAAAGTGTACGTTGATTTCTGCAAGCAGAAGCAGATAATATTATTATAGAATACTTTTGCGATTCTGTCAAGCGCCGTCCGCAAAATAGTCAGAACGCCCCAGATGCGTAATAATCCGCCCGAGTTATACGATATGTTTATATTCAATGATATATCATAATAAAACAAACAGGCAGAAATAAAGCTATGCGGCGGTGTGCCGCATAGCTGCCAGGAGAAGTAAAATCAACAAAACATAGGGGGGATTGGGGGATTTGAAACGAGGCCTCCCAGCCTCAATATCAAGTATAACCTATAAACTTAAACGCAAGCTGAATACAAAATGAACAATTCATGAACAAAAGGAAAGAAAACTGTGAACGTCCGTCATAGTATACATCAATTTTCAAAATTGTATAATTGTATTTTTTTCGTGTGATTTCTTATCATTCTTTGCGATACCACTTGACAGTTTTTCTTTTTATATGGTATGATAGCAGTATGGGATATGATATGCTGCATATCATAAGAAAAAGAAACGGGGGTTTCAATATGAAACAACTTCTCAGAAAGCTGACCGCTGCGGCGGCCTCATTCACGGTGACAGCCGCACTGGCCGCGCTGCTGCCCGCAGGAACGCTGACCGCATCGGCCGCGTCCGACTACTGGAAATTCGATTTCGGCGGCGGCGGTGTTGAGGGCGGCTATACCGGCGTCAGCGCATCCGACGGCTACAACGCCGGCAGAGGCTACGGCTTCTCCGGCGGCACAAACGTCACGAATGTCGGCGCATCCGGCGGCGGCGCGCTCAGCGATGCCGTGCGCTTCAACAATTCCACGCCGACCGGCGGTTATACCTTCTGCGCCGACGTCCCGAACGGCCTGTATCAGGTTTCCGTGTGGCTCGGTGATACGAACCGCACCAGCGTTGCAATCGAGGGCATGTACCAGATCATGAACATGACCGGCAACAACGCGTACCACACCTTACAGGTACCGGTTTCGGACGGTCAGCTCAACATCTGCGCCTGCGAGGGCAAGGCGGGCTATCCGTTCTCGATCTCCGCGCTGGAAATCAAGAAGATTTCGGATGAGGCGAAAACGAACCCGACAATCTGGGTGTGCGGCGACTCGACCGTCTGCAACTACTACCCGCTGAATTCCTCCGGGCAGGCAGGCTGGGCACAGATGCTCCCGGATTACATCGACAATACCAAATGGCAGGTCATGAATATGGCGACCTCCGGCCAGTGCGCCCGCGGCTTCATGGACGCAGGGCAGTTCACGGTCATCGAGAAAAACGGCCAGCCCGGCGACATCTATGTTGTGTCCATCGGCATCAACGACACGAACGCCAAGAACAACACAACCGAGGAGCAGTACGCAGAAATCCTCACCGACATGGCCCAGCGCGCGATGAAAAAGGGCACGCGCGTAATACTCGTGCAGCAGCAGGGCAGAAACGGCGACTGTCAGCGCAGTCCGCTGCTGACCGGCCGCTGGTATAACGGCGCGGTCGCTTCGGTCGGCCAGAAGCTCAACATTGAGGTCGTCAACCTGTTTCAGCTGTGGCAGGATTACTGCCTGACGAAATCCGTTGATGAGGTCAACGCCATGTATATGGACGACGGCCTGCACCCGAACCGTTCGGGCGCAAAGGTGCTTGCAAAGTTCATGGCGGACGCAATCAATTCCGGCAGCGCCGAGCCCGGTACGACGCCCGGCACCACACCCGGCACAGAGCCGACGCCGGTCGTGACAGCACCGGATCCGCTGCTCCAGGGCGATCTGGACGGCGACAGCAGGCTGACCTCCAAGGATCTGACGCTGATGAAGCGCATCATCGGCACGGGCGCGGATTACAACATCCTCCAGGCTGCCGATATGAACAGCGATTTCAAGGTCGGCGCGGAAGATCTTGTCCTGCTGGCAAAATACATCTCCGGTCAGGAAATAGCATTTGCAGATCCGAAATATGCGGCATCGGAGCAGGCAATCCTGAACGGCTGGCATGAGGAAACCAATGCCGGATACAGCTATAAGGACTATCTGAACCTCGACAACAGCACGTCCAGTGCCGTGACGTTCTCCGTCTGTGCGCCGCAGGACGGCAATTACCTCTGCACGTTCAATATTGCAAACGGCTCCGCGAATGACCGCGTCATGACGGTTTCGCTGGACAGCACCGACAAAATCTGGAAGCAGAGCTTCCTGACAACGGGCGCGTGGACGACATGGGAGCAGCGCGGCATCGTGCTGCCGCTGAAAGCGGGCGTCAACCGGATCACACTGAAATCGGATACCTCCGAGGGCGGCCCGAACTTCGACTATATGGAAATGAGCTTCACCGACGAGCCGATTGCCCAGCCCTACGAAGCATCGTCACAGCCGGGCACGCCGCAGATCACTTCGGACAAGCCGGTTGTGTATGTGGCGTCGGATTCGACCGCGCAGAGCTATAATGCATCCTACGCGCCGCAGCAGGGCTGGGGCTACTATCTCCAGGATTATTTCACGGACAATGTGCAGGTTTCAAATCATTCCATCGCAGGCAGGAGCTCCAAGAGCTTTTATGACAACGGCAGACTGCAAACAATCCTCGACCAGATCAAAGAGGGCGATTATCTGATTGTCTGCTTCGGCATCAACGACGGCGCGTACAACAAGGAAGAGCGCTATGCGCCGGTCTGCAACAATGTCGATAACCCGACGCAGGGCTCCTTTGAATATTACATGACGTTCTATATCAAGGGCGCGCTGGAAAAGGGCGCAACGCCGATTCTGATGTGCCCGACGCTCTCGATCAAGGGCGCACAGCAGCCGTTCGGCGCAGGATACCGCAACATTGATTCGGCCTGTCAGGCGCTGGCGCGAAAGTACAATGTGCCGTATTTCGACCTGAGCGCGGCAATGGCCAATGATTTCAACAACCGCCCGTATGATACGGTATACGGCTACTACATGGGCTCGACAACGCAGGGCGGCACGGACTTCACGCACTTCACGGAAACCGGCGCCAAGGTCACGGCAGGCATCATTTGCAGCGGCATCAAAAATATGAACATCGGCCTTTCACAGTACGTGAAATAAGGGATCGCGGCACGATGTAACGGAAATACTGCTTTATGAAGTGGACGCCCTCTGGAAAAAGGGCGTCCACTCTTGCGCAGTTTCTTCACAAAGGGATTCGGCCGGTTTCGTGAATTTGCGGTGCAAACGCATAGCGAAGCGGGTGAGCGCCCCATTTTCAATCCATCGGAGATACCTCTATACCGCTATATCAGCCAAAAAGGCGCCGGCCGAAGCCAGCGCCTTTTGTTTTTCAGTATTCTCCCGACTGATCCTCCAGCAGCGTGAAGTCAATCTCAAAGGTCTTGAGCGTACCGTCCTCAAGCACGCGGCCGCAGCGGCAGTGTACCGAATCGCCGCCGACCAGTCCGCTGATCGCCTGATTGATGCTGTCATAGTCCGAAACATCATGCCCGTTCATCGTCAGAATCCAGTCATTGTCCTGCATGGCTGTGTTTTTCAGATCGGAGTCCTCCGAAACCGACAAAACCTGAATGCCGTTTTCATCCAGCTCCGCAGGCAGCTTGGTTCCGGCCTTTTCCGCTTCCTCATGCGCATGCTTGTTGTCGAGGAACTGGATGCCGATGCGGACTCTGCCGCTGACATAGCCCTTTTCCATAAGCTCCTGCAAAATCGGCAGTGCCTGATTGATCGTGATGGCAAAGCCGAGTCCCTCATACGAGCCGCCGAAGATCATGCTGGCGCCGTACTTGGACGAGGTGATGCCGATCACCTGCCCGTACATATCGACAAGCGCGCCGCCGGAATTGCCCGGGCTGATTGCAGCATCCGTCTGGATACAGTCCATTTCAAAGTTGGTTGATTTCGCGCGCACCTTGCGGTTCATGCCGGAGATGATGCCGGTCGTGATGGAACCGCTCAGTCCCGCAGGATTGCCCAGCGCACAGACCTCCTCACCGATGTGAACGTCATTCGCGTCACCGAGCACGGCGGGCTTCAGATTCGCCGCCGAAATTTTCAGCACAGCCAGATCCGTCTTGCTGTCATGTCCAACCAGAACGGCGCTGTACTGCACATCCTGCTGCGATTCGTCAAACAGCCTGACCGAATAGCTCGTCGCGTCCTCCAGCACATGCGCATTGGTCGCAATGTAGCCGTCCGCCGTCAGAATGATGCCGGAGCCGGTACCGCCCATGGTGCCGTCCTTATAGGTATAGATCTCCACGATGCTCGGCATCACAGCCTGTGCAATGCCCGCAAAGGAATAGCGTCCGTTTTCATCCGCCTCCTGATCGGGGGTCGGCTCGCGGCGGTTCTGCACCAGCTCCACGCGCACGATGCTGCCCGCGCGGTATCCGCCGGAGGTTGTGCCGTTCCGCACATCCCAGATCACGACAAAGACGGAAAACGCCAGCACGCCGAACACCAGCAGCGTCAGCATGAAATACAGGAACGCATGGCGGTTCGGACGCGGCGGAACCGCAGCCTCTGCCGCAGGCGTATCCGCTTCGGATGCCGGCGGCGCAAAGGAAAACGCGGGCGGCGCAGCAGGCGCAGCGGCACATTCCGGCAGCTGTTCCGCTGCCCTTGCAGCGTCCCGGAACGGGTCGTCATTCAAATACTGCTCATTGCCGGGCAGTGTGCGCAGTTCATCATCGTTCATGCCTGATTTCCTCCTTTCGGATCCTTCGGCTTTTCGTCACCGATCCGCTGATAGCGCGGCAGCGTGACGATAAATTCCGTGTACTCCCCCTTGACGCTCTTGACCGTCACCTGCCCCCCGTGCAGTGCGACGATCCGGCTGACGATCGAAAGCCCGAGCCCGACGCCCGTCGTATCCTTGCCGCGGGATTCGTCCGTCTTGTAAAAGCGGTCAAACACGCGGGAGATTTCCTCCTCGGTCAGTCCCTCGCCGGTGTTGCGGATATGCACATTCACATGCTCGTCATCCGAATCCACCGCAAAGGACAGGGTTCCCTCCTTGTTGACAAACTTGATTGCATTTTCCGTCAGATTATAGAACACCTGCTGCACCAGATCCTTATCGACCACGGCAATCGCGCGCGGGCACTCGTCAAGGCCTTCGACAAACAGCGATTTCGCATTGACCTTGTTCTCAAACAGCAGAATCGTTTTAATCAGCAGATGCGTGATATCCGCACGTTCAAAGCGCGGTGCCATCGTGCCCTCCTCAAAGCGGGAGATGTTCAGCATCGTGTGAACAAGGCGCGACATGCGGTCAACCTCAGAGGAAACAATCCGCAGATATTTCTTCTCCTCGGCCTGCGGAATGGTGCCGTCCAGAATGCCGTTCACAAAGCCGCCGATGCTCGTAATCGGCGTTTTCAGCTCGTGGGACACATCAGAAACAAAGCGTCTGCGGCTGCGTTCGTTCCGGTCGATGAAATCGGCCATGTGGTTCATGGTCGTGGTGAGGCGATCCATTTCCGGATCACCGGTCTGCTGAAGGCGCTGCGAAAAATCGCCCTTGGCATAGAGCTCCGCAGCCTTTGTCACCTGCAAAACCGGACTGAGCACGCGTGTGGTATTCAGATAGAACAGCATCGCGCAGGCAATGCCGATGACGATCAGCGAAACGGCCAGCAGCGTAATGAGCTTCGATGAGAACTCGCTCAGATAGCCCATCGGGAAAATCATCATCATATAATAGCCGGTCGTTTCCTCCGGATCCGTGCCGCCCGCCTGTTCAATGCGCTCGACCCAGGTCGCCGTCGCTTCCATATAATTTCCGCTGGCGCCGCCGAGCTCGTAATACGGCTCCTTGTCCGCTTTTCTGCGCAGCGCAGGCGAGAGCGTGATCTCCGTGATGTTGGAATCGGAGCGCGTCACGCAGCGGCCGTCGCTGTCGAAGATATAACAGTCCACATTTTCGCTGCGGGTAAACTCCTCCAGACGCTTCCGGAGCGCAGCATTCGGCGCCGCATCCTCCTGCATATACGCCTGCACCTCAAGCATCAGGTTTTTCGCGGTCGTATCGCAGCGGTCCTTTGCCTCCTTCTGGTGCATCCGGTTTGCATAGGACAATGTGACCAGACCGGTCAGCGAACAGGCAAAGAGCAGCACGACCGTACACAGATAGAAAATCCGGCTGTAAATACTGTTCAGCATTGTTTATTCAGTTTCATCCGGCACGGCGAATTTATAGCCGACACCCCAGACGGTGCGCAGCTCCCACTTGTCAGAAACGCCCTCGAGCTTTTCGCGCAGGCGCTTGATATGCACGTCAATCGTGCGGGAATCGCCGTAATATTCAAAGCCCCAGACCTCGTCCAGCAGCTGGTCGCGGGTATACACATGATTCGGGTTCGACGCCAGGCAGTAGAGCAGCTCCAGCTCCTTCGGCGGCGTTTCGATGATCTTGCCGTCCACGCGCAGCACATAGCCGTCCATATCGACGGTCAGCTTGTCGTAATCGACTCTGCCGCGATGCGCGCTCGGCTCCGGCGCAGCCTGACCGGTCTTGCGCGTTCTTGCACGGATGCGCGCGAGCAGCTTGGTCTTGTCAATCGGCTTGGTGATATAGTCCTCCGCGCCGAGATCGAGGCCGAGCGCCTCATCATTGGCCTCCGCCTTTGCGGTGACAAGGATCACCGGCACATTGGATTTCTTCTGAATCTCACGCATCACGGTATAGCCGTTCATGCCGGGCATCATGACGTCCAGCAGCACCAGATCGGGATGCATTGCGGCAAATTTGGCAAGCGCCTCCTCGCCGTCGTTTGCGGTAATTGCAGTATAGCCCTCCTTCACGAGAATCGTGCGGAGCACCTCACAGATATTCGGCTCATCGTCCACGATGAGGATTTTTTCCATTGCCATGCTGTTGCCTCCTTTTTGCATTTGCAAATGAATAGAGTTATACAACTTATAGTATACTATATTTCAGAATCATTGATATGAACGTATGATGAATATTTTTTGAATATTCTGTGAACGCGGGACAAAAAAAGAAGCCGACCCCGTTTTCAGGGATCGGCTTCGGATAATATGTGCTGTGCTTTCCGTCAGACTGTCGGCAGTCTGTCAAGCGGGCACTGATCCGGGGTGATGATCTTTGCAATCATCATCAGGATTGCGGAGAGGTCTTCGCCGTCCAACTCACCGGAAACGACGTTTGCATTCGTTCTGCCCTGGTCAGTCAGCGTACCGGTCACATCCGCGTTCAGGTACTTTGCGAGCAGAACTGCATCGGAAACGTCCACGCCGCCGGAACAGTTGGTGTCGCCCCAGTTCGCGTTCAGCGGAGCAGGCGTTGTGGTTGTAGTAGTGGTGGTGGTGGTCGTTGTTGTGGTGGTGGTCGTGGTGGTTTCCTCCGGGAGCTCCTCGTAGTACACGGTGATGTCGCTCAGCGTGACGCTGCTGACTTCCTTGTCCTTGCTGTCAGCGCCGTAGTAGTAGCCGAAGTAAACGCTGCCGTACTTGGCATCTGCCGCAACGGAATCCGGCAGGATCCACATGATCTCCTGCTTCTTGCCTGCATTGAGGATTGCAGCCTGCTGCTGCGTGAACTGTTCGGTCGAAGCCGTATCAGAGGTGCCGACGCCGAACACGAGCTTCTTGATCTCGGACGGAGATTCCACCGTGAACTTGATGGCGCGCGGGATGCCCTCGTTGTTGCTGCCCTTGGAATACTTGACGTTGACAGAGTTGGTGGTCTTGTCGCCCTGCGTCAGCTTTTCATTGCAGGAAATAGAATCGGTGAAGTTATACGGAATGGTCTTTTCGTAGGTGTAGGTGCAGGTCGCGGATTTCAGCGTGCAGGACTTGACCTCCTCATAGCCGTCCTCCTTGTTTGCGCCGTACCAGTACTGGAACGAGATCGCATCGGTCGGCTTGGAAAGGGTGTAATCCCTGATCGCATCCGGAACAGGCCACTCAACCTCGATCCATTTGCCTGCATCCTCCAGCGTGGTGCCGGTGCCGACTTCGATCTCAAGATCCTCGATGCCCTTTTCCGGGTTGCCGTCCTCGTCGAGGCCGTGCTCATTGTACCAGTAGCCCTTGTTGGAGTCCGGATCGTCTTTGTGCAGCCAGTATTCGGTATCCGCAGGCGACTTGTACTCAACGTTCAAGCCGCAGCCGTACATGAACGTATCCATGTTGGTCTTGGATTCCACAGCGAAGGTAAAGGATTCGAGCGTGAGCTTTTCCGTCGGCTTGTCATCGGAGGTGCTCGGCTTGACATTCGGCAGACCGAATTCCTGATAGGTCATCTTGCGGCTGTTGATCGGGTCGCCCTCTTCCCAGGTGCTGGTGCCGTTCTTCATGTAGGATTCCTCGTCCTTGCCCGCGGTCAGCAGGAAGTCGAGCTCGTCGATCGTGCCGGAGAGCGTGGAGGAAACCGTCGCGGTGCCGTCCTTGTTGTCCTTGAAGGAGTATGCACCGCTCTTGGCAGCCTTGCTGCTGGAGGACGAAGACGAGGACGAAGAAGACGACGAGGATGACGAGGACGTATCGTTTGCAACAATCTTGTCGAGCGTCAGTGTGCCGTCATTGGAAACGTAGTAGTTGCGGAATTCAAACTCACCGGCATACTTTCCGGTTTCATATTTGATGCCGCTGACGCTGGAAACGTCGACCTTGATCGGCGTGGAAACATTCGCCGGAATCTTGACGCTTGTGCCGGTATCATCCGGATCGGCGGGCTTGGACGGGAACTTGCCGTGATCCATCTCAATCCACCACGGATCCTTGTCGATGCCGATGCCGAAGCCGTAGGACACGGAAACTTCCTCAACGTCCGGTGCATCGACCGTCACATAAAAGGAAATCGTTTTCAGACCGGAGGTCGCAATGTTCGCGGTTTCGGTGCGGTAGGCATTGGAGCCCTCCTTGGTCGTCAGCTTTTTGCCGACGGAATAGGACGCTGCCGATACCGGCAGGGACGGCGTGACGATCAGTGTTGCTGTCATGACGGCACTGAGCGCCGCGGAGATGACTCTCCGGCTGGTTTTTGAAATGCGCATAAGAAATTACCCCTTCCTGTTACGGGCGGCGGGAACCGGTACGTTCCCGCGCCTTACCCGATGTTTTGTACTATTTATCATATCCAATTTATGTGTTCGTTTTGTGAAAATTTGGTAACAACGAATGATTTTCGTCCTCACAGGACGAATTTTTTTGAAAAAACGGCGTGTTGAACCGTACAACCTGAAAAAAATTTGAAAATACCCTTTACTTTTACGGACTAATGTGCTAAAATAATAATATCCGAAACGGATCTCTACGACAACAAAGGAGGCATGTATGATGTTCAAGCCGATGGATCAGGCGCATCTGAAGGATCTCTACGAGGCATTTGCCGTTCTGGAAACGCCGGAGGAGATTGCAATGTTCATGCAGGATCTCTGCACCCCGCAGGAGCTCGTTGCGATCGCACAGCGTTATCAGATCGCAAAGCTGCTGTCCGAGGACTGCCGCTATGCGGAAATTGTCGAAAAAACAGGCACCAGCACTGCCACAATCAGCCGCGTGAACCGCTCGCTCAGCATGGTCAGCTCCGGCGGCTACGCGATTGTCTTTGACAGACTGAAAAAGCAGGAGGACAAGGCGGAATGACACCGGCCTACGGCGTCTTTGCGCAGTATTACGATGCGCTGACGCAGAATGTCCGCTACGCGGAGCGCGCCGCGGCACTCGACCGGCTGATCCGGAAATGGGCGCAGCCGATGCCGGATAACATCCTGCTGGATCTTGCCTGCGGAACCGGCTCGCTCTCCGAGGCATTTGCAAGGCTCGGCTGGGACGTCATCGGCATTGACGGCTCCGAGGAGATGCTCAGCGAGGCGCTCGATAAAAAATACGACAGCGGCCTGCCTGTGCAGTATCTGAAACAGGACATGCGCAGGCTCGACCTGTTCGGCTGCATCAGCGTGACAGTCTGCGCGCTCGACAGCCTGAATCATTTGCAGACGGCCGCGGATGTCCGGCAGACCTTTGCGCGCATCAATCTGTTTTCCAATGCAGGCGCGCTGTTCCTGTTTGATGTCAATACAGAGTACAAGCACCGGCAGGTGCTCGGTGAACAATGCTTTGTCTATGAACTGCCGGACGCGGTCTGCGTCTGGCAGAATCATTTGCAGGACACTGCACCGGAATATCCGGTGACAATCCGGCTCGATTTCTTTGAACAGCTGGAGGGCAGAAAATATCTGCGCTCCGCGGAGGAATTCACGGAGCGGATCTGGCAGCCGGAGCAGATCCGGACGCTGCTCTCCGAAACCGGATTTACGCTGCTGGAAACGCTCGACGGTGATACCTTCACCGCCCCGCAGGACAATACGCAGCGGCTGCTCTATGTTGCAAGAGCGGCGGGCGGGCAGAAGACGGCAGAATAACCAAAAGGGGACATGAATTTATGAAAGGCAAGCTGAAGCGTTATTTATCCGGTGACGGCGCAGTTGTCTGCGCTGTGCTGGAGGGCACGGAGATGTGCCGCGAGATGGAGCGCATCCATAAAACCTCTGCCGTCTGCACTGCAGCGCTCGGACGGCTCTCCATGGCGGCCTCGCTGATCGGCTACACGCTGAAAGAACCGGGCGATACCGTGACCGTGCGTCTGGACGGCGGCGGGCCTGCGGGCGTTCTGCTCGCTGTGGCGGATGACCTCGGAAATGTCAAAAGCTACGCAGAAAACAAGCTCGTTGAGCTGCCGCTGAACAGCAAGGGCAAGCTCGACGTTGCAGGTGCTGTCGGCACGGACGGCACGATCTTTGTGATTAAGGATATCGGCATGAAGGAGCCGTATTCCGGCCAGACCGCGCTGGTTTCCGGCGAGATTGCCGAGGATGTGACGCAGTATTTTGCAGAGAGCGAACAGATCCCGACCGCCTGCGGACTCGGCGTGCTTGTCAACCCCGACCTGACCGTCAACTGTGCGGGCGGCTATCTGATTCAGCTGCTCCCCTTCGCCCCGGAATCGGACATCGTGCAGCTGGAGCAGAACCTCAGCAGCATCACCAGCGTCACCGATCTGCTGCTTGACGGCATGACTGCGGACGATATTGCGAAGAAGCTGCTGAACAGTCTGAATCCGGAGCTGCTGGACGAATCGGAACCGGCCTATGCCTGCGACTGCTCCCGCGAACGCACCGAGCGGATGCTCCGCGCACTGGATGTGAAAACGCTGCGTGACATGGCTGCGGAAATGCCGGAAATTGAGGTCTGCTGCCATTTCTGCACCAATAAATATGTGTTCACACCCGCGGAGATTCTGCAAATGGCGGAGGACAAGGAACAGCAAAACGCCGCAGAATCTGAGAATACAGAAAGTTAATATAAAAATATATTTCGCATTCCGAAAAAAGGTCTTGACAAACAGCGCAAAATAAGCTATAATAATAAGGCGCTGTTCAAGCAGCGGATGTGAGGAAGCATAGCTCAGCTGGGAGAGCATCTGCCTTACAAGCAGAGGGTCACAGGTTCGAGCCCTGTTGTTTCCACTTTTATGGCCTGGTAGTTCAGTTGGTTAGAACGCCGCCCTGTCACGGCGGAGGTCGTGGGTTCGAGTCCCATCCAGGTCGCCATTATGCGGATTTAGCTCATCTGGTAGAGCGCCACCTTGCCAAGGTGGAGGTAGCGGGTTCGAGCCCCGTAATCCGCTTCATCACGGCGCGATAGCCAAGTGGTAAGGCAATGGTCTGCAACACCGTGATCACCAGTTCAAATCTGGTTCGCGCCTCCACATTTAACTCGCAGCACTCGTTTCGGATAGCACAAACTGTTCTGAGCGAAGCTGCGAGTTTGTGCTATACCTTGATTTTTGATTTTGCATTGTTTGATAGCCGGTTTCAGTCAGATTCAGTATCAACGGTTATCCCAATCTGTATTTCTGTTGCAGCGTCGCTCGCAGAGTTGCCATATGCACTCTGTTTCATGGCGGACTGCTGCCTCATAAGTACGTTCCTAGCGGACACCCTTATGACAGCAGCGTGAACTGTGAAGAAAAACTATCAAATCAATGTATTCAATTTTCAAGCTGCACAAGCGCTCGACGAAATAAAAAGTCAAGCCCCTCAGACCGCCGCAAAACAGACTGAAAGGCTTGACAAGTGTATACTGAATGTGGTATAATAAGACCACAAAAAGTAGCATTCTCACTAAGTCATTCAGATGTTGTGGCATCTGTCTGATGATGGGGAGTTTCCGGATTGCCGTCCGGAGGCTTCCCGTGGGGGTGCTTTTTTGTCAGCACCGCTGTATACTATGATTATACCATATTTTTCACGATTTGTAAAGAGAAAACCAAAAATTGTAATTTGTACGATCTCACAAATATTAAACCGAATAAACGGCGATAAATAGCAAAAAAGCGGAGAGTATGCCACAATAGGCATGCCCTCCGCTTTCATTATACGAGATACCGTTTGTCAATAGGCTATAATTGTTATTCTGAAAATGTGCTACATGTAGCACATTCAGATTCCGCTTTTCGCTTTTCAAATGCATTCCGGGCTGCAAGCAGCTCTGCTCTGCGGAGCATGTATTGCTGCTGCGTCGGTGTGAGCTGATCCCATAGCTTAGAAAGCAATTCAAAATCGTTTTCTTTCGGTTTATTTTTCATGTAATTCATCCTCTCCAAAGAATCCGTATTTCCGGGCGAGCCGATAAAAGCGGTTTGGTTTCATGCCAAGATGCCGCTGCGTCTCCGCCGCAGTTTGCATCCCGGCTTTCCATTTCTTGCATTCAGAAGAAAAGAAATGTTCATCAAGCGGAAGCGGCTTGCGTCCCTTATACTTTCCTGCCGCTTTTGCGATCCGGATGCCTTCCTGCTGCCGTTCCCGGATTGTATCTCGCTCCAGCTCCGCCAGCGCCGCAAAGACAGTCAGCATGAATCTCCCCTGCGGCGTATCTGTATCCAGATTCTCTTTCAGACTGACCAGACGGACGGATTTACTGTTCAGCTTTTCCACGATCCGGAGCATATCGACCGTACTGCGAGCAAGCCTAGAGAAATCGACCACAACAACGGTATCGCCTTCTCTGACATAATCAAGCATAGCTTGCAGCGCCGGGCGTTTGGTATCCTTTCCGCTCATCTTGTCAAGAAAAATCTTCTCAACGCCATGTTCCCGGAACGAAAGAAGCTGCCGTTCCTCATTCTGATCCGCAGACGATACTCGTGCATATCCTATGATAGCCATATCTTCACTCCTTTATTGCTTTTAAGTCCGTTTTTTTCATTGCAATATGTGATAATTCAAAAGGCAATGCTTTTGAAACAGTTTTCCGCTACTCTCAAAGGGTTTACCCCAATGAATCACTTATCGCAGCTCATGCTGACCTTGCTATGTGTGCCGGATCTTCCAACAGCGCAACTGCACGCGCTTCTTGTTCCTGAATCGAATGGATATAAATGTCATATGTAATCTTTACGCTTGAATGACCGAGAATGCTGCTCACCGTCTTAACCTCCACGCCGCGCTCAAACAGCTTTGTAGCGAATGTGTGCCGGAAGGCGTGAAATCCGCGAGCCGGAACCTGTGCGCTCCGAAAAACGCGCTGCATCATCCTTCGGATACTCGCATATGAGCAATACGATCCGCTTTGATTCGGAAACAGCAAATCAGAATCAGATCTCCGCCGCAGCTTAGAAAGTGCTTGCAGCGCTTCACAATTCAGATGCACAATTCTTTCGCTGGTCTTGGTCTTGACCGTTTTCTGCTCGATTGTTATATAATGCGGTTCATCCTGCTTTCCGGATCTGTTCCGGACAGACTTCACATTTCTGCGCACTCTCACAAACTGATGCTGCATGTCAATGTCACTCCAGCGAAGTGCAAGCGCTTCTCCAATCCGCAATCCGGTGTGCAGCAGAAATGGCAGCAGCGGTGCAAGCGGATCCGTCTCGCCGTTGTCATTCTCAGAATAACTTGCCTTTGTGATCCGTTCGCATTCCTCATCGGAAAAGACAACAACATCCCGGAGCGACCGTCCGTCATTCCGTGGGAGCATCACCCTGTCTTTTATCCGGTTATGATCTATCAGATTGCGCACAACAGCATAATCAAGAATCGCATTAAGGCATTGATAGCTTTTCGTTAATGTGCTGTACGAATAACTCTCCGACAGCTCGTCAATCCATTCCTGCACAGAATCCGGTTCCAGTTCATCTATGGCGTACTGCCCGAAGCGAGGGAGGATCTGATGCAGAACCGTTGATTCTATCCGATCATAGGCGCTGCGCTTGACGGCTTTGAATTTCATGCTCATCCATTTTTCAGTAACCGCTCCGATCAGCACTTTTTCTCTACTCGGCTGAACGCTGCGGTCATTCGGCGCAAGCAGCGTAAGCTGCACCCGTATTTCGCGTCTTTCAGAGACAATCTGTTCAGATAGGATCTGAACATCGCGGATCTGCAAACCCGGCAAAAGCGACGAAATCATTTGTGTGTTCATGTTCTGGTTCTCCTTTTCAACTTTTGTTCTGCAATATAAAACCGCCCGAAGCTACAATCTCCGAGCGGTTATATCTAAAATGTTATGAAAGCGCTGCGATTTTTGCTTTTTCTTTAACTCGCATTACAACAGCCTCATCAACGGCTAGATGCTGCAAAAGAAGTGATTGCTTGCCTTTACGAATCACGCACAACAAATCAGGCTGTCCGGATAGGAGCCTTGCTTCATCCGGCGTGACTTCGGTATACTTGATTTCGTCTTTATTGAAATAATCAGACAGCGTTTGTTTTGTCGAACCAAGCCCATTACGGAGCAGTATTTGCTTTCGATCTGCCAGAGGAACAGAAACATTGTGCATTTGGCAATAGCGAAGATATGCATTCTCCAGCAAGGCGAAATCGCAACTGTTCTGCACCAATTTAGGATTTGCTTTTGTTGTTACGGCAATATAAGTATCTTTTGCATATGTTTGGATCCGGGCGCGGTATTTACGACAAAAAGCAAGTTCTTTACTCAAAAGAGACCGTTCATTTCCATTTCCAAGATTCTTAATCACAAGCCGTGACAAGCAGAACGGCGGAACCGGAATCATATACGGAAACCGCAAAGAACCTTTCACTTTATTGACTTTATCCTTTTCTGCAATGATCGGCAGATTATATTGCGTGTTCTTCCCGACCTTTGATGATACCGGGACATAAAAATGCAAACCATTTACCGTCAAAACAGCACCATAGAGAAACTTTTGACGATTGCTGTAAAGTGTGTTCGGAACACAAGTGAATCCACGCGCATTCATTTCGGTTTGTTTTAGAAAATTGACATAAGCCGAATCCACATAGTAGAAATCAATATCCATAAGCCGTGTCCTTTCTGAAACAAAGGGGCGGTCAGAAAAGACCGCCCCTTCGTGATTGCTTTTAGTCTGCACTTTTAAGACGAGTGGCAGAGACTCCAACAAAAGGCTGCCTTTTTTCATGAGAGGCAGGAACTCCTAGAAAAAGGCTGCTTTTCATCATGAGCAGCAGCGGCTCCTAGAGAAAGGCTGCACTTTTTTCATGAGCGGCAGCGGCTCCTAGTGATGAGCAATCAAACACCAGTGAGAATTGCACAACACAAAGTGCAATCGTCCTCGTGCTTATTATAACACGTTTCTGAGAATCTGTCAATATTTTGCCTTCAAAAAAGAAAAAATGCCGCCTGCACCGCGCTCTGAACCACGCCGCCTTACTTGACAGCGCCGCAATATAAATCAATGCAAACTGAATTTTTCAAAAAAGCAGCCCCTAGTATTTTGTATTACTTAGAGTAAAACAATATTTTCTTATTCTTTGAAGGAAAGAATTATTTGTGTCTATAATAAGAATCTCATTTTCAGGACTACCCCTCCCGAAAAAAGGACTTGACAGCACACACAAAGTATGATATACTGAATTTGTAGTTGAATGCTTTACAGATCTTACATCCTCTGTAAGCACACCGAAGAAGCCGCGCTCCCACAACGGCTTCTTCTTTTTTATTGTTCCATACATGCGCTGCACAATGAAATAAAGGTTATCAACATAGACATTCTTATTTTCCCGTGAAAAGCGACGCTGTTTATAGATCATCTTCCGGTCGCAGAGTTCCTGCACGGTTGCAATGACCGTTTCTCGCTTCATGCCGAGCTGGCGGCTCATATCATTATAGCTGTTCCAAGAGCGCCCCAGACGCACGCTGTGGGCTTTGCAGAGGAACAGGTATACCACGAGCTGACGAGGACACAGCGTGCCACTAAAAGCCTGTTTGGGGCAAACAAAGAAGAAGCAGTCGGAAACCGGCTGCTTCTTTACACAGTAAATGTTAGTTGAAAGGGAACGATCTTCCCGGATCGTCCGGATCGGCTTGCCCACTAATTCCTTTTGCATCAATTCTTGCAGCCCCTTTGCGACCGTCTGCACCGATCTGATGCCGCATGCAGCAGCGATTGTCGCCTGCTTCACTTTAATAGCATCTTCACCGTTCATCATTGTTTTACTGTTCAGGCTGCAAAGGTAGGCGTAAATGCAAAGTGCTGTGTTTGACAAACCGATTGAGAAGATCTGATTGCTTAATTTGATACGGTGCATGACGAATACTCCTTTCATTTTATTTGGTTTGTTTTCAATTTCAGTTCGATGATTTTGTATCCGAAAAGTTCAAGGTAGCCCTCTATATCAGTTGTATGATTGCCGAGTTTCACATGCTCATCCGGCTTTATTGATTTTCGTACCATTCTGACATGATCTATTACAGCTTTCTCTGAAAACTGTCTCTTTCCTAATCTTACGGAAAACATGAGAAAATAGGCGGTCTTTTCAGCGGCTTCAATAAATGTCAGACAACTGATTTGTAAATAAGGAATCTCGCCGTTTGACCAACATGCAAAAGTCGGCGCATCGGCTGCATCATCATTCCAGAAGAAGATAATAAATTCAGAAGAATACTGTTTCTTTGCGCAAAGCCAACTATAATTTAATTCAGTCAGTATTGTAGTAATTGAAGAAATCATAGTGAACGGCAGCGGTTGATTGCAACTCTTGTCAATATTCATGAGGCGATTTTTTTGATGATCCAGCTTTCTTTTCATTTATACTTACCTTCCCTCATGCCCGGCTTTGCTTGGCAGCTTCCCGGCTTGAGCAAAGCTGTTCGTTAAAGTCTTTGCACTTAGAGGGCAGGATCCGAACAGTATAGCCTTTGACCGACAACTTTTGCGCGATCAGCTTTGCAGCAGCAAGCCCGGCTTCATCATTGTCCAGACAGAGCGTAATGTCCTTGCATTTGGGATGCTCAGACAAATAGTGCATCAATGCAGCATCGGCTGTTCCGCCGAGCGACAGCCGGGTATGTACTTTCCATGCATCCGGCTTTCCGGTAATTTCATTGACTAATGTTGCATGGCTCATTGCGTCGATTGGTGATTCAAACACGATCAGCTTTTCAGGGTTCGTGCCTTCCATGCAGAAGCTGAACCGTTTATCGGATCCGCTGCACTCGCCTCGATATTGCTTGCCCGTAATCGTACCGCGCATAGCGCCGTATTTCGGCGTTCCTGCTTTATCCATGCCAACGAATACAACATTGCCGCGCTCATCCTGATAGATTTTCTTTTCCTTCATCATTGCCGTAACAATCGCAGGAGCTATGCATCTGGTATTTGTGAGGTACGCATAAGCCCGATTGTATTTACCTGATACAGGCGGCGGAAGCGCAACGGCTTTATTGTCATTTGCCCTGAACTCTGTATCTGCTGCAATTTGATCGGTATGCGGTATCTCACCGCACAGCTCACAAACCGCTTCTTGGAAGCTCTTTCCGTACACATTCTGGATAAAAGAAATCGTATCGTGACCGGTTGATCCGTCCGACCAGCGCTTCCAGCCTTTCCGATCAGAGAAAACAGACAGGCTCGACAGATCACCGGCATGCTTTTGAGCGACCTTGATCTTATAACTTCCACCGGCATGAATCAGCGAATATCCCTTTGAGGTCAGATAATCGACCATATCCACGCCTTGCGCTCTGCGCAGCATATCGTCTGTGATTTTCATAGCATATCCTTTCTGTAATGATTGGCTCATACAGACGTACAGAGCTAGTCCCGTTCTGTACGTCCGTTTTTTCTTTCTTTGATAAGCCGTATAAAATAGACTATCGAAACAATAAGAGCTGCAACTGAAACAATCAGCAGGATCACTTGTAAAGCAATGATACTTGTGAAATCAATCAAGAAAACACCTATCTGACTGATAATTGTGCTGCCCCAGAATATCCTCGCCGTTTTGGTATTCATTTTACTATTCAGGCAGAACAGCGCAATGCAAACGGCACATATCAGAATCAGGACAAAATTCAATGTCTGATCCGTCATAGTGCATCCCTCCTGTCACTTGGATTTATGAAATTCAAATTTCGTATTCTGATTCTCCTTATCAAGCACAAGGTATGCATCAAAGGTTTTCTCGGGATCCTTTTTGGATTTGAACCCCCTGATTAAGCCGGTTCTGCCATTCTGAATCAGCATCCGGATTTGAGAATCTGTAATCTTCTTTCCACAGATCTCTTTGCTGACCGCAAAGCGGCATCCTGTTCCGTCCTTTGAATATCCCGTGCAGGAATAACCGAATGACACCGGACGGATCGGCTTTCCGCAGATCGGACAATTAAGATCCGTATTCATGTCAAACTCAATGTTTCCGGTCTCAGGATCCACAATGAGATACGCAGAAAAGGTTTTGCCCGGATTCTTTTTAGATTTGAAGCCTTCAATCAAGCCGGTTCTGCCGTCCTCAATCAGTTGCCGGATCACCTTTTCAGAGAGCTTAACGCCGCACAACGGATTGCTGAAAGCAAACTTGCAGCCGTCGCCCTCTTTGGTATAGCCGGAGCATCCGTATCCGAACTTCGTTTGTCGGATTTGCTTTCCGCAAACAGGGCATTTCATACCTTGTTCGGCAGAAGAAAGAAAATGATTTGCTTTGTCCCCGGCGATTGCTGCATACCATTCCTGTGCTGTTCGTTTCATATCTTCAATAAAAGCATGGTAATCCTCTTTACCTAGTGCAATATTGTTCAGCCGCATTTCCCATTCGCCCGTCAGCTCTGCCGACTTAATATCCGGGATCGGCAGCTTTTCAATGAGCCAAAATCCCTTTTCGGTCGGAATGATAGACTTTCCTTTCTTAGCGATCATCCCTTTCTCAAACAAGCCCTTAATGATTGCAGCTCGTGTGGCATCTGTACCGAGACCTTTCATTTGCAGTTTCATGAGAGTGCGTGTTTCTTCGTCCTCGATGTTCTGCCCGGCAAGCTCCATTGCTGCAAGCAAATCGGCTTCCGTGTATCTTTTCGGCGGCTCGGTTTCTCCTTGCTTGATCTGATACTCACCGGAAAGCTGTTCATCCTGTGTAAGCGCAGGGAGCGACTTCTTGTTCACGGGCATAGCATCAACGGAATACCACCCCGGAACGGCTATCACACTTCCGCTTGCCTGAAACAAAACGTCATTAACGCTGATCGTTACCGTTGTCTCATCAAGTTCCGCCTTTTGAAATACAGTCCGCAGCACCGATTTAACAAGCAGATCATACAGCAGCTTTTCATCCTCTGAAAGATTTGCTGTATTTTCCGGTACTGAAACAGTCGGAATAATAGCCGGATGCGATCCGACCTTTTCATTATTGAAGTGCCGCTTTCCGAATTTCAGCCATTCTGTCTCCGGAATCGCATATTGCTCATATTCCGGCATTTTCATAATCTTCTGGATCGTCAATGTAACTTCCGGGATCATTTCCTCTGTCAGATGTTCCGACTTCGTTCGCGGATATGAAATAAGGTGATTCTCATATAGCGTCTGTGCAATCTTGGCAGTTTTGGATGCTTCCCAGCCAAACCTCCGGCTTGCTGCAATCTGGAGCTGCGTTGTATTGTAAAGGAGCGGAGCGGATTCAGAACGATGTTTTGCAGCAATATCTTTCACGATTCCGGTTCCGCTGCACCGTCCCAGCATTGAACGTGCTTCTGATTCAATATCAAATCGCCCTTCTGCATATTCTGCATCAAACGATTCGCCTGCCTTTGTCTGAAAGGAAGCAATCAGCCTCCAGAACGGCTTTTTGACAAAATTCAGTATTTCATTTTCACGCTGCACAACCATTGCGAGCGTCGGTGTCTGCACACGCCCTACACCCATTAGATCATTCATTCCGCCATATTGCAAAGTTGCTGCAACAGTTAAGTTCGTGCCGATCAGATTATCAGCAATATCTCTTGCTCGTCCTGCCTGCTGGAGCGCATCCGGGGTTCCTTGATGCTGCTCTGAAATCATCTGCTGCGGCTCAATCAGATTGTCAAACGCTTTTTCGATTTTTACATCGGTCAGATCCTCGATCCATGCACGCTTATACGGCGCTCTGCATCCGCACGCCTGATAGACATATGCAAAGATCAGTTCGCCTTCACGATCCGGATCTGTTGCATTGATAACCCAATCCGCCTTTTGCAGAAACTCTTTCACCAGCAGCGCACAAGGCTTTGTCGCTGCCTTCGGCGCAATACGGAATGTATCCGGGATACACGGAAATACTGACAGATCCCATTTTGCATACTTTTCATCATACGATTTTGCCGGGACAAGCTGCATCAAATGCCCGACACCATGACAAAGGATTGCATCCTCACCTCTGAACTTAAACTTCCAATACCCGATCTTCGGATCTTCTTTCATCGGGATTCTGGATCCGGCTCCGAGAACAGCGCCGATTGCTTTTGCCAAGCTGCCCTTTTCTGCGTAAATCACAACCATTTTATCTATCCTCCTTGTTTGCTTCTTCTGTTAGTTGTTCCAGTTTGAAACGCCAGTTATCGTATTCCTGTTTAGAGATTTCTGCGGAATGATAAAGGCTGCACATTTCAGCCCATTTCTTTGCTGCCGGAGAATCCGGAAGCTGAATGCTTATGCTTTCCCCTGTTTGCTCCGGTATAAAACCATACAGATCCTCCAGAAAGAAAAGAGTATGCATGATTCCAAGCTCGCTATCAACATTAAGAGCAATCGCAGCCGGACTAACCTCCAGCACTTCCGAAATTTGCCGCAGCAACTCCGGGCGCGGTGTTCGCACGCCGCTTTCATATTCCTTAATTCGTGCATGCGCATTATTGGTTTTGCCTTTTACTGCACCGTTTTTCTTGCTTTCAACTCCAACAAGCACACCGAGCAATTCCGATGTAAAGCCGCGCATCATACGAAAAAAGCGGATTCTCTCCCCGATTGACATGCATATTCTCCTTTATATCTTTTTTCTTGCGACATTCAGCGCAGAAAGCGTTTGCTTAATTGTTTCCGCATCTGCGCTGTTGTATTTGATAATGCTGCTTCCGTCCGCCTGCTTCCGCGCCTGAATCGGAATACCGGCTTTCGTCAGCGCAGCCACATCCGCAGCGGAGCATCTTGCATATCTGCTTTCTCCGAACTCATCTTTCAAAGCCTTCCCCTCTGACAGGATTTTTTCGACAAGCGGTTTATGCTCTGCGCTAATTGTTATTATGTCGCCTTTTTTCGGATCCAGCTTTCCGGAAAAAGAAATCTTCTGCTGATTCAGAACCTTAATCAAAGCCTCTGTTTTTGCCGGATCCACCCGAATATATATTTTATTCGGTATTTCAGAATATGGCGTGTTACCGATCCGATCAGATCGTTTCTCCGACCGTTCAGGTTTATGCCCTGCACTCGCTGTTTCGCTTTTCTCCGACCGGACAGCGGAATCTGTCTGCGAAGCATTCCGCTCTGCTTTCAGTTCCGCAAACCGTGCGCCGATTTCAGAGATCATATTATCTGCGGTTTTCTGGATCGTCTCCAGCGAAGCATGAATTTCCGGAAGATCCAAGCCGGACGACCAAGATGCTAAATACGGAAACGAATAGTCTCCGGTATCAAGTCCGAAATGGTCACAAACAACGAATGCGACGCTTTCCGCCTCGCATTCTTTTGTTTCTCTGGTCTTTTCCGCAGCATCTTCCACATTGTCATTATGCAGAATCGAATGCGCCCTTTCATGCAATGCCGTTTTCACGGTCTGCATTTCGCCCATACCTTCCTGAATATGGATCGAATGATCTGTACGGTCATAATATCCCTTTGCGCTTCCTGAAAACTTTTCAATCGTAATTGGTGCATCCGAAGTATCCCGGATTGCTTGCAGCATAAGCTCAAAATCTTCTACGCTGCCGTCCAGTTCCGCTGCAATCTCAGGCAAGGGCTTACCGTCAGTCTGCGAAACATCGAACACACTCACCGACCGGAAACTCAGGCGCTTTTCTTTGACTGTTTCAGTAACCGGCTTTCCGTCTGCACCATAAACTGTTTTCCCGTGATCGTCTTTCTTCACACGGTCAACCGTTACTTCATATGGTGCAGGCGCAAGAATCCGAATCGCTTTTTCACCGCGTCCGACCTGCCGTTCAAATTTTTCTTTCCAAGCGGAATAACCGGCAACAAGTGTCGCATCCGGCTTTTGCATTGCGATCAGCACACAATTCCGAAAGCTGTAATTGTGAAACTTCGACATTGTATGCAAATACTCCTGATACTTCCCAGATTGCATAAAGTCCTGAATGCCGGTTTCCAGCTTATTCATAAGAGCATCGACCTTCTCTTTTGCAGAAGGCGCATTCTGCTCTCTGTTCTGTCTTGGCATACTCACTCCTCCCCGAAGCCGCTGTCACGCTCAGCGGCTTCTTCATTAAGCAAGCGCTGCATGAAGCTCTCGTGATCCTCGTCCTCATCGACCGGGTAATACTGGAATCTGTCCGGACGCTCGTCCAGAAAATAGCGTTCGCCGTTATCGAGGATTGTATCAGCATACCATTTCTGATCCGCTTCACAGTAGACCTCTCGCACACCGTTCGCATTGATTCGATCCATAATACACTCCTTTTCCGTGCTACATGTAGCACATTATTTCCGAAACAGTCTGCGAGACTTTTCCGGTTTGACATTATTCAGTCTGTGCTTGCCGATCAACTGATAATATACACCGATATTCTCAGCGCAAGGCGAAATCCAATCCGGACTTGTATGCAGCCTGTAAGCAATGCATCCGGCTTTCAAAAGCTGCTTGTTAATCCCGATGAACTTCTTTCTTGAAACACGAGGGAAATAATAAGTGATCTTCCGAACGGAAATATCATCCACATAATTTATAAAGTTCATTGTGGTTGCAATATCCCATTCCGCAGCGGAACAAAGCATAATCTTCTCGTTCATCGCCTCATATGCTTTCCTGTGTTCCTCCCGAAGAAAAGAAAAATCACAAATAGTGCAGTCATAGTTCTGTTTTGCCATTTCCAGTTTCTCAAACGGATAGACAATTACGCCGCTCACTTTCAAGCCTTCCTTACTGGTCTCCGGATCCAGCTTATGGAAAACGGCAAGATTATGGAATGTTTGATTGTCAGCAAGAACAATGCAAACGGGAACCTTCTTCTCTTTCAGCAGAGCAGCCAGTTCAAAAGCAGTATGTGTGCATCCGTTGTGATGCTGCAACTGTGCAATTCCGATTGTCAGCTTTTCAATGATCTTTGGTTCAGGTTCTTCGATTCTTTGAACCGAATCCATATCAAAGCTGATTGCAGAAACCGCAGGGAACGAAAGATCGACCGGAATATGCTCTGTCTGAGCCTCCGCGATCTCCTGCTCATGCTCCGCCTCCGCTGCGGCTTCCTGCGCTGCGATAATAGCCGCAATCCGATCTTCAATCACGGATGCACTCATCGGATCATCGAGGATCTCCGGCAGCTCGTCCAGCGTCTCCAAAACATCATTCACAGCATTCTCTTTCAGAAAAGATAAATTGCCAAGTGACTGGTCTTTCGTGATAACAATAATGCGAAGCGCAGGACGCCGGGCATGCAGCAATGTAATAACATCCGCTTTCGTAACGCCTTCCTTTTCTGCAACATCATCGCAGATCACAACGCAATGCGGAACATGATGCTCCAGAATCCTTGTCACAGTTGTTCCGCGAATGACCGGCTCATATCCAAGAACGGTATGAGGCGTTTTCTTCATAAGTGAATCAACGATCTTGCGCTGCTTATTGTGAGTTAAAAATACAATGTTCAAGATGCCTGCTCCTTTCCCTGATGCCGCAGCCTTTCCTGCAAGGTGTGCAGATCTCGCAGAATATAGCTTGTCTCATTCTCTGACAAGCCATTCATATCCTGCGTAAACAGCACCAGTAAATATACTGTGCCGAAAACCGGAAACCGCGTAATCATGCGGCATCCGGTTTTCTCGGTGATTATCATAGTGGTTTCATACGAGAGATATTGTTCCAGCAGTTCATTTGGCAATTCTTTTCCGTCAATCCGCTCCATTTCGCAGCCGTCCCCGACATATACGCTGCAATCTGAAATTGCAAATTCCGACCGCAGCCGACGCAAAAAGACTTTCCATTCGTTACCGGCTTTCATTGCCTTCACCGCCCTGCTTCATAATCTTCGCCTGATACTCCTTAAAGTTCGTAGAGATCATTTCATATATTCTGCCGTTCGCCGGGATTCTCTTATCAAAAGGAATCACTTTCCGACCGCAGATCAGCAAGCCGGTTCCCTTCTCGCCTGTTTTCAGGTAATTCTCCTGCGAAGGCGACAGTTCAAAAATGGATACAAGTTTCATGAGGTTATCGGATTTCTGCTGCAATAAGACCGTAAATTCAGCATTGCCCATCATTGAAACCGCTTGCGGAGAGCGAAGAACGTCTCCGATATTCTGTGTTATGCCGGTTACAACGCCGCCATGCTTTCTGATACGGGAATAAACCTTCATAAAGAACTTTCCGGATTGCATTTCGCCGCTGCTGTCAGTATCCATGAACATGCTGGAGAACTCGTCGATCCAAACCCATGTCCGGATACCGCGCTGCTTATTTGCAATCACACGCTGCCATACAAATTCAAGTATAATCTGCAAACCGACAGCCCGGAGCTGTTCGCCCATTTCAAATATGTCAAACACCAGAAATTTCTTCGATGCATTGATATTGGTCTTTCCGGCAAAAGAAGTAAATGAACCGGTGACGTACAGTTCCAGAACCAGCGCCAGATGATGTGCTGCATCTTCCGGCTGTTCTTTCAGCAAATTGTAAAATGTTGTAAGCGTCGGCAATGTATTCGGATCTCTGCCCTGACACGCAAGATAATCATGGTATGCAGCTCGCACGCAGCGGTCAACAATAGACCGTTCATCGGAAGTCAGCCGGACACCTTTTGCAGTTTCAACGATTGTCATAATAAATTCCGATTTCAACGCAACTGCGTCCTTGCCTTCTTCGGTAAAGGAAAGGTCAATATCAAAGATATTCAGCTTTGTCTGACTGTTCGCTGATACTTTCAGGATCTCACCGTCAAAGTTTTCTTTTCCGGTCAGAACACGATACTCATTGTCAGGATCAATGACAATGATCTCATCGTCCGGATATTTCATAAGAACTTCCGAAAGTTCCAGTTTTGTGAATGTCGATTTTCCGGATCCGGAAGTACCCAGAACAAAACCGTTGCTGTTCATTTCATCGGTACGATCCAGTACAACTGCACTGTTTGTAATTCGATTGATGCCGTAATAAATGCCTGTATCCGTGAAATATGAGCGATAAGAAAACGGAATCATAATAGAGGCTTCTTCCGTCAGGAGATACGTGCAGATTGCATTCTTGGATTTGGCACCAAACAGATTCCGAGCAAGCGGCAGAACACTTGTCATGCCCTTTTCCTGCTGTCTGGTGAGAATTGAAAGCGTAACCTGATGCTTTGCAGCTTTCGTTTTCATAGATTTTGTCAGTTCTTCCAATTCTTCCTTTGTCCGGGCGGAAATTGATACAAATACTGTTACCTCAAACAGTTCTGCGGTGCTGCCGGACAGCTTTTCCTGCAAGGATTCAAGCTCTTTGAGCTTATCAGTCAGCCGGAACGGAATGAAGTTTCCGCCGCGCTCGTGGTTCTTCTCCATTCTTTTCTGGATCTGCGCCTGCACAGCAAAAATCTCCTGACGCACTTTTTCCAGAGCATTTCCTTTATCAATGTGTGTCAGATGCTTTGAGACTGCAATGCGGAAATTGTTATCCGTCAGCTCATTCAGAAATTCATCGTCAAGATCCCGGTCATAGTGCTTGACATACATGATTCTTGTAAATGATT
Organism: Oscillospiraceae bacterium; assembly: GCA_016281125.1. Taxonomy (GTDB): domain Bacteria; phylum Bacillota; class Clostridia; order Oscillospirales; family Ruminococcaceae; genus Firm-04. The sequence continues at coordinate 13,981 of JAEEIA010000085.1, read as the reverse complement.
CTCCGACTTCAATTTCCTTCGGCTTAAACGCAAACATAGACGGCGCGATATAGTCTTTCACTCGTCTGCCGCGAGAATAGATATTCGCCGGGATCAGAAATTCAGCTTCATCAAACGGATGATAATAGCGGTGCATGATCCGGAACACATCCTCCGGCATAAGCTGATGCGTGTCTACTTTCAGCCGGCTGAAATACGTTTGCAGTTCTCGATAGTATTTGAACAGCACATTGATATTGTCAACGCTTGTCTGGGGACGATAGCTGATTGCAATCATCATGATCTTATCGGCGCAGGCAATCTCTGAGGTTCGGATCACATCCTCCATGAGTTCACGATAATTCATGCTGATCTCTCCGAATCTATTGTCCTTCGGCATAATCGTACTGCGCAGCTTCTCGACATTGATGCTGTCATTCATGATAAACTCCTGATAATCAATGTCAATCGGAAGCGCATTCATGAGTTTCTGATAATCGCGGTACAGCTCTCTTTGTTCTTCTTCTCGCAGAAGCGAATAATCAAGATTTTCAAATGCGAAAATCAACGTATAGACATTTTCAGCAACAAGAAAAATGCCGTTGTCATAGGCTTCAATAAACGGGATCGTGTCCTGCGCCGTATGCGGAACCTCTACCTTTCTTTCATAGAAGCCCGGTGAAGCATTACTTTTTTTCTTTCCGAACAGGCTCATTTTTCCACACTCCTTCAATACAATACGGTCTTTTATCCACGCCCTTAAAGCTGGAAAGTAAAACAGCGCCGAGCGACATTCCGTCTATCCGAATAATGCCGAGAAATACGAATGCTGCCATTGTAATAAAAATGATCGACATGAGCAAATTCATTGACAGCTTATCTTTCAGCAGCAGATACATTCCAATACCAACCGCCAAAGCACAGATTCCGATGATGATTTGCGACAAAGATAACCCGAATCCAATCTCGCCCTTTCGGATGATGTTTTTTGTAATACGTACTTTAATCATTTGGATTCTCCTTTACTTGTAGTTTAACAGAGATTGAATCCTCGCTGCTATTTCTGGATTCGATCAAATCTGTAATTGCAGCTCCTATATCTTCAAACTCGCCCAATGCAGATACTTCGACGGATTCCGTTTTTTTGTTCTTGACAACCGGACAAACAAATGCTGCTTTCACCTTCTCTCCGGAAGAAAAGAAGCAATACACTCCATACATTCCGGCATATGACTGATTAAGCGGATCAAATTGCTGATTGAAGGCAGGGAGGTATAATTCTGCTGCATCCGGATTAGTGTTCGGATCCCCGGTCACTTTCTCTGCCGCAGCACGAAAGCAATCCGCACGGACTTCCTCGCTGAATTGTTGCTGCTGCACCAGATAGGAGCGCATTGTCAGCGGATCCAGATGATACTCACTTGTTAGGGATGCCGGAATATAATTCCGGCTCTCCAAGAAATCTGAAATTGAAGATGTATCCGCCGTAATCTGCACATCTGCGCCGAGCGGCGTAAAGTTTCCGACAGAAGAAAAAGAATAAGTAATTCTGCTTGCGACAGCATCCTGCGGATCACCGCCGATTGCCATGTTTTCAATATCAGGAAATATTCCGACAACGCCAACCGTAATACCCGAAAACAGATCAATATGTACTGTTTCAGGCGCAGCAGTCAAAACCGGCTCAGAACTGCTCTCATTGTCTGACTGTTGAACTTCATCTGCGCTGCTTTCTGCCGGATAGTCATTTGTTGTTTCATTCGCTTTTCTGGAAGATACGAAAATGCCGCATCCAAGCACAATCGCTGCTATTATGCAGGCAATAACAATCTTCACCGTTTCATTCTGCTGCATGATTATCACCTCAGTTTATTGCATTTGTAAGGAATCTTGGCGGCTTCACAATCATGATACCCATGACAACATAGACAATGATCGCACGGTAAGCATTCATAGTGCTGCTGCTGAACGCCATAAATATATCGCCATTGATCGCACTACTGTTCAGAACGGTATATCCAATTCCGTATACAATGACCATAAAAACGATCTGCATGCCGCATTGCAGGAAGCCGGTTATAAAGTTACGGAAGTATTGCTTTGTAACGTCAGCAGTTGCGCACGCAAAAAACAGCGGCGAGACTACTGTCATCATTGCAAGCTGAATGCTGCGGATCAGCAGCTTTCCGAGGATCAGCATACTGACGATCAGCACAATCAAGCTCATTATCAGTATCGGAGCAATATTCGTAATGGAGTTGAAAAAGTCCACAATTTTGCCGATCACCCACAAGCCGCTCTGAGTAGATGAATACGAACTTTTCAAAACCTCCTGATTTGACAAGGTGATAAAATCCAAAGTCTGGGACGCGATCCACTTGACTACGCCTAATATCTTCGTACAAATCAAAGCAGAGCAGTCGATAATCGTTTTTGAAAAGATCATTCTTCCGAATACAGAAATGAATCCTCGCGTCGAAACGATCTCATATTTCAGAGTTGTTTCAATCAGGTTCACGGAAAAGAACAACAGCACAATGCTGTATGCAGCCAATTTCAATGAATTGATAATTCCTGAGTATACCGGATTTGCATCCAGATTATTCAGATTGACACCGAGGCTCATATATTTAGCTGCTTTATCCATTGAGGAGTTCACCGTAGAATCCGATAAATCACCGCCAGCTTTCAGAGCGGATCCAACCGATGCCCACATTTCATTTGCAAGTTTGATTTTTGTGTTTGCAAAGTGTATCGGCGTTTTTTCAATCTCTGTGCTTCCGGATTTGGTTTTCGTATCGTAAAAAGTTTCAAGTTCACCGGCAACGTCTACGCTGTCCTTAATCACCTGCGAATCAACATTTGCTTTTACGCCGCTTGTTTTGATTGTTTCCAGCTCATCCATAATTCGGTCACGTAAGTCATTATGTGACCAGTTCCACCACGTATACCAGTCGATATTACCTTTTTCAACTTCCGGATACTTGCCTACATCCTTCACCGCTGATGCTTGAATCGGGGGAAAGCACATAATCACCGATACAATAGCAATCAGCAGACCAATCAGCAAAATATGCTTATGTTGTTTCAAGTGCATCACCTTCCTAATTCAATGCTTTTTCAATCGCAAATGTTCCTGCAAAAATGAATGCGCCCAACCCGATCATTTGCAGTCCCTCATTTCTTTCCTGCGCATTTTCTTCGCCCTGACCTTTGACAGCCTTATAGATTCCGAATCCGCAGAAAACAAGAAGAACCAAAGCACGAGCAATCCACATGCAGAACTGCACAAGCCATTTCAAGTCATTTTCACCAGCCGCTGTTTCAAAAAATAAGGCACTCAGCATTAGATCCTCCTTTCGGATACATGGATAAGGGCGGCATAAGCCGCCCTATACTCCTATGTCATATGTCAAGGTTAGATGAGAGCCTCGATTGCAAAAGTCGCAGCAAAACCGAATGCCGCGATTGCAACGGTTGTAAGCGCGGCATTTCGACCGCGCGGATCCTCATCCGCCTGCGCCTGCACAGCCTTCCAGATACCGATAAGAGCAACGATACCGATGCCGCCGCGCACGATCCAGAAGATCGTTGTAATCAGTGTATTCTTTGTAGTTGTGCCGCCTGCTCCGGCAGGAGCTGCATTCTCAGCGTTATCAGCAAATGCTGTAATGCCTGTGCAGAGCATAACGCCAATCGTCATAAGTGCGGACATGAGCGCCGCTCTGATCTTAGCATGGCGCTTTGCTCTGTGTGCGTTTTTAATAGTGGATGCATAATGTTTCATAATCTAAACTCCTTTTCATTTCAATGTGTGCTGATTTCAGCACGATTTCAGATAGCATACAAGCTGCTTTGCAAGAGCTGATTGCCTGACATACCCCCTTTCAATGGAATGTTCTATATTTACATCGGCAGCAACTACCGGTGATTACATAGAATGCAGCACCGCTTGTGCTACATGTAGCACAAGCAGTCACAACAAGCGCTGTGCAATTTGCCGCGCATTCTGTATCGCAACAACAACCGCAGTTGCTACCGGACTTCCGAGCGGAACCGGTTTTATAGCTTGTGCTGCCTGCTGCATGACCGGAGAAGCAAGATATTTTTTCCCGGCATCCGTTAAAGTCACCGTCAGACCACTGATTGCAACTTTTCCTTCCGCTTGCAGCTTCTGGAAGCCGGACAGCACTTTCGCTGCGACTTCGGTATTAGAGCTGTTCAGAACTTCTGAAAGATCCAGCGCGTTTGCATAACGGAAATAGTTAAGGTCATTGATGCCGCCATTCAGCGGATACCCAAGATTCTGCCCTGCCTGCTGGAGATTCTGCATTGCAGCGGCATACTTTCTTGCGGCTTGCTTAAAGGAAGGCTGCGAAATGTACTTCATTCCTTTTTCTGTCGGCGTTATGGTGCGCTGCACCGGATCAATCTGAATCAAGCCGTTTCGTGCTGCACGGTTGAACTCATCCTGCACAGCAACTCTCAGCGAATCGTCCTGAATATTTGTAACCATATCCATTGACATAACCGCATGCGTTTGAAAGAACTGGAGATCCGTCACTTGTCCGGTAAACTGAAAACTCGGATCATTTACTGCAAGAGCAGCAATCTGTTCAGGATCCTTATTCTGCAAGAACTCAATGATCTGATACCCGGTCTTAATTGCATTTGCTGTTGATGCTGCCGTACCTTTCAGGTCATTGGAGAACTCATCTGCATCATACATTTAGCATTCTTCCTTTCCTTAGAAAAAATCTTCGTCAACCTCATCTTCACCGAGCGCCGCTTCAAAATCAGCTTCGGATATTTCCTCGATCTCAGCACCCATTTCAGCCTCCATTTCAGCTTTCATGTCTGCTTGCAGATCAGGTTCATCCTGATCCACCGGAAGAAAAGAAATATCGGACGGGGTTTCTTCCGTCTGAATACTCTCAACTGTTTCTTCTTCCGGTTCGGTATCCTCTGCTGCATTAAACTGTGCGCTCAGTTCTTCCTGTTCTGTTCGCTCTAATTGCTCGCTGCGTTCCTCATCCTCCTTTTCCCAGCGTTTGTCTCGCTCCGCAGCTTCTGCCATTTTCTCCTGAAACAGCCGCGCTCGTTCTTCCTTGATCTTGCCGTAAACCTCCCGAATGTCTGTATTGTTTGGCTTTCCGCTTGGATACGAACTTCCCATTGTTTTATAGAGCGGATGCTTTTTCGTATTGAATTTATAGAACAAGAACGGATAGAACTCATCTATAAACACGATGCAGGAACCGCCGTATTTTCGGCTTTTCCCTTTTGGCTTAACAACCTTCTGAACCTCGTCCGGTGACAGCAGATCACGCGAAATATAGGTTTCTGAATCATTGCCGCCGCCCTGCATACCTCTGTTATATGATCGTGTATCAACTCGCACCGTGGTCTTTCCGAGCCGTTCTGACACATATTTTTTCGCATCCTCATCATTTGTTCCGAGATACGTAAAAATAGAGCAGTTACCGATAATCGCGCCCCATGTCTTTTCATAGTTCGCTTTCAGTTGTGTGATGCCCTGCAACACAATACAGATTCGGATATTGTAAGAACGAACAACCGAAAGTGTTTCACAGAAGTTCGGTATGATACCGATATTGGCGAACTCATCCAATTCACAGGATACCAGCAGCGGAAGCCTTCCGTTATGATCTCTGTTTGCAATATACATCAACCGATCAAAAAGCTGACTGTAAAAGATATTGGCAACTGTTTTATACGTCTGCCTTGCAGCCGGGATAATCATGAATACCGCTGTTTTCTCTGTTCCGATATGGTCAAAATCCATTTCGTCCTTATCTGTAATCTCGTCCACATCATTCGTCGCCCAGAGCCGCAGTCTGGTCGAGAGTGTTTTTGCTATGGATCCGAGCGTTTCTTCCGGTGTTCCTTGAATGGAACTCCAGTTGACAGTTACAACATCATTTGGAAATGAGATCTGATGCCGGTTGAAGCAGCGTGCCAGCTCGCAGCACTGATCTATTTTCCCGCCTTTATATCGAATTGAGTTGACCAAACGGATCACCCGTCCGAAAGACTTTGTTTCGTCAGGCGTTTTGTATAGATACACCATTGTTGCGACCAGCAGATCTTCTGCTGCGCCTGCCCAGAAGTCTGCTTTCTCTCCGTCTCCGGCAGAGTTTGCCATAAACAAGTTAGCGACTGAAATACAATCCTGCTCAGAGGTCATATATGCGAAAGGATTGTATGCATTGGATAAGTTGATATTCTCCAGATTCAGCACACGAATCTTGTATCCGTTTGCTGTTAGATTTTTGGCATGACTCTTGTATAGTTCACCTTTTGGATCCGTCACAACGTAGGAGCCTGTCATTTGCATAATATCCGGACTGATTTTTCCGAATGTTTTACGCGCACCGGATCCGCCGATGATTATCTCATTCAGATTGTGTGTAACATAATACTTGTGCTTGGGATTGGTAATGGTCACATAGAAACCAGTTCCGATCGGAATGCCGGTTTGATCTTTGAACTGCTTTTCGTCATACTTATCCGCCCAGCGTGCCGAGCCTTGTTCCATGCCGTGAAAATCATCCTTTGTATTGGATGTAGCAGCAAGGAACAGCACAAAGACAAACAGCAAATATAACCACCACAGCTTTGTGACTTGCAGCTTTAGGATCTCCATGACCAGACTGCCGGTGATCTCCAGAGAACCGGTCGGAGCTGTCAGGGTATTGAATATCGGAAGAAAATCATCCTTTGAGAGCTGTTCAATCTGATTGACATTCTGATAGTCAAGCACAACATAGGTCACATACATGCTCGCAGCCAGTAAAATCAAGAACATCATAACGCCGAAAACAATCATCGGTGACTTGCTTCTCTGCCTGCGCAGCTTGTTTTTACTTTCCAATCATCCGCACCTCCTATATTCGGGTAAAACAAAAGCCGCTTGCTTTCAAGTAGCAAACGGCTGAATGACAATATTCAGTTTTATGGATTCAATATTCCTTTGAGATTATGCAATCGCAATTATTCGGAGCAATGCTTTCCATATCTTCAATCACGATTTCTTGCGAACTGGATTGCGAGAAGGTCATACTGCTGCTGATCTGGGCTTCTTCGCAGTCGGCAAATGCACCGTTTTCTTTACAGAAGCCGGTTCGATATGCACCATAGTACCAAGTAAAGCTGACAGTATCTCCAACAGACGGCGCATTTTCATCCTCCGCGGCAAACTCATCGACGGCGGTACATTTTAATGTAATGTCACGATGATAAACTACATAAAACAGATCATAGACATTGTTTTTATCCTTCCAGACCTTATACTTGGATGAATCAATATCCATGTCGGAAATCTGCTCATACTTCCAGTCGCCATGATACAAGCGCTGGTTAATATCTTCCTCATCTTCCGGAGTAAAAATGCGATCCCAGCTCGGATCCGGCTTAAATTCATCCCCGACAGCCGGTTCCGCACCGCTGCTGTATAGCTGATGCAAGTTCAGTTCCTCTGACAATTCACTTACTTCTGCTTCTGTCAGTTCATCCGGTATTTCCGGAAGCCCCTGCACAGTATATTCTTTCGTATCCTGTTCGACCTTATATCCGATCTTTTTCAGATCCTCGGCAACAACATTCACGCCCATTGTTATTGTATCGCCATTGGAGAGAACATCATCGCTCTGCGGACAATAATAATAGATGTATTTTGAGCCCTCGTATTCCGGATCGTTCGTCTCAACTGAACCGGTATAACCGCTTATTCCGGTAAAAGTTACCTCCAGTTTTTCAAACGGATCAATCGGCGTTAAGGGCTTTCCGCAGCTCGACAGCGATATACTGCCTGCCGCAGCTATAACGGCTAATATTACTGCTTTCATGGTACGTTTCATAGTAAAAACCTCCTTTGACTTTGTGGGATTCTGCCACCCCATTATAACATGTACCACAAGCCGTGTCAAGCCTTATCAGGGCGCGTCATGAATGCTCGACAACCGCCGCTGTTTCTCCAGCGCCAGCTCCAGCGCATCTTTGTCTGCCGCACCAACACGAATGACATTGTTCCGAACAGAATACGGAAAATCTGCGAAGTCGCCCAGATAATCAAGCTGTTCTGAATCAAGTTTCTTATAATAGTAGTCTTGTCCTTTTGGTGTCGGATCTGCGCGATCCGGCAACCCGTCCCGATCCAAGTCTCTCTCATCGGAGAGCCGATCATATTCTCTGCGATCCATTATCCTCACCTCACTTTCGTACATTTTCATTCCGATGCTGCAAGCGATCATCAATGCCGTCATTGTTTACATCCGGGAACAGAATATTCCGCAAATTCTTTTCATCTTGATTGCTGTATGCAATCTTGAAAAGCCCCGGCGTTTTCGGATTCTTAAAATACGCCAGCTTCAAACCGGCTGCTGATGCTGCCTTGATCTGCTCCATTGTGATATTGGCTTTATAGTGCAGCTTAACACCTTGCAGCGCAGCCTCCTTTTTCAGTTCCGCATAAATTCTGTTGTTCCTCTGATATTCTGTTTCCGTCTTTTTTTCTTTTTTGTCGGAAATTAAACTTCGGATCAGGCTTTCATCTTCCGCAAGAAATGTTATGGTGATCCCGGAATCCTTTTCCATATATGAAATGTCCTGACAGTTGTCTTGTAAAACGGCAAGCTGTTCAGCAGTCACTTTCATGAATTTCAAATCCTGTCCGGATCCTTCTGCCTTTTTCCGAAGTGCAGCGAATGCTGCACGGTTCTGATTGCGTTTGCTTTGTTCATCAAGTTTCTTCTGAATTTCAGACATGCCGAGGATCTTCGCAAGATACTCTTTATCGCAGGCTTTCACCGTGATTGTAGCTGTTCCCCTCTCACGATCTATCAGCGCTGAATAGAGCAGCGGTCGATTTGCCAATTTCAGAATATGCTCTGCATTGACTGTTACGGAATAATTGTCACCTGACATTGAAGTCAGCTTCTTATAGTCAATCGTACCGTAATGGATCCGCGCAGTTGACGGTTTCGGAAGCGGCTGCGAAATTTTGAATTGGTAGACCGCTGTACGCGACTTACCATTTCTTCTATAACGCATCCTGTCACAGAATGCCAGAATCCCGAGCGTTGTCCGTATCAACGAATTTCCCTTGCAAAGATGATTCAACGGGAATCTGTTGAGCTGCCGCTTTGCCGGGGGAGTATATTGCTGATACCACCCTTTTGGGCGGCGGTTCGGAATCGGATCACTACTCCGCTGTGCAAATGTTCTTTCTGTCAGACGTTCATGATTGGATTTCGGTTCTGCTCGCTTGGCATTATTCCGCTGCGCAGGCATATCTCGCAATTCGACTTCATCGAACGAATAGCCCATTGCCTTTTCAAGATTTGCTTTTGTATACTGCTCACCGAATTGCTTTGCCAGCGTATCAACGCGAACACCTTTCTTCTCGCCGTTCTTTTTTAATGTAATGTGACTTGCGGTGTATCTGCATTCATAACCGCGCTCATGAAAAAACTTCTCAAAATCAGATTTGCTCCGGCATTGCTTTACGGCTTCATCCAGATCATTGCAGAGCTGCACTTTCCATGATTTGCCTTGCAATGCCATTTGATAAGTTGTTTTGTCTATTGCCTTGTGGGTACTGTCTGATTGAATCACGCTCATTCCGTACCGTCTGCATAGTTTGTCACTTTCAGCCCGAACAGCCCGAAGTGTAGTTTTGTTGCTGTGCCACTTCGCGCCGGTTTCGATATGACAGCTATTTACAAGGATATGATTGTGCAAATGGTTTCGGTCGGTATGCGTTGTAACAACAACCTGATACCCGGCGAAGATTTTGCTTGCAAGCTCAACTCCGATTTTGTGTGCAATCTCCGGTGTCACAGGATCATCGGGCGAAAATGACTGGTAATAATGGTGCGCGATCACGCCTTTGTCCTGATGATGTGATTTGCGCAGCATTTCAAATTCTGTTGCTGTATGGTTCGGTGAACAGTTCAGGAATGTTGCGCGTTCCCCAATCTGTGTATCGGTTGCCGCTACATGCCGGATCGCCTCCTGCAATTCCTCTTTCTGGAGATCAAGTGCTTTCTTCGGATTTGCCACATATGCGATAGCATGATCCATGTGTCCGACACTCTTTATTGAAGTTTGTCCGATATACGCCATTAGCTCCACTCCATTGCATCCAGCTTCTCACAGATTTTCTGCAACAGCATCCTGCATTCATTCAAGTTCTGATCGAGCGGATTTTCCATATGCTCTATGATCGCACGAAGTTGATTCTGCACGCCGATCAGATTTTCATTTACAATGTCGATCTGCCGATCCGAAACATTGTGCGTTGTATTTGCAACAGTTGCAATCTGATTGACATTCACGCCGATCTTGATAATCTGCTTTGTTATCTCCGGCACCCATGATGTATCCATGATCTGCTTGCGCAAGCAGCAGGCGCGGATGTAATCGGTCACCGTCATATGGAGTGCTGCTGCGGATTTTTCGATTTTTTCTTTTTCCGCCGGATGCAGCCGAAACTCTATTCTCGCTTTGGTTGTATCGCTCATACCTTTATCTGCACGCTCCCTTTCTGAGCATCCCCGATTGCTTTGGATCACGGTAGTGGCAAGCATAGATTTTGTCCGGCAGTAGCCGTACAAAATCAGCTTGTTAGGGGACACCCCTAATACCCCGAAAAAACCGGTTTGATAAACCGGTTTCAGATTCGCTTACGCTCAAAGCAGGCTTTTCTGCGGAAAAGCACTCAACTGAATGCAGAGCCGCTTTCGCTGTTCTGCGTTTCAGTTTCAGATGCCGCTTTCTGCGAAACGGCTGCTTGATCGGAACCGGAATCCGTTTCCGATTCGGGCGCTGCGCTCAGCTTAAAGGATTTCAGCAGAGAAAGCAATTCGCTCCGCTGCGCATTGGTCAGCGTCGCACCGTCAGAGACCGTGCTGATAATCTCGGCGGCGAAGCTCTGCTCCTTTTTGCGCTCCAGCGCTTTCAGATCCGCCTGCAAACTTTTCAGCTTATCGCGGCTTTGCGCGATAACGGCTTCTTCTTTTCTGATTGCCTCCTGCACCTTCATGATCTTTTCATCCAATGTGATTTTTGCCATTGTTCGTTTTCCTCCTTAAAACTTAGTTCCAATCCAGATACAGTTTTTCTGCATCTGACTTGTTCTTCTTGCCCAGCGCCATACGCAAACCGTTCAGCAAATCTCTGATTTGCTGCTTGGAAAGCCCGGCTTCCTGCGCTGCTGCAATCAAATAACCCTTCATTGTATTGTTATACCAACCGCCGTTACAAAGATAATCAATCTGATCCTGTGTGAGCGAATCCGCCCACTTTATCATTTCCTTATAATTGACTTTCGGCGTTTTGTCCGCTTCTGCGGACAGCGGCTCTGCTTCTTGTTCTTCCGACTCGCCGCAAACTTCGGTAAATGTCACCTGACCTTCAATTTCGGTATCGGTATTGTCATTCTCCGCCTCATCTTCCTGCGCCTCATGCTCTGATTCAGAAATAACCGGTGTTTCTTTTTCCTTCTCAGTTGTTTGATTCCCAATCCATTTCTGAATACTCTTTGCTGCCATGTTCCATGTCATATAGATTTCCTGAATGTTCTCATGTTCTTCCGGAGCAAAGAATTTAATGATAACTTTATCAAATGTTCCTTCAACAGAAAAAGAAGAATAGCTTGAATAGCGAGAGCGGTTCTGCTTTCGCAAATGATCCGTAAACGCCATAAGCGGCAAATTCGCTGCATTTTCTTTTTCGTACTGAAAATATCTTGTCAGCGCATCCTTGACTGCCGAAAGCTGTGTCTCTCCGTCCCATTTTTCAGAACGGAAGATTACTTTTTCCGGTTTCTTCGGAAGCTGCGATTTGTATTCCTGCACATCCTTATTGCGGATCTCTGCAACTGGTTTTTCGTCTATGAGATTCTCCTGCGATTCAGCCGGGAGAGACGAAACAGCCGAAGCCGTTGAAATAGACATTTCACCGGAGCGGACTGCCTGCTGCACTTCTTCAATTCCGTTGTGAAGAATATTCTCGATCTTTCCGACTTGTGCTGCGGAAACCTTTAATGTCGATGCAATCCGTTCACGCATTCTTCCCGGAACACCCTTCCCGGCTGCATCCAGCTCCCGGAGCGTTTGTTCAAGAACTTCATATTGCCGAAGGAACTCAGGATCCGACATTCTTCTGCTCGTCGCATTCAGCATAATCAAGTCAAGCACGGTTTCAGCCTTTGTTTTGGTTCCGGCAACAAAGCAAGGAACCACTTGGGAGGAATATCTCCCCTGCTGTACCAGATATTGAATTGCCGAAAATCTCCGGTGTCCGGAAATAATCAGGTATTGACCGGGATGCTCTGCATCTTCATTGACAACAAGATTATGTTTTAAGCCCTGCCGCTCAATGTCCTCTGCAAGCAGCTCAATATCTGAGATCGAATAGAAATTATCTTCCGAGGGATGCAGATTGTCAATCGGCAGCATCGAAAGATTATCTTTGAAGCTGTCACTATTGACAGCTTGCAGATCACCGACAATCGCAATGTCAAGTTTTCGTTTCGCCATAATGCTAAGACCTCCTATCTCAATTCGCAGTAGATTACTTTTTCCTGCTGATCCGGATCCGTTTCTGTTATCTGCACAACGCGATCCGGATCGTCGCTGAAAGCCGAAGATCCGAAATAGACCTTTCGGATTTGTCTGCTGCCATATCGAAAAGCAATGGCACGAGCAGAAACGCTCACAAGCCGATATTGAGAAATCAACCGCCATTCTCCGACCGGGACACCGTTAATACAGAGCTGATTATCTCTGACCGCCAGCTCCTTTGATGCATCCGGATCCATGATCTGATTCATCAAAGGCAGCAGTTTGTTTTTTGCGATTCCAAGATATTCGTCCTCCGGCGAAATTCGCCGCAGCTTATTGTCTGCATGAGTAACGTAATTCATATCATCACCTCTGAATTGATTTGATCTAGCAAATTGCTGTACCCTTGCGGATAACTTCTGCTGCAAGCCGGTCAAAGCACTTTGCCGGTTCCAGCCAGCCCATGTATTCCGCAGCCGTCATTCGATAATTGATGCTGTTGCAGATAATCTTACTTTGCGGAATAATCGTGTCAAACACTTTCGCGCCGAGCTGGTGCCGGATCAGATCCAGCATTTCCACATCGGCGCTGTTCTTCCGATCAAAGCGCGTCACCAGCGCTCCAAGAAATACTGTTTCACTACGGCTGATCGCAGCGGTTACATCCGCAATGCCCTGTACGGCAAAACTGCCAAGCTCAACCGGCACGATAACGCTGTCTGCTGCTGCAAGCAAGGTTTCTGTACGCGAATCCAATGCAGGAGGCATATCAAGCAGCATAAAATCGTATTCCTCAGATGAGACCGGCAGTTCCGCTGGATCCGCAACAGAGATAACAGAGATCCCTTTATACCGGCTTTCCGAAATACCGCTTGCGGCTTTCTCGCAGAAGAACCTTGCTGCATTCTGCTGTTTGTCACAATCTGCAAACAGCACCTTGCATTCCGGATTGAACTTCGTCAGCGAGTATGCAAGGTTGATTGCCGTGGTTGTTTTTCCAACGCCGCCTTTGTGATTGTAGATTGCTATTCTCATATTTCGCCTTCTTTCTCCCGTGTTACGGGCGGATTGCCTTCGTAATATAAACACAGGATCAGGGAACGGAGAAGGCATCCCGTTCCCTCTGCGTACCGATCCGCAGTCCTGCGCATTATTCAGATCCTCTCGGATCGAATAACCTTCAAAAAAACAAGAAAAGCACCTCGTGCGAGCTGCCGTCCAAAGACAGAAGCTCGCATGAGGTGCCGCGAGAAATTGTATTGACAATGGTGTTTGCTGGTCTGCAACACCGTGATCACCAGTTCAAATCTGGTTCGCGCCTCTCAAATAACTCGCAGCACTCGTAAGGAAGCACAAACTGTTTCAGCGAAGCTGCGAGTTTGTGCTATATCCCGATTGTGTATAGTTATGTTCTG
>JAEEIA010000084.1 GCA_016281125.1 Oscillospiraceae bacterium | reverse complement strand
CTGCGGGCAGCGCCCGCTGGCATTTCCCTCCGGGCGCAATTTGCAGAGCTCTCCCAACTTACCAATCACACGCCGCTGTTCGCGGCTGCGGGCAGCGCCCGCTGGCATTTCCCTCCGGGCGCAATTTGCAGAGCTCTCCCAACTTGCCAATCACACGCCGCTGTTCGCGGCTGCGGGCAGCGCCCGCTGGCATTTCCCTCCGGGCGCAATTTGCAGAGCTCTCCCAACCTTTCAATCACACGCCGCTGTCCGCGGCTTCTGTAAGGCTGCTTCTCCCAATCATTGGGGGCTGAATTGTTTTTCAGAACTGCGCCGCAAAATCAATGTATTTACATTGATTTTATTATTCCTCTGGCGGGTTTGGGCGGAGCCCATGATAAATCATCGCGCAGCGATACCTTATACCTTATACGGAGTATCTATGAATGATTTTGATCCCGCGCTGCTGCGGGAGCTGATTGCGCTGCTGCAAGGCGGCGGCATCGAGGATGCAGAACTCGAAGCAAAATGGATCCTTGAGGACGCCGGTTCCGCAGCACAGGCACGTGACATCGCGCAGCACCGTGCCAAGCATGAGCCGCTGCAATATCTGCTCGGCAAATGGGAGTTTTACGGGCTGACGGTATTTGTCGGCCAGGGCGTGCTGATTCCGCGTGCGGATACCGAAACGCTGGTGGACGCCGTGCTGACACGCATTCCGGATCGCGCCGGGCAGCGCATCGCAGACCTCTGCACCGGCAGCGGATGCATCGCGCTGGCACTGGCGGCGCACATGCCGCAGACCGCCTTCACCGGCGCGGACATCAGCGAACAGGCGCTTGCCTATGCGCGCAAAAACAAGGCATATCACAAGATGCAGAACGCAGAATTCGTCTGCGCGGACGTCCTCTCAACGGCGTTTGCCGCACAGCATCATGACCTCGCGGCGATTGTCTGCAACCCGCCCTATCTGACGGCGGAGGATATGCAGCACTTGCAGGCGGAGGTACAGTTTGAGCCGGAAACGGCGCTGTACGGCGAGGCGGACGGTCTGCATTTTTACCGTGAGATCACGCGGCTCTGGCGCGCTGCGCTCTGCAAGGGCGGGCTGCTCGCATTTGAGATCGGCTGCACGCAGGGTGCATCCGCCGCGGCGATTCTCGCAGAAAACGGCTTTACCGGCATCGAAACCATCCGCGACCTGAACGGAAATGACCGCGTCGTCCTCGGGCGGCGCAGCTGAAAGGACGCTGACATGACCAGAAAAGAACAGTCCGAAGCGATTTTGCGGACGCATCACATCAAAATCAACCCGAATCTGCCCGAGCTGGGCAAAACGGAAATCAAATCGCCGGAGGTTCTGCTCCGCCGTGCGCTGACGGCGCTGCTGACCGCACAGGTTGCGATTGACGCCGCAGAGGACAACGAGGTTGCCGCGTCGGCGCTGTTTTTTCAGGGTATCCTGCGGCGCTTCGGGCTGGAGCAGGAACTGACGCCGGACGAGGCAAAATTCTTTGCGCTGGCGTCCCCGCCCTTTGCACCGATCCCGCAGAGCGATGCCGTCCAGATGACGTGGCGCATTGAAATGTGCCTTCCGCTGTTCTGGGCGTGCGGGCTGATTCCCGGCGAGCTGAACTATCCGGACACAACGGCCGACTGCACGGAGCTGATCCGCAGCATCAACGAATGCAAAGACTTTGACGCGCTGATGCAGCTGGTATCCATGCGCCCGGCGAACGAAATTCTCGATCACGCCGACCTGATTTACCGCATGGACTGGGCATGCGTGGATGCGCTGATTAAAAACGAGCCGGTCAGCGGCGGGCTGTCATTTGACATTGTCGCCGAGCGGCACCGCGGCTTCAACTGGATGATTTCCGCCTATGATGCGGACAACTGGGACGACGTCAAGGCGCATACCTGAAGGGAGTGAACGGGTATGTATCAGGAACTGATCCGAAAGTACCGGCGGAAAAAGCTGGGCTTGCTGCTGCTTGTTCTGGGATTCGCCGTGCTGATGACGGGAATCGGTATTCTTGCAGCCCGCAGCGGTACCGCCGGACAGCCTGACGCAGGCGATCGGATCGTATACGGAATCGCGGCGCTTTTCATGCTTGCAATCATCGCAGTGACGGCATCCGTATGGATCCGTGTGCCGCAGAATCTCCGGCGTATGCAGGAAAGCATCGGCTGCACAGATGACGAAGCATTTGCGGAGATGCTCGCCGCATGTGAAACGCTCCCGTGCAGGGAGGAACGCCTGACCGGAAACGGATACCTGTTCGATATGGTCAGCTTCCGCGCCTATCCGCTTGCGGAGATTTCCGAGATCAGAAGGATTCCGGCAGCCGGAAACAGCAGTCAGTCCGAATATAAGGCCGCAGTGATCCTCAGGGACGGATCACAGTGCATCATTCCGTCAAATCACAGGCAGATCGACGCGCTGTACAGTATGCTCTGTGAAGCATGGCAGCGCAGCACCGAAAACACATAACCCCCACAGCTTTCAGCGGATACCGGCAGTATCCGCAATCCCCGATACAGAAAGGAATCAATGTTATGGCAAAGGCAGAGCTGAAAAAGAAGACCGTCGGGCTGACGATTCCGGCGACGAAGGAGGAGCGCGAGAAGGCACTGAAAAACGCAATCGCGCAGATTGAAAAGCAGTACGGCGCAGGCGCTGTCATGCGGCTCGGTCAGAACACCGTGCAGAATGTGCAGGCGATTTCGACCGGTTCCCTCTCGCTGGATATGGCGCTGGGCATCGGCGGTGTGCCGCGCGGCAGAATCGTCGAGATCTACGGCCCGGAAAGCTCCGGCAAGACGACGGTTGCCTTGCAGATCATCGCAGAGGCGCAGAAGCGCGGCGGTGAGGCTGCCTTTGTGGACGTCGAACACGCACTGGATCCGGTCTATGCGCAGGCACTGGGCGTCAACATTGACGACCTGCTGGTTTCGCAGCCGGACAGCGGCGAGCAGGCGCTGGAAATCGCAGAGGCACTGGTGCGCTCCGGCGCGATTGACGTCATCGTCATCGACTCGGTTGCCGCCATGACCACCCGCGCCGAGATCGAGGGCGAAATGGGCGATTCCCATGTCGGCATGCTGGCCAGACTGATGTCGCAGGCCATGCGCAAGCTGACGCCTGTCATTGCAAAGTCGAACTGCGTCGCCGTGTTTATCAACCAGGTGCGTGAAAAGATCGGCGTCATGTACGGCAATCCGGAAACGACCACCGGCGGCAGAGCGCTGAAATTCTACGCATCCGTCCGCATGGAGGTGCGCAAGGGCGAAGCGATCAAGAACGGCGCCGAGGTCATCGGCAACCGCACGAGAGTCAAGATTGTCAAGAACAAGGTCGCGCCCCCGTTCAAGGAGTGCGAATTTGATATGATGTACGGCAAGGGCATCTCCCGCACCGGCGAAGTGCTGGATCTGGCGACCGACCTCGACATCATCCACAAGAGCGGCTCGTGGTTCAGCTACGGCGAGCGAAAGCTCGGTCAGGGCAGAGATGCCGTCAAGGAGATTCTTGAGAACGAGCCGGAATTCGCAAAGGAAGTCGAGCAGCGCATCATGCAGCAGAAGGAAGCGCTCGTGCTCGCATCGAAAAAGAACAAGAAGGCAGCTGCGGTTTCCGATGCAAAATCGAAGGCGGATCAGGCCGTTGCAGCGACCGGCGCGGCGCTGGATGCAGCCGGTACCGATCTGGATGAGGATTTTGAGGAATTTGCGCCGGAGGAATAATTCCCCCGCTGCATGAGAGATCAGCATGAAAATTCTGGAGATCACGCCCGGAAAGGGCAGGCTGTTTGAGATCACGCTGGAGGATGACCGGAGGCTCTGGCTGCACGCCGATCTGGTGCAGTCGGAATTTCTGCACACCGGCGACGATCTGGACGAAGCACGCATCACGGCGCTGAAACGGCAGGCTGCGGAGCACCGCGCCTACGAATACGGGCTGTACCTGCTGGAAAAGCGCGGCTACTCCTACCGCGAGCTCTACGACAAGCTGATGACCGCGCCGAATGCGCAGGAGGACGCCGTTCTCGCAGCGTTGGAAAAGCTGATGCGGTACGGTTTTCTCAATGACGCGCTGTATGCCGAGCAGCTTGCACGGCATTATGTCGAGGGCAAAAAGTTCGGGCTCCGGCGCGCGGAATACGAGATGCGGCACCGCGGACTTTCGCAGGAAGACATCGACGACGCGCTTGCCGCATATGATGATGCGGAACAGATTTCCGCGCAGCTGCTGGAAATCCTGCAAAAGAAATACGCGCGCTGCCTGACGGATCCGGACGACCGCAAATCGACGGAAAAGGTCACGGCGGCGCTGGTGCGGCGCGGGTACACTTATCAACAGATTCGCTATGCGATCGAGGATTATTTTGCGTGGCTGGAGGAAAACACCGATGACGCATGAAGAACTGCTCTCGCTTGTCGACCGCGCACTGTTTGCGGAAATCGGCTATACGGATGAACAGGGGCGGCAGAATATCCGGAAGGTGTACTGCGTCTGGCACAAGGGCCTGAAGCATCATCTGATTTCCACCAATACAAGCTCCGCGCATGTGCAGAGCCTGCTGCAAAACGGCAATGCCTGCCTGTATTTTTCAGACGATGCGGCATTTGCGGGGCTGTGCCTGTACGGCCGTGCCGAAATCCGGACGGAGCGCGCTTACAAGGAGATGCTCTGGAATCCGGGTGACGAAAAATATTATCCGCAGGGCATTGACGATCCGGATTACTGCGTGATCGAATTCATTGCAGATGCCGGACGCTTTTACCGCTTTGACGGAAAGGGTACGCTTTCTGCGGAGGCGCTGACCGCATCCTGTGCGGGCAGAGAATATGAAAACGGATATGCAGCATCCATGCAGTCCGGTGCAGAATCATAAAACGGGAGTGTAAGAATGGTCGTCAGCATGGTTTCACTTGGCTGTGCCAAGAATTTAGTAGACTCTGAACGTATGCTCGCGCAGATCAAGGAAGCAGGGTATACGCTCACAACGAATCCCGCGGAAGCGGACATTGCCATTGTGAATACCTGCGGCTTTATCCAGTCTGCCAAGGAAGAAGCAATCGACACGATCTTAGAGCTCGGCGCGCTGAAAGCAGAGGGCTCGCTGAAACGGATCATCGTGACCGGCTGCCTTGCGGAGCGCTACAAAAAAGAGGTCGCGGAGCAGTTTCCGGAGGCGGACGCCGTCATCGGCATCGGGGATCAGACGCGGATTGCGGAAATCCTTTCCATGCTCTCCGATGACGAGCAGATCATACAGTTCGCACCGAAAAGCTGTATGCCGCTGACCGGAAAGCGCGTCATTGCGACCATGCCCTTTACCGCGTATCTCAAGGTTGCGGAGGGCTGCTCCAACGGCTGCACCTACTGCGCCATTCCGCAGATCCGCGGCAAATTCCGCTCCGTACCGATGGAGGACGCGCTCGCAGAGGCAAGATCGCTTGCGGCATCGGGCGTCCAGGAGCTGATCGTCATTGCGCAGGATACCACGCGATACGGCGAGGATCTCTACGGCGAATCGCGCCTGCCGGAGCTGCTGACGGCGCTCTGTCAGATCGACGGCTTCCGCTGGGTGCGCGTGCTGTACTGCTATCCGGAGCGCATCACCGACGAGCTGATCGACGTCATTGCGAAAGAACCGAAAATCGTGAAATATCTGGATATTCCGATTCAGCACTGCAATGCGGAGGTGCTGAAAAATATGCGCCGCAAATGCGATGCGGATATGCTGCGGACGCTCTTTGCAAAGCTCCGCGCGCGCATCCCCGGCATCACGCTGCGGACAACGCTTCTGGTCGGATTCCCCGGCGAAACGGACGCGCAGTTTGAGGAGCTCGCGGAATTCGTGCAGGAGATGCGCTTTGACCGCATGGGCTGCTTTGCCTATTCCGAGGAGGAGGGCACGGTCGCGGCGCGCATGGAGAATCAGGTGGACGAGGAGGTTCGGATCCGGCGGGCAGAGCTGCTCATGGAGCAGCAGATGCAGATTGCAGCAGAGCTCAATGCCGCACGCGTCGGAACGGATGCAGAGGCGGTCATCGAGGGATATGACCGGCAGGCCGGCGCATGGCTTGCGCGGACAGCTGCCGATGCGCCCGATATTGACGGCAGGCTGTATCTGCCGGGCACACCTGCGGACGGGCTGAACATCGGGCAGTTTGTGCAGGTACACATCACGGATACCGTGGATGATTATGATTTGACCGGAGAGGTGACTGCAAGTTGAATACTCCCAATAAGCTGACGCTGCTGCGTGTGATCCTTGTGCCGGTGTTTGTACTGTTCTTTTACCTGAACATTCCCGCGCATTATCTGATTGCGGCGCTGGTCTTTGTGGCTGCGGCCATCACAGACGCCGTGGACGGCCATCTTGCGCGCAAGAATCACCAGATTACCGACTTCGGCAAATTCCTCGATCCGCTCGCGGACAAGGTGCTTGTCGTGGCGGCGCTCTCCTGCTTTTTGCAGCAGCAAAAGCTGAATATTATCGCATTTTTGCTGATTGTCACACGGGAATTCATGGTGTCGGCGCTGCGGCTGGTTGTCGCGGGCAAGGGCACGGTCGTACCGGCAGGCTTTGCGGGCAAGCTGAAAACGGCCTTCACGATGATCGCGCTGATTACGGCTATGGTATACTGGTCGTTCCGGCTGGATTTCAACGCCTTCGGGCTGAACATTCCTGCGGGCGTATATACCGGTGCGGAAATATTCCTTTCGCTGCTGTTCTGGATCGCAACAGTTCTGACGGTCTGGTCTGGCGCGGAATATCTGGTGCATTACTGGAAGGACATCAATCCGAATCAGTGAAAAGGTATCTCCGATGGATCAGAATTGAGGGCTCCGCCCTCAAACTCCCGCTTAAGGGACATTGTCCCTTAAGAATCCCATCATGATGAAAGTGATGCATTTGCTTCATTTTCCTATACAGTGGGATTCCAAATGGATTTATCCCTTTGGTGGGGTTGGGGGCAAAGCCCCATTTATAATCCATCGGAGATACCACTTAATCTGTGCTGTGCAGTTTTCTGCGCACCGGAATGTTAAAACAGAATCATTTATCGGAAAGTTGTACGCAAACGTGCAACTTTTTCTGTTTTCTGCACGGTTTATAGAGAGCGATACGCGCGGCATCCGGTATCCGGGAGCATCCGGAACCGAACCGCAGCGGCGAGAAAGGCGGAAACCGGACGGCGCATGAAGGCGGTTCGATGACGGGAACGCCACGGGACAGGATGCGCTCCGGCACCTTGACAATTTCATATGAATGATCGGTGAAACGCACCAACTGCCTGCACGGAATCCGCGCCGGGTGTCTTTGTTATGCCCTGATGACGGCTTTCTCCGGCGGTGTTCCGAAAAAACAGGCGCCGACCGATTGGGTCAGCGCCGCAGCTTGTGAAAAGAGGTATCCGCTTCGCGGATGCTATTGAAGAATGGGGACTTCTATCGCAAGTCCCCAAGCCCTCCAGGCTCTTAAACGCAGGGGAATTTCGCCGTCTGCGGACGGCGACCAGAGGCTCCTCGCCTCTGGACTCTCGCAAACTTTTGAAAAAGTTTGATCAAAACTTTTATTACGGTGAAAACAAGCGCCGACCGATTTGGTCAG
>JAEEIA010000083.1 GCA_016281125.1 Oscillospiraceae bacterium | reverse complement strand
TCTGCATCCTGCGTCATTTCCTGATCGGTCATTTCAGCTTCCGGAGCATCCGCTTTCTGCGGCTGTTTCTTGTGCGGGACACCGAGATCGCAGAAGATGAGCTGCGTAGATCGTTTCTCTGCTGTTTCAGACCACATGCGGAACACATTGTCCACGCACATATTCAGTTCGGTATTCGGATTATCTTCCAGTGTCGGATCCACAAGGCGCGGATCCAAACCGACCTTGCGACCGTCACCGGTTATCAGGAGATTGTTGTCATAATGATTGTCGATACCGCCGGCTTGAACAGCCTCCGCACGGTCGGAAAGCTCCTGCATCAGCTCCTGCTGAAGCTGTGTCGGTTTTGCCTCAACGATATGCATTTCGCAGTCCGGTGTCGGAAGATGCAGCGTTTCGGCTGTCTGAACGTCAGCCGCAGCACGCCACAGCGATTGCAGCTCCGGCATATTGTCGAAGCCTGCCATGCGCGTTTTCTGCCGCCAGGTCGTGCCGGTCGGGGACAGCTCCCAATCTGTTTTCGGTGCGCCGAATGTCGAGATGAATGCGTCAAATGCGGCAAGTCCATGTTCTTCCAGTGTGTCATGCGCCAGATACCGCAGCATGGTATGAATTTCGGTGATGCTGTTGGAGATCGGCGTGCCGGTTGCGAGAGTAACACCGCGGCTTCCGGTTTCCTCGTCCAGATACCGGCATTTCAGGAACAAGTCCATTGCTTTCTGCGATGCAGAATTGGAGATGCCGGTCAGGTTTTGCAGCTTTGTCGGGCAGAGCAGATTCTTGAATTCGTGAGCCTCGTCCACGAAGATGTGGTCGATGCCGAGCTGTTCAAAGGTGACGTTCTGCTGATCCTTTTTCGCAGCCGTTACCAGCTTTTCAATCTGCTGCTGCAATGCACGCCGCTGCCGTTCCAGTGCCTTGACGGTAAAGGATTTACCGCCGTTCATGGCACGTTCCCGGTCAATGGATTCCGTCAGCGTGTCCACTTCCTGCTGCATCTGCCGTGTTGCACGCTCCGCAGAAAGCGGGAGTGCCTTAAACTGGTCGTGGCTGATGATGACTGCATCGTAATTGCCGGTTGCAATACGAGCCATCAGCTCACGCCGGTTGCTTGCTTTGAAGTCCTTTGTTGTTGCGACAAGGATATTTGCGGACGGGTACAGCCGGAGGAAGTCCTCACCGATCTGTGATGTCAGGTGCTTCGGCACGACGAACAGCGACTTATGGTGCATACCGAGCCGCTTGCCTTCCATTGCTGTTGCAATCATTTCATACGTCTTACCGGCACCGACGCAGTGCGCGAACAGCGCATTGCCGCCGTAGAGAGCGTGCGCAATCGCGTTTCTCTGATGTTCCCGCAGCTTGATGTCGGCAGCCATGCCGGGGAAGATCAGATGCGAACCGTCATACTCACGCGGACGCATGGAATTGAACTTGTCGTTATACGTTTCGACGAGATCGGCAGCACGCTCCGGATCCTTAAATACCCAATTTTCAAATGCCTGCTGCAATGCAGCGGCTTTTTTCTGCGCAAGTGAAGTAGCCTCACCGTCCAGCACGCGCTTTTCACCGCGCTCAGAGCCGGGATCCGGCACGGTCATGTAGACCTTCGGTGCACGGAGATTCAGCACATTATCGAGTATCTCATAAGCTGTCAGGTCTTTGGTGCCGAAATCACGTGTTGCCTTGATACTGGTATCCGATGTCGGATTTGAAACATGCCACAGACCGGCTTCCGGAACATACTCAACATTGATCGCATTGTTCCGACTTCTGTATCCGCCGTAATTGTTGTCTTTTATCTGATAATATCTCGGTGTTTCCAGCGTTTCATACATGAACTGCCGGATGTATTCCGGTTTTATCCATGTCGCACCGAGCCGAACCTTGATGTCACCGGCACGCAGCTTCGGCGGAAGCACTTTTTCCAAAGCCGGGATGTTTCGCTCAAACATCGGATTCTGTGATGCAGCCACCCGTGCTTCATCCAGCTTCTGACGGATATTGCCGGAAAGGTATTCGTCTGCCGGTTGATAAGACACGCGGTCCGGATGTGCCAGATCCGGCACGGGGAAGATTTTGTCACCGAGATCAGAGATCATTTCCTGACGGCTCTTGCCGCAGAGCTGTTCCATGTACGGGAAGTCAATTCTGCCGCGGTATTGCATGGAAACAATCAGAGCGTCCTCGGCAGTGTCAGCGTGTTCCACTTCGGAGAACTGGCAGATCGTGCGCTTGGTAAAGATGTCCGCTTTGTTTTCAAGCGTACCTTTTTTCAGGTCGAAGTCTTTTTCCAGAGAGCAGATCAGCGCGAAGCCGTCATCCTCGCGGAAAACGGTTGCGTTTGCCTTGGAGTGAATCAGACCGTTCTTCTTATAGAACGCATCATATCGCTCGTTCAGAACAGCTTGCAGCTTGTGCAGCTCCTCGTCAGAGCAGTTTTCGGTCTGTGCCTGCACGACAGCGCGTGCGGCATCGCGGATCCCGATCATGCCGACCACGCGGTCACGCTTCTTTCCGGAAAGCTCGGAAATTTCTGCCGGTTTATCAGCGGAATCCTTGAAATAAAGGTTTCCTTCACGCATAAAGTAAGTTTTCAGCGGTGCATCGTCCGTAAACTGAACCGACCGCACATCCATATCGACCGGCTCTCGGTTTATTTCTGCGGACAGTCTGCCGAGTGCCTCGGAAAGCTGCTGCCGGAGATCCGCGCCGGGAACCGGCACGCAATCCACACCGGAAGAAAACGGATTTGTACTCTTTTCCAGTGTTCCGAGCACCATTTCCGGATGCTCCTTGAAATAGCTGTTGATCCGCAGACCGTTTTCCGTTTCGGAAAGCATCGTCCATTCCGGATAGGGCTTATCTCCCAGCGGTTCCTCACGCTTCTGGAAGAACAGAATATCCGTTGTGACATCCGTACCGGCATTTGCCTTAAAAGCATTGTTCGGAAGCCGGACGGCTCCGATCAGTTCCGCACGCTCAGCAAGATACATTCTTGCCGAAGCGTCCATTTTATCCATTGTTCCGCTGGATGTCACGCAGGCCATGATGCCGCCTGCTTTCAGCTTGTCAACGGACTTTGCAAGGAAGTAGTCGTGAATCTTGAATTTCTGCTCGTCGTAGGCAGCGTCCATGACACGGTAATTGCCGAACGGCACATTGCCGACAACGACATCGAACGCATTATCATTGAAGTGCGTATGCTCAAAGCCGGTCACTTCGATGTCCGCAGAGGGATAGAGCTGCTTTGCGATGCGTCCGCTGATGCTGTCAAGCTCCACGCCGTACAGCTCCGAGCTGCTGCGCATCGCTTCCGGCATCGTGCCGAAGAAGTTGCCGGTTCCCATGGACGGCTCCAGCACTCTGCCGCCGGAGAATCCGAACTGTTCCAAAGCATGGTACATTTCAGAAATAATCATTGGCTGCGTATAGTGCGCATTTTCGGTCGAAGCTCTGGCTGCTGCATATTCCTCGTCCGTCAGGACGCTGCGCAGCTCTGTGTATTCCTTTGCCCATTCTTCTTTGTCGGGATCAAATGCATTCTGGATGCCGCCCCAGCCGACATAACCGGCGAGGATTTTCTGTTCTTCCGGTGTTGCAGCTCTGTTTTCCGCTTCCACCGTTTTCAGCGTCCGGATTGCATCCATGTTTGCTTTGAATTTACCCTTTTCACCCGCGGCAACGGTAAAGTCCTCGCCAATCGTGAAGTCTGTTTTCTCCGCAGCACGGAACGGCACATCGGTATGGACGGTCAATGTCTGGAACGGGCTGTTTGCGTAGACTTCTTCGCTGAACACGCCGGTCATCGGAAAGTCGCTGTCATGGACCTCGACTTTCTGTTCCTGCATATTGAGGACAGCGTAGCCGAGTGCCTCGTCACGCTGAATTGCCAGATTTCCGGCATCCTGCGCAGCTTCCAGTGTGTCAAACACTTCTCCGAATTGCACCGTCCGACCGTGATCGTTCAGGAACAGAACGTAGTTGCGTTCTGTTTCCGTTTTTTCATAAGGCGTAATCACAGAAACGTCTTTCCCGGCGGCATCTCTCTGGAAATCCAGCATACTGTCAATACCGCACCGGTCTGCAATCTTCCGGATTGCTGCTTGCAGTTCTTCGTCATGCGCCAGGTCATCATATTTGGTATAATCTGCAAGCAGATGATTCTGACCGCCGCGCACCTGAATCAGATCAAATTCCAGATGCTTGGCATCATTCCGGACACCCAATGTCAGACGGGCAAGCGGCAGATTCTGATCGACGCTGCCGTAAACGACTTCATCGTTATACGGTTCAGGGCGCAGCTCGTTGAACCGGGCAACCGCTTCATCGAGCGTAATATACGGTTCAAGCTCTGATGCTTTATCTTCAAACTGTGACCACGTTTTCATGTCTGCGACAATATAGTATGTCCAGTCAGAAGCAGGCTCTATGTCTGTATTCAGATAATCAGACTTGTCAGCAAACTGCTGCATATCCGCAATCATCCGTTCCCGCTGCACGGGATCGTAGATGTTATAGACCTCGATGTCCGGATACTGCTGAAATTCGCTTCCTGAATAATGCTGTGATTCGACGATACCGCCGCCCTGATAAGCGAATGTAACAGATTCAGTCCGGCGTGAGAAATTGTCCATACGCTCATGACCGTTACTGTCAATGCCGCCTTCATACTGACCGTATGTATCAGTCATCGTGAAGCTGCGAACGGCTGTAATATCCAGATGCCTGCTCGACTGCGGAATCTGGAATGTCCCGTTCAGCGGAAGCTCCGGCATGAAGTTATCTCCGAACCGTTCTTTCAGTTGATCGACAGCTCCTGCCGTCAGATAGCAGCCGTTCTCCGCTGCGGTCCGGATCAGACTCTGCACATCAGCAAGAGATGCTTTTTCGGTCAGAGAAGCGGATACTACGGTTTCACCGTCAAACAGACTTGTTGTACCGACATCAGAAAAGGCATCTGTCCGTGCTGCGGTCATGACCGCATTGAAGCCGTCCAGTGTGCCGGTGAACAGCATTTCCGGGAATTGCTGCTGCGCTTCAGCGCGGTTCTGCTGATTCCGCTTTTCCAGAAATGCCTGCAACCCTTCGCTTGTCAGCTCAATATTGTCCGGGGTATCGGATTGCAGATAATCCAGCATGTCCTTCCATTCCTGCAATTTTTCGGGCGTATGGATTGCAGGATCGTAATTGTCGATTCTGCGCTGTGTCATCTGGATTGTTCTTTCGATCTCCTGCGCTCGGACCGCCATTGCTTCCGGATCCAATTCCTCGGTTTCTGCTGCCGGTTCCTCTATGGATTCAGCAACTTCGCGTTCCCACGCTTGTTCTGCTTCCCGGTTTACATCCCGCTGGAGCTGTGCTGCCTGACGCAGAAAATCTCCGACCTGTTCCCAACTGTATGTCACGCTGAACGGATGCTCTGAATCCGGCTCCGCAGTGAACGTGACATCATCGGCGTTTTTCTGTATACCGAACTCTGTCAGTTCAAAGGTTTCCTGATCGGACATATAGTGACTGTACGGTTTAATGGTTTCCTGCGCAACCGCAGCGGCGTTTTCGCCGTTGTCCAGGATACGGGACATAATCGTATCCATTTCATCGCGGGCATACATGCGGTCAATGAAGGACGGCATGTTTTCCGCATTCATCAGGAATTGGGCGGCAGGGGACAACTCAAGCCGGTTGCCGAGATACTCGCCTTCGCGGATCAGCGTATCACGGGAGATATTCTGAATCACAGAATAAGCAAGTTTCGTGGATTTATCGTGTATTGCAATCGTGACTTCACCCGGATTCAGACCGGAAAGCTGCGTAACCTCTGCTTCCCGTCTTTCATACCGGAACAGATCACCGACACGAAATACACCGGAAAACACAGGCTTTTCCGGCTGCTGTGCTTTTGCACGTTCTGAATCGTCAATATCCGTCAGAGAATTGAAGTCCAGATATTCCAGTGCATTCTCGCACATGTCATCCAGAGAATCATACTGCTGTTCGCTGATGACCATTCCGCCGAGCGTCCGGATAATCTGATACGATTCCAGATCAGCATAGACCTCTATCGGCAGTCCGGATTCCTTGTCATTAACAGCGGCAAGGTCAACATGGGACATATCTGAGTAATCTGCATCCTGCTGAAATTCAGTCTGCGTATAGGCGTTAATCAGTCTGACTGCACGGTCAGACGGTGTTTCCGTCCTGGCTGCATCCGCAGCAGCGTCAAGCTCGTCCATCTGCCGACCGATTGCCTTTGCAAATGCACGCTCCACTTCCGGATGACCGTCACAGCGCACTTCCCGCAGCTCGCCGCCCTCATAATTGAGGTCTATACTATATTGAGTACCCTCATGCGTGTACTCAACTTCTGCATGAGTAATCTCACGATGCTGATCGCGGAGATTTTTCAGCCAGGTCAGCATAAAGCGGTTTGTATCGCGCTGACCGTAGCTGCCGTCCGGGTATTCACGGTAAATGCCCAGCCCGTCCTGCTGATAGCTGATCGCGGTCGCGGTTTGCTGCGTCAGATCTACACGCAGCACAATGTCCGGATCGCGCATCAGATCACCGTTCTGCTCGTATGTGTGCATCATGGACACAAGACACTGACCGTTGTTCCAGTCCGTCAGACGCTGAATTGCGAACGGCTCATAGCCGGTTCCCTCGTTCGGATTCTCATAATGCTCGTAATTGTGTGCGGTCGGCGCATCCTTGATGACTTCCGGATAGAGATCGCGCATTCTCAGGAAAATCCGATGCTCCATTGTATTGCGGATTTTGACCGGCTGTTCTGTTGCCGGTGCCGGTTCTGCCGTCTGCGGCTCTGCAATCTCCGGTTCTTCGATTGCACGCGCATTCTGCTGTTCCATGACTTCCTGCGCAAGCATATTCATCAGACCGGGATGCGGATATGACCGGATCTCCGATGCAAGCCGGATTTCCTCTGCATCATGCAGTTTCAGCTCCTTGCGCGACCAGTCACGCACATCGCCGGAATACCGTCCGTCCCAATCCGCATTCTGCACTTCTGCCGCCAGCAGCAGCGCAATGCGGTCTGTCGGATACTGTTCCTGCACTTCTTTCAAAGCCTGCGCGGAATCAAAGTGAGATTCCTCATAGTGATAATTCCGGTTGACGGCTTCTCGGATTGCATCGGCGCACTCCCTATTCTCATAGCGGTTAAACTGATTTGCAATGTACGCAAGCGCTTCCTGCTCTGTTGCTGCAAATCTGCCGAAGCCGTTATACTGGAAATCTTCATCGGTGCTGTTTCTTGTCCAACGCTGTACATTCCAGGGCGTTTCTGCCGGTTCGCGCTGTTCGCAGAGCGTATAGCGGAGCAGACCGTCTGCGGAACGTGCAATTTCGACCGGCTCCGCAGCTGCCGGGGCTTCTTCTGCCGGTTCCGGCATTTCCGGCGCAGTCTGTTCCGGTTCTGCGGCGCGGACGTTCCGCAGCGGATGATTTTCCAGTCTGGCAAGCATATTCTCATGATATGCTCTTGTTGAATCGCTCAGATTCGGAAGCTCATTCAGATAGTATTTCGATGATTCAATGGATTCCTCAATATCTTCTGCGGTAAGATACTGACCTTGCCGGTCAAGCTCCATGACAGCTTTTGCAGCCTCACTCCAACTATACCGGTATTCCTTTTTGTCGGTGTCTATAATGACGATGCCCTTGCCGTCATGCGATACATCCGGCATATCCGGCCCGGAATGACCGCCGAT
>JAEEIA010000082.1 GCA_016281125.1 Oscillospiraceae bacterium | reverse complement strand
GGACGGCACGTACCTGCTGCATGAGCTGGCGGCACCGAACGGCTACGAGGTCGCAACGAACATGACGTTTGAGATTTCCGGCGGCAAGCTGGTGAAGATCAACGGCGAGGATGTCGAGGACGGCAAGATCATCGAAATGGTCGATGAGAAGATCATCACCACAACGACGACGGCTGAAATCACGACGGAGATCACCACGACCACGATGGAAGAGGTGACCGGCGAGATTCAGACGGAAGAAACCACCACGACGGAGAGCACGACCGAAACCACTGTGACAACGCCGGAAGTCACCACGACGACGGAAACGACAACGACGAATGTCACCACGACAGAGGTTACAACCGAAGTCACAACGACGACGGAAACCACAACGACTACAGTGACGACGACCAAAATCACGACAACGACTACGGTGACAACGACCGAAATCACGACAACGACTGAGGTGACGACGACAGAAATCACGACAACGACCGAATTGACAACGACAGAAACCACCACCACAGCGGTTACGACGAGCGAGGTCACGACGACTTCTGAAGTGACGACCACTGCGGAAACGACAACAGCACCGGAAGTGACGAACGATGCAAACGGAACGGATATCGGCGATATCCGCACGCAGAGCAATGCAACTGTTACGGACACCGAAACCGTCAGAACCACGGCGGCAACGGTCAGAACCGGCGGCGTCAACACCAGAACCGGATCTGTCCGGACGGGCGACAAGGCTCCGACCGCACTGTTCATCACCCTGCTGATGGCCGGCGCAGCGGCATTCGTGTACAGAAAGCGCGATGACGAATGATTCGCAAACCGGAACCGGCAACTGAATAACGAAAACGGCCGCTGCCCCTGAACGGGCGGCGGCTGTTTTTGCTGCACGGCAGTATTCTGTTTGATGCGGCGTATCCGGCCGTTTATTTATCCGCAATGCTGTTATGCTGCTGCATGACGCGAACAATCACAGCTGTCAGACGGATCAGAAAGGCCGCGGCAAGCGGAATCACAAACAATACCTCAATCACCGCAGCACCGATATAACCCATAAAGCTGTGCCTTTCACGGCAGGCAAAGATCAGCGCGACCAGTGCCAGCACACCGGGACACATCAGCTGCATCACGGAGAGAATATCCTTCTTTGTGATCAGACAGACAATCAGCGAAATGAGATGCGCCAGCGCAGTCGCGCCGAGGCCGACTGCAAACCACAGGATCAGGCACGCCGGAAAACTGAGGAATGAATCCAGCCCTGCCAGAAGGATGATCCCTCCCAACAGAATTGCCGCAATGATGATGACGATGCTTTTCAGTGTGCTTTTTTCCGTCATGGAATTCACCTCCCTCCGCTTTGGTTTGCTTCTGAGATCATTATAGCGGATCGCGGGCGGAAACGGAAGATGTCATCCGTCATTGCGGCAGTGACATTTGTAACGGCTTCGGCGCAAAAAAACTGCCCTTTGCAGTCTGTTCAAAGGGCAGCCGGGATGTCAATAAAGCGGTATCTTTGATGGATTCAAAATGAGGCCCGGGATACATCCCCGGCGGGAGATTGAGGGCGAGAACCCTCATTATAAATCATCGCACAGCGATACCTTACGTATCGGGTACTGTGCGCCCTATGCGGCTGCATATCCTGATTGCAGGAGGGGATTGATATGCGAGAGCTGTTTCTGGCCTGCCTGCGGGGCGGCCTGCCGGTTTCCGTGTTGGGGTTTGCGTGCGTGACCGTTCTGCTGACACTGACGGATCTGCCGCACCGCGCCTACGCATGGGCGGGCGCGCTGCCGCTGCTGGCGGGATGCTTCTGCGCGGGCTTTTCCGCCGGAAAGCACATCCGCCGGCACGGACTGAAAAACGGTGCATTTGCAGCGCTGCTGCTTGGGCTGATGTGGTATGCGGCAGCCTGCATTGTGCTGCGGACGCTGCGCTCGCCGGTGCTGCTGCTGGCAGCTTGTCCCGCGGGCAGCCTCGGCGGGATGTTCGGTGTCAATACCGCGCTGCCGCTGCCGGGGAGGCGTTCACACCGGGCGGCGCGTCTGCGCACCCGCTGTGCGCTGCTGTTCCGGCACCGTCCGCCGGATCTCACGAAAGCTCGATGATTTTTGCAATCGCCCGGAGCAGCGTGCTGACGTCATCCGCCGTGACGCCGCCGTCGCGGTTGCAGTCTGCGTTCCGGAGCCCCTGTTCGTCCATCAAGGCACCGGCATCCGCGACGCAGAAGCGCGCGATCAGCACAGCGTCTGCCACGTCCGCGGAATTGTCGCAGTTGGCATCGCCGCGCAGTGTGACCGCCGGTTCCGTCGTAATGACAGCTGCGGGCGTTGTTTCAGCAGCCGCTGTCGTGAGAAGCTCGGGCGCGCCGGTTGTGCCGTCGTACCGGATTGTGGTTTCCGGCCCCGGCGTCGTGGCGGGGACAGGCGGCTCGGTTGTTTCGGGAACCGTGATTTTTTCGATGCAGCAATCGTCCGCAGAGCCGTATGCGCCGTCGCCGCCCTCCACGGTCAGCCGCAGCGTGACGGTATCTCCGGCTTCTGCCGTGACCAGAAGCTCCTTCTGCTGCCACATGCTCCAGCCTTGGCCGCTGTCGGTGACAGCCTCCCGCATTTCGCCGGAAACATCTGCTTCAACGGTATAGAAGGTGGATTCGTCGGCCTGTACATACATCGTGCAGCGATATGTTCCGGCTTCCGGCACCTGCACGGAGGCCGATGCGGTGCTGCCCCGGAATGCGGTTTTGGAATACCAGTGCAGCGCATAGCCGCCGGTGCGGACATCCTCTGCGCGGACATCGAAATGATCCGCGGCGGTGCTGTTCAGCGTCCAGCCGGTCGGGTGATCTGACCAGCCGCCGTCCGCTTCAAAGCCCGGATTTTTCAGCAGATTCCGGCCGGTTTGCTGCGGCTGCTGCGGATTGCTCTGCCCGCTGCCCGTGACAGACCGGAACATATAGAGCGATTCCAGCGGCTTGCCGTCGGCGGAAAAGAGCGCCTGGTTCTCCCAGCCGGAGCCGCCGTAATCCTTGGCATCCGGATCGTATTCCTGCGCGGATTCATACGCCCAGCCGCCGCCGTACTGCTGCCAGAGCTGCTTTGCGGTATTGAAATCGCTGCTGACGGGCAGCCATGCGGGCTCCCAGTAAAATACGCCGATGCCCATGCCGTCCGGGACGGCTGCGACCGCTTTGAACAGATCGGTCAGAAACGCGGTCTGTCCTGCCGCGCTGACAGGATAGCTGACGCTGCTGCCGAGATCCTTCTGACTGCCGATTGTGTTGACGCCGGGATCATAATTCTGGAAGGTGTATGCCCAAGAGGTTTCTGCAACCAGTACCTTTTTATGGTAGGTGTTTGCGATGCCTGACAGCACCGAGGTCAGATTTTGCAGTGTGCCGTGCCAGTAGGGATAGTAGGAGGTTGCGAACACGTCGTAATCGACCTTGGTCTGATTTACCATTTTCGCAAGATACTGCATATTCGAGGCTTTTTCCGGGTTTGTGAAGTGCAGCGCGACCAGCACGTTCGGATCGTATTCGCGCACGGCCTTCGAGCCCGCGTTCCAGAGCTTGGCAAGGTCGTTCCAGACTGCGTCACCCCAGTTGCCGTCGGAGAGCAGCACACCGCACATGCCCGCGGTGGTTTCGTTGCCGATCTGCACCATGGCGATGTCCGCGCCGGTTTTGTCCAGCTGTCCGAGGGTTTCCTTGGTGTAGTTGTAGATCGCATCCGCTTTCTGCTGCACGGAGTAGTACGCCCATGCCTTCGGCGCCTTTTGCTTGGAGGGATCCGCCCAGAAATCGGAATAATGGAAATCCACAAAGAGCTTTAATCCGGCTTGGGCGCAGCGCTCCGCGATTTTTACGGCCTGCTTGGCGTCGTTCGCGCCGCCGCCGTAGGTGACGCCGGACTGCGATGCCGTCGGGTCGTTCCAGATGCGCACGCGGATGCAGTTGATGCCCGCATCGGCCAGCGTGACGAAGATGTCCTGTTCCTTGCCGCTGCCGTCATAGAATCTGACGCCGCTTTGCTCCAGCGCGATGACGGATGAGATATCCGCGCCCTTGAACGGTTCGCCGTTTGCGAACGGGAGCCCGGAGATACCGGAAAAGGCAACGGTTTCCGCAGCGCTTGCAGGCGGCAGAAGTCCGCCGCTGCCCAGCAGCATGACGGCTGATGTGAGCACTGAAATCAGCTTATGCATTTTCATGGTATGAACCTCCTGTTCTGTGATGATCGCGGCATCGCTTTCTGGATGCCGTTGTTGTGCTCATTATAGCATAACAGGCTGCAAAAAGCAAGCGGAGAGCGGGACACTTTATGATACAGGCGGGCAGCTGAATGATCGAAAGCCAGCCGCAGGCTTTCAGGAAAATCTGCATGTGTTTACTCATGATAGGATTTAGAAAGCTGTTATGCAGCATTTGGTGAGCAGCAACGAAACGAAAGGCGCGAATTGCACCGTGTTCAAGATGGAATTGGGTGTGCTTTGCAAAATATCTCCGGAGGGAAACGGCAGCCGGCCCTGCCGGCCGCATAAGGCTACAAAATCCGATGAGAATCGCCGCGTTTTTTGCCGTAGATTCCGAAAATACATGCCGGGATGTGTTTTTGACTTGACATTTTTATATATTTCGCGTATACTAAATCTGTATGGGTATACCCCGAACAGAAAGGCGGGATCTCCCGAGAGAACCGCGGAAAGAGAGGCAATCTATTGAACAGAAATACAGGGCGTTCCGGCTCCAAGGGCATCAAGGGCGGATTCTTCCGCAGCAAGCAGCGCAGCGGGGTGCCGCTGTCGGCAGTCGGCAGAAAGATCATGCCGGCAGAGCTTGTCAGCGAGAAGCTCGAAAAGCAGGAACGGAAGAAAGCAGAGGCTGCTGCCGCCGTTTCAAAAAAAGTCAGTGCTGAGGGCAGTCAGCCGCGTCATGCGAATGTGCAGAAGGCAGCACAGCAGAAGGCAGCACAGCAGAAGGCAGCACAGCAGAAGGCGGCGCCGAAGGAGCGCACCGCCCGTGCAAAGACGCCTGTGCGCATCATTCCGCTGGGCGGACTCGGAGAGATCGGCAAGAACATGACCGTGATCGAGTGCGCGAACGATATGTTCATCATCGACTGCGGCCTTGCATTTCCGGATGCGGAGATGCTCGGCGTGGATCTGGTCATCCCGGATTTCACCTATGTCGAGCGCAATGCGGATAAGCTGCGCGGCATCGTGCTGACGCACGGGCATGAGGACCACATCGGCGGCCTTGCCTATCTGCTGAAAAAGATTGATATGCCGGTATACGGCACCAGACTGACGCTTGCGCTCGTGGAAGCAAAATTAAAGGAGCATCAGCTGAGCGGCAAGGTGCGGCTGAATATCGTCGAGCCGCGCAAGACGATCCGCATGGGCTGCATGGCGGTCGAGCTGATTCACGTCAACCACTCCATTCCGGATGCGGTCGGCCTTGCGGTGCATACGCCTGCGGGCGTGCTCGTCCACACGGGCGATTTCAAGGTGGACTACTCCCCGATTGACGGCGGGATCATCGACCTCGGCCGGTTCGGCGAGCTCGGCAGCCGCGGCGTGCTCGCACTGATGGCGGATTCGACCAACGCAGAGCGCCCGGGCTATACGCCGACGGAACGGAAGGTCGGCGCGTCGTTCGACAAGCTCTTTGCGGAGGCGGAGGGCAAGCGCATTATCATTGCGACGTTCTCGTCCAATATCCACAGAGTTCAGCAGATCATTGACTGCGCCGAGCAGTGCGGCAGAAAGGTCGCCGTGTTCGGCAGAAGCATGGTCAACGTCATTTCGATTGCAAGAGAGCTCGGCTATCTGGAGGCGAAGGAAGGCACGATCATCGACATCGACCTGATGAACCGCTATTCCGCGGATCAGATTGTGCTGATCACGACCGGCTCCCAGGGTGAGCCGATGTCCGCGCTGACCAGAATGGCGAAGGGCGACCACAAAAAGGTCACGATCACGCCGCAGGATTTCATCATCATTTCCGCAACGCCGATTCCCGGCAACGAGAAGTTCGTGACGCGCGTCGTCAACGACCTGATGGAATCCGGTGCGCATGTGGTCTATGAGCGCATGTACGAGGTGCATGTTTCCGGCCATGCCTGCCAGGAGGAGCTGAAGCTGATGCTCTCCCTGACTAAGCCGAAGTATTTTATTCCGGTTCACGGTGAGTATAAGCACCTGAAAAAGCATGCGGAGCTTGCGATGGAGCTCGGCATGGACAGAGATCACATCATCGTCGGCCAGATCGGCGACGTCATTGAAACGAACGGCGTCGATATGCGGATCACCGGGCAGGCGCCTGCGGGCAGGATCCTCGTGGACGGCCTCGGCGTCGGCGACGTCGGCTCCATTGTCCTGCGTGACCGCAAGCATCTGGCACAGGACGGCCTGATTATCGTCGTGGTCGGCATCGACCGCTCGGAAAATGAGGTTGTGTCCGGCCCGGAGCTGATTTCCAGAGGCTTTGTCTATGTCCGTGAGGCGGAGGAGATGATGGACGAGGCGCGGCTGCTGCTCTCCGAAACGCTGGAGCATTGCAGTCCCGCGGAGCTGCGTGACTGGAACGCACTGAAAGCAAAGCTGCGCGACGTGCTTTCCGATCACATCTTCCACAAGACGAAGCGTTCTCCGATGATCCTGCCGATCATTATGGAGATTTGAAGCAATACTGCGAAAACAGTAAATCACAGTAAAAAGGCGGGTGATACGGGATGCAGAGCCAACAGCCGTGGCGGCTGATTTCATCAGGTGCGCTGATGGCGCTGGGCTGTCTGATTACGGTCATCATGGCGCGTGCGCAGTATCACAGCATCCTGTTCTGGCTTGCCGTGATCCTGTTTCTGGCCGGTTTTGTCTGGATGGTTCTCGAGGTTGTCCGGATCCGGCAGAACGCGCTGCGCTATGTCGCAAGAATGAATGCCGCGCTGACACGGACACTGCAAACCGCGCCGGATGAGATGCCGGTGCCGATGGCAGTCGTCGATGTGAAGGGCGAGATCATATGGTATAATGCGGAATTTACGAACCGGGTTTCCGGCGGAGCAGAGCTGTTCGGCTTAAAGCTCCATACGGTGATTCCGCTGCGGCCGGATGCAATCGGGGACGGGGAATCCATCGAAACGGTCATCCGCGACCGCCGGTACCGCGTGAGCCGTGCCGATTACGAGCGCAAGAACGGCCACGCAATCCTGTTCTGTTTTGAGGATATTACGAATTACGTCCAGCTGCGTCAGCACTATATGGATACCAGACCGTGTGTGCTGATGATCCTTGTGGATAATTACGAGGATCTGTTCAGCGGAACGCGGCAGAGCGAACGCGCGGCGGCGCTGGCATCTCTGGAAGCACTGTTCGACCGGATGCTGGAGGGCACCGAGAGCGTGTTCTGCCATATGGACGATGACCGGATGCTGATTGTGACGGAGGCGCGGCACTGCCTGGAAATGGAGCGCGCACACTTCCCGCTGCTGGATGAGGCGCGCAAGATCAAGGTCAGGGGCAGAAGCAGCCTGACGCTTTCGATTGGTGTGGGCAGAAGCGGCGAAACACTGGCGCAGAATGAATTTTTCGCGCAGCAGTCGCTCGATATGGCACTCGGACGCGGCGGCGACCAGGCTGCCGTCAAGACTGACAGCGGCTTTACGTTCTACGGCGGCGTGTCGCAGGGCATTGAGCACAAGAGCAAGGCCAAGAACCGCGCGATTGCGAAGGATCTGCTCAAGCTGATGCTGCGCTGCACGCATGTGTATATCATGGGACACCGCGCAAGCGATCTGGACGCCGTCGGTGCGGCGGTCGGTGTCGCGTATATCGCGGAACAGTGCGAAATCCCGTATAACATTGTAATCCGCACGGAATCCACAATGGCCAGACTGCTGACCGACCGGATTGAGGAGGAGCTGCCCGGCTGCATGATCCCGCCCGAGGAGGCGAGAGAGCAGATCCGGCCGGATGACCTGCTTGTCATCGTCGATACATTCAGCAAGGACATCGTGGAGGATGCGGAGCTCTACCGCATGGCAAACCATGTGGTCGTCATCGACCATCACAGACAGATGGTCAATTATCTGGACAACACCACGCTGAAGCTGCATGATCCCCATGCATCCTCGGCGGCGGAGCTGGTCACGGGCATGATCCAGTATTTCGATTTCCGCGATGAGATGCCGCAGTTCTGTGCGGAAGCGCTCATGGCGGGCATCATGCTGGATACCAAGAATTTTGTCATGCAGACCGGCGTGCATACATTTGAAGTCGCGGCGTTCCTGCGGGAGCGCGGCGCGGATCCGATTGCAGTCAAGACGCTGTTTGCAGAGTCGCTGGAGGCGTATCAGCAGCGCTCGCGGCTGGTTTCCGAGGCGAAGCTGTTTGGCCGTTATGCGATTGCAATGGCTGCGGATCCTGTGAAGGATATTCGCGTGATCTCGTCGCAGGCAGCGGATGAGCTGCTCGGCGTGGAGGGCGTGGATGCGTCCTTTGTGCTGTATACGGTCGGCGATCAGGCGTGCATCTCGGCACGTTCGCTCGGCAGAGTCAATGTACAGGTGATCATGGAGCAGCTCGGCGGCGGCGGGCATCAGATCATGGCCGCAACGCAGCGGAAAGACTGCTCGCTGATACAGCTGTGCGAGAAGCTGGTCGCAGTGCTGAAGCAGACCGACGCAGAAGCGGCGCAGCCGGAGGAAGATCCGGAAGAAGAACCGGAGGACTATCCGGAGGATTATCCGGAGGAATGAGTCTGCATGTCAGATTCCGGAAAGAAAGGAACGATTGTTATGAAGGTTATTTTGTTGCAGGATGTCAAGGGCACCGGCAAAAAAGGCGAGATCAAGAATGTTTCGGACGGCTATGCCCGCAATTTTCTGATCGGCAAGGGGCTCGCGGTCGAAGCGACCAATGCGAATCTCAACAAGCTGGAGGGACAGAAGGCATCCGCTCAGCATAAGATCGACGTCGCAAAGCAGGAGGCTGCGGAGCAGGCTGCAAAGCTGGAGGGTAAAAAGCTCGTGATCCGTGCAAAGGCAGGTCAGGGCGGCAGACTGTTCGGCGCAGTGACGCCCGGCAATGTCGCGGATGAGCTGGAAAAGCAGTTCGGCTTTGCGGTTGACAAGCGCAAGCTGACGGTCAGCAGCGAAATGAAGAACGCCGGCGATTACAGCGCAGAGGCCAAGCTCTACGCCGGCATCACGGCGAAGTTTACGGTTTCAGTGGTGGCGGAAGATGCCTGACAGCCGGTTTTCGGAGCTTCAGGAGGGCTTTGCCGAGCGTTCGCTGCCGCACAGCACAGAGGCGGAGCAGTCCGTCCTCGGCGCCATTCTGCTGGCACCGGAAATGCTGTCGGTCGCGCTGGAATATATCCGCCCGGAAACCTTTTATGTGGAGCAGCACAAGGAGCTGTTCCGGCTCATGGTCGCCATGTATACGACCGGCACGCAGGCCGAGCAGATGGATTATGTCGTCGTGCTCAACGAGGCTGTGCGGCAAGGCATTTTTGAAAACGAGGCAGAGGGCAGGCGCTATCTGACAAGCCTTGTGGAAACGGTTCCCTCTGCGGATAATATTGCAAGCTACTGCAAGATTCTTGCAGAAAAATACTGTGCGCGTTCGCTGGCGACCGTCGCAAGAGATCTGCTCAAAGAGGTCACGATGGGCACCGAATCCGCGCAGACCCTGCTGGATTCCGCCGAGCAGCGGATCTATGATATCCGGCAGGGACGCGACACGCACGGGCTTGTCCCGATCCGCGATGTCATGGTGGATACATACAGGCATCTCGGTGACATTTCCGGCCCCGACCGTGAGAAGTATGTCGGCGCAAAGACCGGCTTTTCGCGGCTGGATGCGGTCACGGGCGGCATGAACAATTCCGACCTTGTGATTCTCGCGGCACGTCCGGGTATGGGCAAGACCTCGTTTGCGCTGAACCTCGCAAGCAATGTCACGCGGCATACCGGCAGAACCGTCGCAATCTATTCTCTGGAAATGAGTATGGAGCAGCTTGTTTCGCGTATGCTGTCCACGGAGGCGCTCGTCGATTCCCACAAGCTCCGGACCGGAAGGCTGGAGCCGAAGGAATGGGGACGGATCGCAACCAGTGCGGACGTGCTCTCCGGCATGAATATCTATCTGTCCGAGGCAACCGGCATCACCGTTTCGCAGATGAAGGCACAGCTGAGGCGCGTCAAGAATCTCGGCATGGTCGTCATCGACTATTTGCAGCTCATGGATGCGCCGCTGAAGTCGGAGAACCGCGTGCTGGTTATTTCTGATATTACGCGAAATCTGAAGCTGATGGCGAAGGAGCTCAATGTGCCGGTGCTTCTGCTCTCGCAGCTGAACCGCGGCGTCGAGAGCCGTACCGACAAGCGCCCGATGATGTCTGACCTGCGTGAATCCGGTTCGATTGAGCAGGATGCGGATATCATTCTGTTCCTGTATAATGATTTCTACTATATGAAAGAAAAATCCACGGCACCGAATATCACGGAATGCATCGTGGCAAAGAACCGTCACGGTGAAACGGCGACGATCAAGCTGGTGTGGGATCCGCAGTTCACGCGCTTCTCCACGCCGGAAAACGATGAAGCGCCGCCCGGCGTATCATGACGCTGACCGAACGGATCCTGCACGGCCCGGCGGTTCCGCCTGCGGGCATCTGCACGGCGGCATTTTCCGGCGGCGCCGACAGTACGGCGCTGCTGCTCTGCCTGCATGAACTGAAAGCGCAGCTTTCGCTGGATCTGCGGGCAGTGCATGTACACCACGGGATCCGCGGCGCAGAGGCGGACAGAGATGCCGCATTCTGTGCGCATATCTGTGAAAAATACGGCATCCTGCTGCAAACGGTGCATGTGGATGTTCCGGCTTATGCAGCGGCGCACCGGCTTTCTGAGGAAACCGCGGCACGCCGTCTGCGCTATGAGGCGCTGGAACAGTCCGCGCCCGAGGGCGTCATCGTGACAGCGCACCATGCGGGCGACAATGCCGAAACCGTGCTCTTTCATCTGATCCGCGGCAGCGGACTGCGCGGGCTCTGCGGCATTCCGCCGAAAAACGGCAGGATCCTGCGCCCGATGCTCGAAGCGGAAAAATCAGAGATTCTGGCGTATCTGCAAACCCGCGGGGAAGCCTTTGTCGAGGACAGCACAAACCTCGGCAGCGAAAGCAGCCGCAACCGCATCCGGCATGACATTATGCCGCTGCTTTTGCGGGAGAATCCCGCGGCACTGCGGCACATTGCAGCAACGGCGGCACTGGCTGCGGAGGACGATGCGCTTCTGCATGAGCAGGCTGCGGCAGCCGCAGAGGCATGTGCATTTCAGGGCGGACTGCGCGGCCTTTCCGCGTATCCGGCGCCGCTGCGCAAGCGCGTTTATATGCAGATGCTTGCGGCACTTCCGGTGCATGTCGATCCATCGCTGGAGCTGCTTTCCGCGGTTGACCGGCTGGTGATGCAGAACGGCGGCAGGATTTCCGTCAGCGCCGATGTGTATGCGCAGGTTCACCGGGATGTGCTGTATCTCCGGCAGGAGCCTGCCGCGCTCTCCGGGGAGTACCCGCTTGAACCCGGTGAAAACCGGCTTTATGCAGGAAAAACCTGCATCGCGGAGCTGCTGGAGGCTGGTGCAATATCACGGAATCTTCACAAAGCAGACACATACTCTACGTTGGATTTTGATAAAATAATAGGAACACCGTATTTCCGGGAGCGGCGCGGAACGGATACGATCCGGCTGCCCGGGCGGAATTTTGACAGCACGCTGAAAAAATGTGTGCAGGCGAAGGTTCCGGCTCCGGAACGGCGGTTTCTTTATGTGCTCTATGACCGGCTGGGCTGCATTTACTGCGAACAGGTCGGTATTGCAGCGCGCGTCAGGCCCGATGCGGACAGCCGCCGCCTTCTGACGCTGCGCATTTCCCGCGGCTGACAGCATAACAACAAAAGGAGTGAATGTTAGTTGGGCAAGAATCGAGGACTGCTGACCTATGTCATCATCGCACTGCTCTTCATCATCGCAATCTGGGTGCTGATGCCCTCTCTGGCGAGCAACCAGCATGCGACGAAGTATTCTGACATCATGGCGCATTTCGACAGCTTTGAGGTCACGGAGTATACGCTGGATCTCGGCAGCGGCGAGCTGAAATACAAGCTGACGGACGATCCGAAAACGCATACCTATGAGGTGCCGAACGTATCGCTGTTCCTTCAGGACACCGAGAATTACCGCGAGCAGTACAACGCAAGGCACAAGGGAAATGAGCTGACGCAGGACTATTTCAAGGTCACGGATAATTCCTGGCTGCTGACCGTTGTTCCGACGGCGCTGCTGATGATCATGGCAATCGTGCTGTTTGTTGTGATGTTCCGGCAGGCGAACGGCGGCGGGAAGATCAATTCATTCGGCAAGGCGAATATCAAGGCCGCATCCGGCTCCGCGAAAAAGGCAACCTTTGCGGATGTCGCCGGTGCGGATGAGGAAAAGGCCGAAATGGCCGAGGTCGTGGACTTCCTGAAAAATCCGAAGAAGTTTGAGGACATCGGCGCAAGAATCC
Organism: Oscillospiraceae bacterium; assembly: GCA_016281125.1. Lineage (GTDB taxonomy): Bacteria > Bacillota > Clostridia > Oscillospirales > Ruminococcaceae > Firm-04. The sequence continues at coordinate 25,244 of JAEEIA010000082.1, read as the reverse complement.
CGCGCGGCATTCTGCTGCTCGGCCCTCCCGGTACCGGTAAGACGCTGCTTGCAAGAGCTGTCGCCGGTGAGGCGGGCGTGCCGTTCTTCCCGATTTCCGGTTCGGACTTTGTGGAAATGTTCGTCGGCGTCGGCGCGAGCCGTGTCCGTGATCTGTTTGAGCAGGCAAAAAAGCATGCGCCCTCGATTGTGTTCATCGACGAGATCGACGCTGTCGGCCGGCACAGAGGCTCCGGTCTGGGCGGCGGTCACGATGAGCGTGAGCAGACGCTGAACCAGCTCCTCGTTGAAATGGACGGCTTTACCGACAAGGAAAGCGTCATTGTCATTGCGGCAACGAACCGCCGCGATATTCTGGATCCCGCGCTGCTGCGTCCGGGCAGATTCGACCGCCAGATCACGGTCAATTACCCTGACGTCAAGGGCAGAGAGGAGATCCTCAATGTCCACAAGGGCAAGAAGCCGATCGGCCCGGATGTTGATTTTCACGAGCTTGCAAAGGATACGCAGGGATTCACCGGCGCAGACCTTGAAAACCTGCTGAATGAGGCAGCAATTCTCGCGGCAAGAGCAGACCGCAAGGCGATCATCGCTTCCGATATTGAGGAGGCGACCATGAAGGTGCTCTCCGGTCCGGAGAAAAAGTCCCATGTTCCGACGGCGGCTGACAAGCGCATCACCGCGTTCCATGAGGCCGGTCATGCGGTTACGGCGTACCACCTGGAAACGCAGGACCGCGTGCAGCAGGTCAGCGTGGTGCCGCGCGGCATGGCAGCCGGCATGACGTGGACGCGTCCGGATACCGAGGACAACCACATGAGCAAGACCAAGCTGCTTGAAACCATTGTCATGATGATGGGCGGCCGCGCAGGTGAGGCGACCGCGCTGGACGACATCTGCACAGGTGCGTCCAATGACATTGAGCGTGCAACCAAGCTGGCGAAGAATATGGTCACGCGCTGGGGTCTTTCCGAGGCGCTTGGGCCGGTCGCATACGGCTCCGAAAACGATGAGGTGTTCCTCGGCCGCGATTACGGCCATGTGCGCGATTACTCCGACGAGGTCGCAGCCCGCATTGACGCGGAGGTGCGCAGAATCGTGGAGGAAAGTTATGAGAAGGCGCTGGTGATTCTCAAATCGAACCGGCATCAGCTGGATGCGCTGGCAGAGTTCCTGCTTGAATACGAGAAAGTCAATGAGAAGGAATTCCTGCAAATCATGCGCGGTGAGCTGACAGTTGAGAGCCGTAAGGCAGAGCTTGCAGCGCAGCCTGCTGCTGAACCGGAACAGCCCGAAGCCCCTGCGGAGGCCACGGCAGAAGCTCCGGCTGAGGCCAAGGCAGAATCTGCGGAGTAAGCGGTGTATCCGCCGGGGCAGAGCTCCCGGCACATGCAATCAGAACAGAACGGGCGCTGATGTGATGTCAGCGCCCGTTTTTCGGCGAAAAAGCATCAGCTGTATCTCCGATGGTTTGATAAGGGAACTCTCGCCCGCTTCGCTATGATTATGCAACGTAAACTCACCCAACCCGCCAAATTGGAATCCCACAGCATATGAAAATGAAGCAAATGCATAACTTTCATCATAATGGGATTCTTAAGGGACATGTCCCTTAAGCGGGGTTTGGGGCAGCGCCCCATTATAAATCCATCGGAGATACCTCTGTACAGGAAAGCAAAAGCGTCCCGCGGGATTCCCGCAGGACGCTTTCTTTGTGTTCAGAACAATCAGAGCGCCTTGCCCATCTGCTCGTTTGTGACGATCTTTGCAATATACAGCAGGATGCGGGAAACGTCGCCGCCGTCCACACCGGCAATGCCGTCGCAGTCAGCGTTTTTCAGTCCCTGGTCCGTGATCTGACCCGATACATCCGAATTGATAAACTTAGCAACAAGAACAGCATCGGAAACATCCACATAAGTATCGAGGTTCGCGTCACCGTAGCGAAACTGCTCGGTGCCGGGGAGCGTCGTTGTGGCCGGAGCCGGATTGTTGCTGACGGTGACCTTGAACGAAGCGGTCGCCGTGCCGTACTTGACGTAAATCGTATACGTGCCGGGCTTCGTGTTGTCAAATTCCGAATCGTCAATGGTGAATCCGCTGTATGTGAGCGGCTGCTCGAACGTATCGCCGTGGAGCGTTCCGTTTCCGACCCAGCCTTCTGCGGTACCGCCGGTGAGATCCAGCGCTTCGCCGATGGCGTATGTCGTTTTCGTCGGCTTGGAACGGAGCTCCAGCGTATAATACAGCGGTTCCGTGGTTGTTTCCGGCGCAGGCGTGGTGCTGGGTGCCGGTGTCGTGGTCGGTGCGACCGGTGTCGGATCGTCGAGGTCTGCACCCGGAACAGCCTTGGTGCCGTCCGGCTCCTCGCCCCAGACCAGCTTGCCGTTGACGTACATCGTGAAATGCTCGTTGAGGGAATCGTCAGACTTCAGATCCGTCTTGCCGACGCCCTTGTAGGACCAGTCATTGGAGGGATCCCACGCACCCTTGGTGGACTGTCCGTCGATGGCATCCGGAATGGCAACGCGGAACTGCACCTCATCGCGGTGCTCGGACTGGCCGGTCGGCTGGATTGCTCTGCCGTCCTCAAACTTGATGCTTGCGTAGTAGATATTATCCTTGTACTGGATCGGGCCGGTCACGGTGGCGTAGCCCTGCTCTCCGGCACTGTACTGCTGCGCTCTGCCTTCGACCTTGACATCATCGACAGACAGATTCTTTTCGAGTGCCTCGGAGATGTCGAAGTAGTAGCGCACCTCGATGTCCTTTGCGACTCTTGCCGGCCATGCGGTGTGGTTCATCGCCCACATCTTGATCTCGGTGTAGCTGTCGCCGGAGCCGTTCAGGGTGGCTGCAACCTCCCATTCCGCCCACTTCGGGGTCTCACGCTCCGGGAAGTCTGCAAGCGGCGTGCCGCCGTTCTCGTCGATCATCGCGCACAGCACTGCCGTGTAGCCTGCGTTGTAGTCGATTGCGACCTCGGACTGCTCGTAATTTGAAACACCGATCTGCGTCATATCATAGGAGCCGTCACTCTTAGGGCCGCCGATCAGTGCACCGTACAGCGTATGTGCATATTCAGTCTGCCAGCCTTCTGCGCCACCGGAGGACTTGCCGAGTTCGTTCCAGTGGTCATCGTGGATACCGGAAGCAGCTCTGTGATGGATTGCTTTCGGATTCTTTTCGCCCATGCCGAGCACGTAGCAAAGGTTCAGCTTATTGGCGCCGAAGCAGTAGTCAACCTGCGAATCTGCCCAATCGTTGTACTTGGACGCATTTGCGCTGTCTTTCAGGATCGTATCACATGCGAGCTTGGTAATCCATGCGGTATTGGTTGCATGGCGCAGGCAGCCCCAGCCGGTCAGATGGGAAAGGCCGTCAGCGGTAATGTTTCCCTCAAACTTTTTTAGATCGGAGGAACCGCCCATCCAGTAACGGATGTGCTTGTCGATGTGGTTGACCCACTCCTCCTTTTCGGTCAGCTGTGCGTAGAGCAGTGCCGCGGCCTGCGTGGTATCGTCCCAGCAGAGACCCCAGGTATACTTCCAGTCGGTGGACTGGCTCTCCGTCGGGAACTGCGGGATGTAGTCCTTCTCGACCTTGCTCAGATAGGACGCATCGCCGGTCGCCTTATAGAGCCAGAGTGCTGCATACATGCAGTCATCGATCCACGAAGAAGTCGGATACATGTTGCCCATGCCGCCGACCTGCTTGGTGTCGCGGATCTTGTCCGCACCTTCAAAGAGATCCTTTGCGTGTTTCAGATAATTTGCCGCCTTGTCCGGCTCGGTATCCTTCAGCATGAGGTAGCCCTCTGCGAGCGCCGCAGCGGAGAGCGCCGCAACGGAAGCATTCTTGATCGTATCGCTCGGGCGCTTCCAGTCACCGTTGTTCAGGTGATGCTTGCGCAGATAGACCTCCGGACTGCACCAGATGTTGTGGTCAGTCGAACCGCCGGTGAAGTCGCCGATCGTGCCGATCATGGAGCCGCCGCCCTTGTCACAGCCGAGGACATAGTCCATGCCCCAGATGATGTTCTGGCGGTAGAGCTCTTCCAGGCCTGCCTTCTTGATTGCGTCCTTGTACTCCAGGTAGCCCCACGCCATGATGGATGCGGAATACGCATTCGTCAGCGTGAATTTGAAGTGGTCGCCCGCGTCGAACCAGCCGCCGGGAACGACGTCGGTTTCCTTGCCGCTCTCATCGACCATGGAATCGGCTCTCCACTGGACGGTGTTCCATTCCGGCAGGACACCGGACTGCTGCACCTCGTAGAAGAACATGGATTTTTGCAGCGCTTCGGCATAATTATACTTGCCCGCAGCGGTGACTGTGCCGACATTGCCGAACGGCATCGCCGTTGCGGTCAGCACAGCTGCTGACATCAGCGCAGCAAGCTTTTTGGATTTCATGGGAATTCCCCCTCTCAAAAATTGCGGTAATTTTGCGCCCTCTACGCAGAATCTACCGTTTATATCATAACACGTTTTCCGCTTTGTGTCAAGACTTTTCGTGAATATTCATCGAATCTTTACAGTTGACCGGAATGCCCAATCCTTGCGGTTACAGCATTGACAAAACGGTTCGGAACAGGTATAATGGAGGCTGTGCGAAAAAATTTTTTCCGGCGTGCAACATTTTGACGGCTTCGTTCGTATACAAAATGAAATGGTCAGAGCATTTCTGTATCAGCTGATGAAACTGCGCGCAATACTTGGCAAAGAGGTGAGGGACTTCGTGGATACACTGGAAATGGAGCGGATCTATGATAAATACCATGATTCGGTATACAGACTGGCATTTACATACTGCAAAAACCGTGCGGATGCGGAGGACATCACCTCAGAGGTTTTTCTCAAGCGCTTCGCGTGCCGGAAGGTGTTTGAAAATGAGCGTCATGAAACCGGCTGGATCATGCGGGTTACGATCAATCAGGCAAAGGACCTGCTTCGTTCGTTCCGGTACAGATTCACTGTGCCGCTGGAGGAGGCAGCACTTTGCTGTGAAACGCCGGAGGAGCATGACGTTTATCATGCAGTGATGGAACTCCCTGCAAAATACCGTTCGGTCATCCATCTGTTCTATTATGAGGGCTATTCGACTGCGGAAATCGCGTCGATTACAGGACGGTCGGAAACTGCTGTACGGACGCAGCTTTACCGTGCAAGAGGGCTGCTGAAGGAAGCGCTTGGAGAGGAGTTTGAGATATGAAAGGCATACAGCAATATTGCAGTGTAGTGGACAGGCTGAAGCAGGATCCTTCATGCAAACAGGAAGTGCTGGCGCGGGCAAGCCGTAAGAAAATCTCAGTATCCAGACGCGGAATGATTACGGGAACCGCGGTTGCGGCTGTTCTGCTTGCACTGAACATCGGCGGCGGCTATATGCTGCACCGGTCTGCTGAGGAGTCCGGCACTGTAACAAGCGAAGCATCAGAGGAGCTGGTGACCGCCGTCGTGACTGCCACCACCGCGCCCGGTACAGACGTAACAGCGGTTGTCACAAAAGCCGTGACCGATCACTCGGCTGTGACGAAAACCGTGACGGACAGACAGACAAACACTGTGACAACAGGCAATCAGACAGTACAGACAGGCACAACAGTCCCCGCAGCAACGACAGCAAGGCCGGAAACGACAGCTGCAAGTGCAACGGAAACAACCCCGCGGACAACATTGACCACGGCCGCGGTGACCGAGGCACAGACCACAACAGTACCGAAAAAAACGAATGCGGAGGCCGCAGCGCCCGAAGCCGGGACGGCGCAGCGGGCCGTATTCGATCTGCATCCGCTCAGCAGGGATTACCGGAAGGCTGAGGAGCTCGGACTCGCAAACAATGTATATTATGCGGAGCCGGGTGAATCATTTATGATGGAATTGGGTGTCAGGAATGACCCGGGCATCACCAATATGGATCTTCGCCTGACGGTATCACCGGAACTTGGATTGACCGACCTGTGGACGTCATTAGAATACTCGGAATACGGAAAGCTCCAGCATCTGGGTACCAGCCTGTATTATGTCAATACCAATCCGGAAAAGCAGGAGGCCAAGGCAATCGCATCTGTTGCAATTATCACGGTCACTGCTCCGGAAACGCCCGGAAGATATACGATCAAACCGGATCCGAGCTATTCCAACGGTATGTATCTGGATCCCGACTGGGGTTCTCCGGCCGGCTATGTGTTCTATGGGCTTGACATCATAGTCGGTGCGGACGGCACACTTCCTGCTGCTGCTGAACCGTTTACGGATCAGACGGAGCGGACAGCGCCGCCGGAGAATCTGACAGATCCCGAACGGACGAAGTATCATTTCGGTGATATCCAATTCAGATACGAAACGGTGGAAGCACAGCCCGGAGCCAAAAATGTTCCTGTACGGTTCTATCTTGAGGAGAATACAGGCTTTGCAGGTGCGATACTCACGATCTATGATGCAGCGGGAGTGACACCGTCCATAGAGGCCACCGTAACGGGATATGCGGGATGTGAAAGGGTAAAGCTGGATGACGGCGATCTGTTCGGTGCTGTTCAGGCAAGTTATAATGAAGATGAGATGGAAACAAGACTCGTCTTCGGCACAGAAGACGGATTGGACACGACGCAGGTTGGCCTGGCATTCACGCTGTATTTCGATATTTCGGATCGCGTGAAGCCCGGACAGCAGCTGGTTTTCGGTTTTTATCCCCTTGATATCAGCGACGAGAACGGCGTCGATATTACGGAGCGCTGTGCAACTGTGTTTGGCGGGATTAAAATCGTGGACAACACCAAACCCATGCGCATTTCAGACGATTTGCCCATCTACCGGTTCTGAAACAACAAGAACGCCGCAGCGTTTTGCTGCGGCGTTTCAGTTTGTAGAATAAAGTGCCTCCGGCGGATTGATACCGCTTGCATCAGCTGGCCGAGAGGACATAGCCCTTGCTGCGGACGGTCCGCAGCAGCTTCACGGTGAAGCCGTCATCGACCTTCTTGCGGAGATAGTGAATGTAAACCGGCACGATTGCGGAATCTGCCGCAGACTGCGTGACATACTGCTCGAGCTCCGCCCTGGTGACGGTTGCACCGGCACGGACTGCAAAATACTCCAGGATTGCGCATTCCTTTGCGGAAAGCGGGATCCGTCTGCCGCCGCGTGTGACCACATGGCGGTTGGTATCAACAGTCAGATCGGCAATGCAGTGCAGTCCCTTCTGCACTGCCGCTGACCGCCGGCAGTAGGTCCGCACCATTCTGCGCACCCGCGCCATACATTCATCCATATGGAACGGCCGCAGCAGATAATCGTCCGCGCCGCTGTCCAGCGCGAGCACTCTGTCCGCGACAGAGCCGCGCGTGCTGATAATCATAACAGGCGTATCCAGTGTTCTCGTGCGCATTTCCCGCAGGACGGACACGCCCTCCATGTCCGGCAGGTTCCATTCCAGCAGCACCGATTCAAACCGCGGCGATGTCAGTAGCCGGAGCGCATCTGTTCCGTTCCGCACCGCAACCGGTGCAAAGCCTTCTCCGCAGAGGCGCTCGCAGAGCAGCTCCCGCAGCGAATCGTTCGGCTCAATCAGCAAAATTTCCATCATAGTCCTCTTCCCCCAATAACAGACAGCGGATGCTTTGTTCCTATCATAATCGCTCAACTTAAAATGAATCTGAAATAATTTGAAAATATTTCAGGATCGTCCGCATATATTGCGGCTGCCCAGCACATACTAACCGCGCAGACGCAGAACTGCCCTGCAAATCACAATTTGCAGGCAGTGTGCGGCTGTATCAATCCACGAAATGAGGAATCAAGCATGTGGGATAAGCTGGCGTTGATCCTGCTGGTAATCGGCGGCATCAACTGGGGGCTTGTCGGCATCTTCGAGCTGGATCTTGTCGCATGGATGTTCGGCGGCGCCGCATCCGTCCTGAGCAGACTGATTTATATTCTGGTGGCGCTTTCCGCCGTCTGGTGTATCTCTTTCCTGTTCCGCGATCACGCGACGGTTCGCTCGGAAGCCTGATCCGCCCCTCGGAATTACCCGTCCGTGCGGCATTGTGCGGACGGGATTTTTCCGTTCGCCGTGTTCTGACAAAATCTCTGTTACGATATGCCCAAATTTTGCACCGAGATTCGTACACATTGCCAAAAAGTGACTTGACACTTGCGTTTTTGATCAAAATATGCTATACTAAATTGAATGATTATCACTGATCCCGTTCAGCATGAACGATCGTAAGGGAGGATATCTGTATCATGAATACGACACAGCAGACAGTTTTGAACGGAACGCCCTGCATTATGCTTTCCGCCGGCGGCTATGAGGCCTATATCGCCTATGAAATCGGCTCCAATGTCATCCGGCTGCGCGACGTGAAAAACGGCATTGATGTCTTCCGCTTTTCCCCGGACAACACCGAAGAAACGCTGAAGCAGTCCGCGGAGGTCTGGGGCCTGCCGACGCTGTATCTGCCGAACCGCTTTGCGGACGGCGTGCTGAAAACCTCTGACGCGGTCTATCATCTGCCGGTCAATGAGGCGGCGCCCTATCACAACCATATCCACGGTTTCCTGCACAAGCGCGTCCATACGGTGATTTCGCACCACGCAGACGAGAACTGTGCCGTGCTCCGTACATCCTATGACTACGACGAGAAGGATCCTTTCTTCAAATATCTGCCGCTCCGGTTCCGCGTGGAGCTGACCTTTACGCTCAGCGAATACGGCCTGGAGCACAAGTTCGCACTGATTAACCTTTCGGAGAAGGCACTGCCGGTTTCCGTTGCAACGCATACCACGATTCAGGCACCGTTCCTGGACGGCGCAAAGCCGGAGAATATGCGGCTGACCGTGCCGATCGGCAAGCGCTGCGAGCTCAATGAGCGCTGCCTGCCGACGGAGCGTCTGCTGGATCTGAAGCTCTCCGATCTGGAATACAAGAACGGCACGAAATGCCCGGTGCTCCAGAATCTCGACAATGACATGTATCAGGCCGAGGCAGGCAAGCTGGACGGCCAGGACTTCTACGGCGCGATCGTCGAGGACGAGCCGACCGGAAAGAAGATCTGCTACGAGGTCAGCCCGGAGTACAAGTTCTGGATCATCTGGAACGACAAGGGCTTCAACGGGTACTTCTGCCCGGAGCCGATGACCGCGATGATCGACGCGCCGAACCTCGGGCTCCCCGCGGATGTCACCGGCTATCAGGAGCTGAAGCCGCACGGTGTCTTTGAGGCAAACCAGCGCTTCTTTACCGTATAAAATCAAAGCAGACCGGAACGGAAATCCGGTCTGCTTTCTGCATATCGGAAAGACAAAAGGCACAGCAGAAGCGCTGTGCCTTTTTTGTCAGTCATTGATATAGGATTCGATAAACTCGACCGCGTCACCGACGGTGCTGATCTTATCCACAGCGTCGTCCTCAACAGCAATGTCGAACTCCTCGGAAATGGTCTTCATCAGAAGCGTGATGTCGAGCGAATCTGCCTGAAGATCGTCGATGAAATCCGCATCCATAGTGACCTCGTCCTCATCCACGTCCAGCTGGTCGAGAATGATGTCCTTGAGCTTTTCAAATACCATGTAATCTGCTCCTCTCTGTTATGTGATGTTTCTGTGCACACATGCAGCTTGTTCTGCAGGTCACATCGTTTATAGTATATCCGTTTGCAGGGAAAACGTCAATATCTTTTTACGCAAAATTTCGGACACAGTGAGCGGATGGTATTTGGATACTTTGCACAATCAGCCGGTTTCCAGCGCAGATACGGCAATCTGCACGCGGGATTCCGCCCGCCGGAGCAGCGCCGCCCATTCCGCCCGGGAACAGGTTTTTGCCGCACGGATTCCGCCGCGGACGGCATATTCGCGCAGAAACAGCAGATCGGCACCGGCATCGCAGGCGGTTTCGCGCAGTGCAGCGGAAAGCATCTCCGTGAGGATCTGTTCTGCGGCTGCGGGCGCGTCTGTTTCCGCAGTAATTTTTCCGCTGACTGTGATGCACAGCCTGTCCGCCAGTTCCGTGACGCGGATCTGCAAGCGCGTTTTCCGAATGCTGCATACCGATTCGCCGCAGGGAAAGCAGAACTGCTTCCGGCGGTTCCCGAGCAGCGCCAGACCGCGGCAGGCGTTCTCCGAAAGTGTGCCGTATGCCCGTTCCCGGTCGCAGAGCAGGAGCGTCAGGCGGCCGTCAGCTTCTGCGGGAAACGCCGTGATTCCGGAGCCGCCCAGCAGATCGCCGAGGACGGTATCCGCCGTGCGGAGCGGCAGCTGACCGGTTTCCGCCGCGGCGGTCAGGCGCTCGGCCGCGGGCGCGGTTCCGTTTATGAGGGCATCGCAGGCGCTTCCCGGCAGACAGAGCACGGCGGCGGTCGGCGGGAGCCATTGCTGTTCCAGCGCGGTTTCCAGCATTGCACAGGGATTTCCGTGCATCAGCAGCAGGGAGATGTGTCCCACGGAGATTTCCGCACCGGACGCGTTCTGCAAGGCCTCCGGCAGCAGCGGGAGCGCCTTTGCTTCTGCGGTGATGATTTCATCCGACTGTGTGGCATGTGCCGCCAGCCGGATGCTGTTCCCGAGATCGGCGGCCAGGATATCCGGGGCGCGTCTTGTGCGGATGTCCGTGCAGCCGCAGAGCAGCAGCGGCATCAGCAGCAGGGGCAGAACATGAATTTTCATGCAGCACATCTCCTTTTGATTTGATGAATGAACGGCAGGGCAGCTCCGGTGAGCAGCGCGGCGGTGGTAAGGAGCAGCCGCGCAGGCGGTAAAAGCCGGAACAGGACGCAGGCGGCGCAGTACGGCAGAAGGGTTTGCAGCGGCTTTGTATGCGGCCGTGCGGAAATGCGCAGGCACGCGGCGATGCTCAGTCCGCCGCAGGCAAAGGCATAGAGAATCCAGAAGCCGTCCGTGCGGATGGCCTCGGTCAGCGGCGTCCGGGCGAGCAGCAGAAAAAACGGGTTCCCGATGCTGCCGCGGAGCCGCCCGTTCTGCATGGTGCCGAACAGGACGAGCAGCGGCAGGAGGAGCCCCCGCGCGATGATCCATGCGGCAAGGCCTTTGCGGGCATTCTGCGGGGACTGCCTCTGCATCAGCAGCGGGATCAGCAGCAGCCCGCCGGAATGCCGCAGTTCGCGGAAAAAGCCGGCGGCAATGCTGTCCGGCATGAACAGCGCGATGCCCCGCAGCGTCCCGAATGCGGCGAACGGCAGCAGAATCAGTCCCGCGGTACCGGCAAAGAGCAGGAGCTCCGCGGCGCGTCCGCAGGCGTTTTCCGGCTGCCGCAGTGCAAACAGCAGCAGCGCCCCCAGAAGCAGAAGCATGATCCCGCAGTGCGGCAGCAGCAGATCCCGGCAGAGCCCGCGGAACTGCACGGTCAGGTCTGCTGCGTACAGCACCGTGCCGATCCGGCAGATTTGCAGCAGCTTCGGCGGAAAGACTAACGGTTCCCGGCGGCGCGTCAGCAGAAAAACGGCAGCCGCCTGCGGGATCACTGCAAGCAGCATGCCGAGCGCACCGGCAGCGGAATACGGCACATCCGTGCAGAAAAAGCCGAACAAGCTCGGTAAAATCAGCAATGCAGCCTGTGCGGTGACTGCGCTCTTTGTGTGATTCTCCAAAAAGATACTCCTCTCTTGACAAAACAGGTGCATAGTGCTACTATTTAATTGTATAAACATGTGCGGTACGGGCGCACATGAAACAGATGAAAAGGGGTTGGTAATTCTATGAAACACAAAACGGGAAGGCTGGTCAGTCTGCTCTGTGCGGTCAGCGTGGCAGCTGCGGGGGCGGCATATGCCATGCCGGCAGCTGCGCTTGAGGGATTTGATCCGGGGCTCGGCGTATTCGGCATTCATCAGACGGGCAGCTGCGGCGAACAGTTGACATGGTCTTTGGACGAGGAAACCGGCACGCTGACGATTTCCGGCACCGGCGATATGGCCATGAGCAACCGGGAGCTGATGATCGGATTTCTGCCGATTGCAGGCAGTGTGCAAAGCATTGTAATCGGAGAGGGCGTCACCGGCATCTGCGCCAATGCGTTCCTCGGCTTTGACCGGCTGACGTCTGTCACGCTGCCGGAGAGCCTGAAGCGCATCGGGCAGGGCGCATTCGACGGATGCAGGAGCCTGGAAGAACTGGATATTCCGGCCGGTGTTGAGGACATCGGCGCATATGCGTTTCTGGATACGCCGTGGCTTAAACATCAGAAGGAAACGCAGGGCATGGTCATTGTCGGCGACGTGCTGCTTTGCTGCGGAAACGAATGCCCCGGGGAGCGGCTGACCGCAGAGGAAGTTTATGCATTGACAGGCAATGAATTCTATTTTGAGGATATGTATGCACTGACGATCCCGGACGGGGTTAAGACGATTGCAGACAGGGCATTTGCAGGCTGTTATGAGATGATCACGCTGACCGTGCCGGAGGGCGTGGAAAAGATCGGCGCGGAGGCGTTTTACTGCTGCACCTATCTGGTGAAGGCCGACCTGCCGGATACGCTGAAGGAGATCGGCTCGCTTGCGTTCGGCGGCACGGATCTGCGCCCGGGCTTTGAACTGCCTGCAAGCGTGGAGAAGCTCGGCGGCGGTGCTTTCAATACCGCACCGTTCTTTTTGGAGATTGCGGAAACAGAGCCGTTTGCGATCCTGAACGGCATCCTGCTCAAGGCCGGTACGGAACAGAGCGGCGCGGTCACGATTCCGGACGGCGTAAAGGAAATCGGCACGCTGGCCTTCTGTGAGTGTACGGGCATCACCTCCGTGGTGATTCCGGACAGCGTGAAGGTGATCGGCGAGAGCGCATTCGGAGGCTGTGCGAATCTGACCTCCGTGCAGTTCCCGGACGGCCTGGAGCACATCGGCAAATACGCGTTTTCCTGCTGTCCGCTGCTCAGTGAAGCGGATCTGCCGGACACTGTGAAAACAATCGGGGACGGCGCATTTTTTGAATGCAGCGCGCTGCGTTCGCTGAATCTTCCGGCATCGCTGGAGGATATCGGCTTCAACGCATTTGCATCCTGCCCGGCACTGACGGAAGTCACCTTCCCGGATTCGCTGAAAAACATCGGCGAGAGCGCGTTTGCGCAGGACGGTCTGCTGTCGGTCGTGCTGCCGGAGGGACTGGAATCGCTCGGCGTTCTGGCGTTCAGTGAGAACGAACAGCTGACGTCTGTGACGCTCCCGGCGGCGCTTGCCGAGATCGGCGCCGGGGCATTTGACGGAACACCGTGGCAGACGGCCAGAGAAAGCACGGATCCGTTTGTCATCTTCAATGAGATCCTGATGCGCGGCGGGACTGCGGCAAGCGGCGAGATCGAACTGCCGGACGGAATCCGTGAGATTGCGGATTATGCCTTCCGGGAATGCGCGGATCTGCTCCGTGTGCAGATTCCGGACAGCGTGACAAAGATCGGCGATTTTGCATTTGAGCACAGCGGCCTGACCGAGCTTGTGATCCCGTCGAACGTGACGGAGATCGGACTGGGCGCATTCTCGTTCTGTGAGAATCTGACGGCAGTCACGCTGCCGGACGATCTGAGAAGCATCGGCACTGAGGCGTTTTACGGCTGCGTGAATCTGAATACGATCATCGTGCCGGATACCGTCACGGAAATTGCGGACAATGCGTTTGACGCATGTGCAAACCTGACGCTGTGCGGCGGCGCGGGTTCCTATGCGGAAAGCTATGCAAAGGCGCACAGGCTCCCGTTCCGGGTGATCGGCGCAGCGCAGATGACCGGCGACGTCGATTGCAGCGGCAGCGTGGATGTGTCCGATGCGGTGCTGTATGCGCGGTATCTGGTTGCGGACGGCGAAGCGAAGATTACCGAGCAGGGCATTGCGAATGCCGACTGCGATAAAAACGGTCAGCGCGACGGCACGGATCTTTCCATGATTCTTCAGTATATCGCAAAACAGATCACATTCTGAGCATGATGCGTGATACCGGAGCCCTCTGCGAAAGCAGGGGGCTCTGCTGGTTGTCTGCGGCAAACGTGTGTGACGAGGATTTTGCCCTCGACCCGCGAGCTTTTTGGAAGAAAGCCAATGTCAGCAGGCAGACATGACCCAAAACGATTATTTCGGGATTCCAAAGGGATTCGTCCCTTTGGCGGGGTATGGGGCAGCGCCCCATTATCAATCCATCGGAGATACCGCTTTTTACCGCCGGATGTCGGAGATGCGGAAGTTGCCCTGCGAGAGCCTGCGGAATCCGGCGCGGCAGAGGATATCGTGCAGCTTGTTCGTCCGGACGGGCGCGACGGGCGCCGTCACGGGGCAGCCGAACGCCTCCAGCCCGCAGATATGCAGCAGCAGCGCCGTTCCGAGCAGCGCGACTGCGGGCAGTCCCGCGAGTGCCGCTGCCAGCACGAATGCCGGACGCAGCACGGCGAGTGCGGCATGGTGCTCCGGGATGACAAACCCCGCTGTTGCAGAGAGCGCCGCAGCGGTCAGTACCGGCGTGCTGAGCAGTCCTGCGGAAACCGCCGCATCCCCGAGCAGCAGCCCGCCGATCATCCCGACCGCCCCGCCGACCGCCTTCGGGAGCCGGAGTCCGGCCTCGCGCACAGCCTCAAACATGAACAGCACGCCGAGCAGTTCAGCGGCCGGGGAGAACGGCACATTCTGCTCTGCCTCTGTCAGGATGCGCAGCAGCGTTTCATGCAGCAGCGCCGGATGATGCAGCGCCGCCGCCAGATACCCCGCAGGCAGCAGCAGCGCGATGACCGCCGCAGCATATTTCAGCCAGCGCAGAACGGTCGCATACAGCGGCGGATAATTGTAATCGTCGAGTGTCTGGAAGGTTTCGCAGAACAGCTGCGGTACGACCAGCGCAAAGGGCGTGCCGTCGATCAGAATGCCGACTCTGCCTTCCAGGAGCTTGGCGCAGAATACGTCCGGACGCTCCGTGGTGCCGACGCTGTGAATCAGCTGCGTGTCGCTCTGCTCCAGAAACGGCCGGATATATCCGCTTGACAGGACGGATTCCAGCGGGAGCGCCGCAAGCCGTTCGCGGATCTGCCGCACCATGTCCTGCGGGGCGCGCCCGCGCATCTGACAGATGCAGATATCCGTTTGCGACGCGGTTCCGGCGGTCAGAATCTCAAAGGTCAGTTCCGGGGATTTCATCCGGCGGCGGATCAGAGAGAGATTTGTCCGCAGCGGCTCGGTGAAGCCTTCCTTGGCGCCGTAGATATTCAGTTCTCCGGAGGGCTCCGTGATCCCGCGGGATGCATAGCCCTGAATGCCGAATGCGAGTGCGGTATCCGTGCCGTCGCAGAGCAGCAGCGCAAATCCGCTGAATATCAGATGCAGCGCGGTGTTTGTATCCGCAGCTTCGGCGGTGTCCGCAGCGGTCAGCCGGTATTCCCGCAGAAAGCGAATCAGTGCCGCGCCGCTTTCGCAGGGAATCTTCAGCTGCGAAAGCGGCTTTGCGATCTGCTCCCCGAGCAGCGCGGCGGAGCACATGCCCTCACAGGTCAGCAGCGCGCAGCGGATCCCGCAGACCGTGACGCGGCTGACAATCAGATCTGCGGTGCCGCCCGCTTCGTGTTGCAGCAGCCGGAGATTGTCCGTGCATGACGCAGACAGATTCATGTTGTACCTCCCTGTTTTTTTGAATATAATATCGGCAGAGTTTGGCGATAATATACAAAATGCAGAAAAACGGATCCGGACGTGTGACGAAAGCTGACGGTTTCTGTCTTAAATAGTGAAGGGCACTGTGAAATCAGGGCGGCCAGTGCATGCGGCGGACGCCCGAATTTCATATTTATTTCAGAATTAAGGCATTGCATTTTCTGTTTGAATATGTTATAATAGTGCCGAAGCAACAGGGCGCTCCGCGGAGCGCCGTTTCAGAGATGTGTACAGAAAGGAATCGTTACATGAATCATATCGGAAAGCTCGCAGCCGGACTGACGCTGTTCTCGGTTCTGCTGATCGGATGCAGCTGTTCTGCCAAAGACCGTCCGGGCATCGGACTGGAAAGCATTTCTCAGCCGGAGCAGGAAACGGCGCCGGTAACCCTTGCGACCACGACCACGGTCATTACGACCACCACGGAGCCGCCGGTTCCGCCCGATATCACCGTGAATATGCTCGCGGTCGGCGACAACCTTGTTCAGACCTATGTTTATCTTGCGGCACAGGCGCAGTCTATGGACGGCGTATCCTATAATTTCCTGCCGCTTTACGAGAATATCCGTTCCTATGTCGAGGCGGCGGATGTTGCGGTCATCAATCAGGAAACGCTGATCTGCGGTGAGGGCTGGGAAATCTCCGGCTCGAATTTCAACTTCAATTCGCCGCCGCAGCTCGGCGAGGATATGGTGAATCTCGGCTTTGATGTGTTCACGCTCGCAAATAACCACATGCTCGACAAAACGATCAACGGCCTGTCCGCATCGCTGGATTACTGGGACGGCATGATGCAGAAGTATCCGATCCTTGCAGTCGGCGCTTACCGCGACGAGGCGGATCAGAACCGCATCCGCGTGCAGGAGGTCAACGGCATGACCATCGCGTACCTCGCCTACACGGAGCATATGAATATGTATCAGGTGCCGGCGGATTCCCCGATTAAAATCGGCCTGACCTCGGATGAGGCGCTGATTGAGCGCCAGATCAAAGAGGCAAAGGAGATCGCGGATGCCGTTGTGGTTGCAGCGCACTGGGGCGCTGAGGATACGCATGTTGTCCGCCCGGACGTACAGGAGCTGGCGCACAAGATGATCAACTGGGGCGCGGACGTCATTCTCGGTTCGCACCCGCACACCGCACAGACGATGGAATATGTCGAGCGCGATGACGGCACCATGGGCTTTGTGTATTATTCGCTCGGCAACTTCATTTCCGCCCAGACCGACAACTTCAACATGATCGGTGAAATGGGCACCTACGACCTCGTGAAGGACGGCGCGACCGGCAAGGTCAGCGTGCTGAACGTGGGATGCATCCCGGTCATCACGCATTATGACAACGGCCAGTTCGCAAATCTCCGGCTGTATCCTTATAATATGTACACGCCGGAGCTGGCAGCCTCCCACGGTCTGCCGTATGCGCCGATGGGCACCGCAAAGGCATTTAACATGGACGTGGTCAACCAGATCATCAATGCGAATATTCCGCAGGAGTTTCAGCGCCTCAGCTGACGCATTCTGAAACATATTCTAAGATAACCCGCAGATCAAAACCGCCGGAACATACCGCGGATTTGGCCTGCGGGCTTTTCGTTGTCGGATTGCATAATTTTAATACGCTTGATTTATCAATAATGACAAAAACGGTATCGAAGTCTTGACTTTGTGCCATGTGTCCTTTATAATGATAATAAGCCGTACTGTGCGGGTACGTATACCCTTTTGCCGGAACGGGCATCGTACAGATGCTCTGAAAGCAGAAAGGGCTGTTCCCGTGCGTCGGGGTTTCCTCGCCGGATCGGCCGCTGTATGCCCTAAATCTGTACAGGGACGGATGCGGGCGCGGGCATCGGAGAAATGTATCAGCGCATTTCCTGATGAAATAACTCTACTTGAAAGAAGGAGGAAAGGAATGAAGGCGCAGAAGGCGGCAGCCGCTATGCTTGCATTCTGTTCAGCGTTCAGTCCTGCGGCAGGATTGATTACCCGGGCTGATGATACGGAGGAGGCACTGACTGCGATTACTGCGGAAACAGCAGTCGCAGACGGGAACGGTGCGTTCACCGCGACGGTCAGTCTGAGTCAGCTGCCGGAAACAGGATTGTGTGCGGCAGAATTCGCAGTTGCATATGACGCTGCTGCTCTGAGCATGACCGGTGTGGAGCTGCTGTATGACACAGGTGCACAGAATGCAGAGGACTTTGCGAAGCTGGAGCCTCCCGTGTTTTCGTATGAAGACAAGGGCGACAGACTCTGGATTCGCTGGGGAACCGGATTGATGAATGCAGACTACTGGCTCAAAGAGGAGCGTCCCTTTTTCCGGATCAGCGGAACCTTGTCGGAAAATATGCCGGCGGGTACGCGGACGGAGCTTCGGATCGTTCCTGCGGCGGGGGAAACCGCGAAAGCGGAAATAGCTGCTGGCTATGTGGATGCAGACGGGAACGCGCATTACTGTAAAACCTCTGTGACACACGGAGCCGTCTGGAAGCCGATCGACGAAACCGGTGCAACCATGTACGGGGATCTCGATCTGGACGGAAAGCGGTCGGTGTCGGACGCAGTGCTGATGCATCGCGTGCTTGCGGAAGAGCTTGCTCTGAGCGCCGCAGGATACGCTAATGCAGATTGTGAGTTTGACGGTGTACTGACGCTCGCTGATGTAAGACTGCTGCTGGAATCCCTGCTGAAGGGGCCGGATGCAGTTGCGCTCGGTGCAAGGAAAGGCTCATGACACGGGGAACGCAGACCACGGGTAAGCTGCTGTTCCGCGATCCGTGATATGCTGCCGGGAGGCGCGTATCAGCTGCAACATTTCAACGTACCGGCAAAAAGCCGCAGACAGAATGCCGGAGCAAAAACCTGAGAAAACCAAATACAATGTGTTTGAACCGGGCAATGCGGCACCCCGGGAAGAAAACCAGAAAGGAATAAGTTGTCATGAAGAAATTCATCTCTGCTCTTTCGTCGTTTGTGATCGCAGCAACGGCAATGGGCGGCACCATGACGCTCAGCACTGATGCTGCTGTCAGCGAGACCATCGTTTCTATTCGCTCCAATGGCGTGCATGAAATATCTGCGAAGCCTGGCGATAAGGTCCCTGTTTCCGTTTATATTCCGCAGTCCAGCGGTTTCTATTCTCTCCAGCTGAAGTTCGCGATCGGCAAGGACGGCAATTTCGATGAGACCATCGGTCAGGGCTATGTCATTGACCGTAAGGGCACCAAGATCGAAAACCACAAGGATTCGTTCGGCAACTACGGCATCAAGATGGTGCCGAAGGGCGACGAAATCGGCGGCACACCGAGCGATTTCGTGTATCCGAACTGCCTCGAGAGCGGCCGTCTGGAAGGCAACGGCAAGGGCGACTCCATGTACGCCGGCGACGTTGTTTACACCGCAATTTCGATGGTGAACCCGGAGTCCTGGAGTGTTCTGTATCAGGCTGATAAGGAAATCAAGGCCGGTCAGCTGGTCGATTCCTTCGCAGCATGGGAAGCAGCAGGCGGCGTTCCGGAGAAGAAGTTCGATTATTCTACCTACACCCCGGTTACCACCTGGTCAAAGGATGAAACCTGGGCATATAAGTATGAGTTCCTGAGATTTGACCTTGAGCTCCCGTCCAATCTGGCAAACGGCACTTACGATTTCTCCGTTTACACGAAGGAATATGTCAACACGCATCCGACCTCGCTGTTCAGCGATGACAACGTCGAGTTCCCGGATGAGAAGAAGGGCAAGGTCACTTCCAACTTCAACAGCCCGAACGGCAAGCAGCCGTTCAGCGTCGAGAAGCTGGTCATCAAAGTCGATGACGGCACCGGCACAACTCCGCCTTCCACCACTCCGGCTCCGACCACGACTCCGGCTCCGACCACGACACCGGAACAGGGTACTCCGGCACAGCTGAGTGAGGATACCATCATCTACAACCTCGTCCCGAGCGGCAAGACTTACAAGTCCGCACAGGAGAACGGCCTCAAGAACAACGTTTATACCGCTGAGAAGGCCGGCGAGGAGCTGACGGTTGACTGGACCATCAAGAATGACCAGGGCACCGCAGGCATCCAGATGAACTTCGATTTCACACAGGTGAAGGTCACCGATAACGAGAAGGGCAGCGCTTACAGAGTTTCCCCGACGTTCAGTGATCACACCACCGCAAAGAGTCTCAAGGAAGGCGAGTATGTCTACACCTGGGCACAGTCCAATGCGCTGAAGGCAGCAAATGACGCAGTCATCTACTCCTTCAAGATCAAGGCACCGGAAACCGCAGGCACCTACTCCATCGGCCTGAGCTCCAGCGACGTCAACAAGGTTGTTCCGGTTGACGAGAACAAGCCGCACAAGTTCCAGTTCTACGGTCTGGATATCGTCGTTCCGGGCGATGTGCCGCAGACGACTCCGGCTCCGACCACCACTCCGGAACCCGTCACCCCGGCACAGCTCGATGCTGACACTATCATCTACAACCTGGTCCCGAGCGGCAAGGAGTACACCTCCGCACAGGAAAAGGGTCTGAAGAACAACGTGTACAATGCAACCGCAGGCGAGGATCTCACGGTTGACTGGACCATCAAGAACGATCAGGGTACCGCAGGTATCCAGATGAACTTCGACTTCACGCAGGTTAAGGTTGTTGATTACGAAAAGGGCAGCGCTTACAGAGTTTCCCCGACGTTCAGCGATTACACAACTGCAAAGAGCCTGAAGGAAGGCGAGTATGTCTACACCTGGGCACAGTCCAACGCACTGAAGGCAGCAAATGACGCAGTCATCTTCTCCTTCAAGATTAAGGTTCCGGAAGCAAACGGCACCTACTCCATCGGCCTGAGCTCCAGCGACGTCAACAAGGTTGTTCCGGTTGACGAGAACAAGCCGCACAAGTTTGCATTCTACGGTCTGGACATCGTTGTCGGCCAGACGCCCGAAACTACCACCACGCCGGAACCGACCACCACGCCGGAGCCGACCGTTACCACTGAGCCGATCACCACGCCGGAGCCGACCACCACGCCGGAGCCGATCGCTACCACACCGGAGCCGACCGCTACCACGCCGGCACCGTCTGACACCGTTCTCTACGGTGACGTCAACTGCGACGGCGACGTTCGCATCAACGACGTTGTCCTGCTCAACAAGTATCTCGCAAAGAACGCAACAGTCACCGCACAGGGTCTGAAGAACGCTGACTGCGAGAAGGATGACAAGGTCGATACGAAGGACGCAACGAAGATCAAGCAGTTCCTGGCTCTGCTGATCGACCGCTCCGAGCTCGGCAAAAAGTCATAATCAGAATATGCAGCCAAACGGCTGATACACTTCACAAAGATGCGGATTATGTGCGCGGAGGCTAACCTCTGCGCACATAAATCCAGAAAGGGAATAAGATGAAGAAACTCATTTCTGCTCTTTCCTCCCTGTGCCTGGCAGTCACGTCTTTGTCCGGTGCATTCCCTGCGCTGCATGCTGAAAATGTAATTACAGCAAACGCAGCTGATAAGATTGTTTACAACCTCGTCCCGCGTGACAAGGAATACAAGTCTGCAAAGGACAACGGTACCGCAAACAATTCTTACACAGCGACCGCAGGTGAATCCCTCACCGTTGACTGGATTGTGACCGGAGATCAGGGTACCGCAGGTATCCAGATGAACTTCGATTTCACACAGGTTACACTCGTTGACTCTGAAAAGGGCAATGCTTACAGAGTCAGTCCGACGTTCAGTGATTATAAAACTGCGAAGGACCTGAAAGAAGGCGAGTGTGTCTATACCTGGGCACAGTCGAGTGCGCTGAAAGCAAGTGACGGCAGCGTCATTTACTCTTTCAACATTAAGGTTCCCTCAGCAGACGGTGTTTACACTGTCGGTCTGAGCAAGAACGGCAAGGATACCAACAAGGTTGTTCCGGTTGATGAAACCAAGCCGTACGATTTCGATTTCTACGGTCTGGCAATCACCGTCGGCAACCCGACCACTACCCCGGCGCCGTCCACGACGCCTGCTCCGGGTACCCCGGCACAGGTCAGCGAGGATACGATTATTTATAACCTGATTCCGAGCGGCAAGACCTACAAGTCTGCACAGGAAAACGGTCTGAAGAACAATGTATACACTGCTACTGCCGGTGAAGAACTGACGGTTGACTGGACCATCAAGAATGACCAGGGCACCGCAGGCATCCAGATGAACTTTGACTTCACGCAGGTCAAGGTCACGGATTCCGAAAAGGGCAGCGCGTACAGAGTGTCCCCGACATTCAGCGACCACACCACCGCAAAGAGCCTGAAGGAAGGCGAGTATGTTTACACCTGGGCACAGTCCAATGCGCTGAAGGCAGCGAATGACGCAGTCATCTACTCCTTCAAGATCAAGGTTCCGTCCGCTGACGGCACCTACTCCATCGGCCTGAGCTCCAGCGACGTCAACAAGGTTGTCCCGGTTGACGAGAACAAGCCGCACAAGTTCGTGTTCTACGGTCTGGATGTTGTTGTTGGCAACCCGGGTCCGACCCCGACCACCACACCTGCTCCGACCACCACGGTTGCACTCGATGCGGAAACGATTATCTACAACCTGATCCCGAGCGGCAAGACTTACAAGTCTGCACAGGAGAACGGTCTGAAGAACAACGTTTACAACGCAACCGCAGGCGAAGAGCTGACGGTTGACTGGACGATCAAGAACGACCAGGGTACTGCCGGTATCCAGATGAACTTTGACTTCACGCAGGTCAAGGTTACGGATTCCGAAAAGGGCAGCGCTTACAGAGTGTCCCCGACGTTCAGCGATCACACCACCGCAAAGAGCCTCAAGGAAGGCGAGTATGTTTACACCTGGGCACAGTCCAATGCGCTGAAGGCAGCGAATGACGCAGTCATCTACTCCTTCAAGGTCAAGGTCCCGTCCGCTGACGGCACCTACTCCATCGGCCTGAGCTCCAGCGACGTCAACAAGGTTGTCCCGGTTGACGAGAACAGCCCGCACAAGTTCGCATTCTTCGGTCTGGATATCGTTGTCGGTAATCCGCCGGCGGATGTGACCACAGCAGCACCGTCCGGTGACAAGATCCATTATGAGATCATCCCGAACGGCAAGGAGTACACCACCAGCGGCGACAAGAATGTTGTCGTTGCCAGCCCCGGCGAAGCGCTTTCGCTCGACTGGATCGTGAAGAACGACCTGGGTACTGCCGGTATGCAGATGAACTTCGACTTCAAGCAGGTCACGCTCGTTTCCTCTGAAAAGGGCAACGCTTACAGAGTTTCCCCGACATACAGTGATTCGCAGACCAGCAGCAAGCTCAAGAATGGCGAAGTTGTCTACACATGGGCACAGTCTGCTACGATGAAGGCAGCTGATAACGCAGTTATCTATACCTTCAATGTCAAGGTACCGGAAACGAACGGTACCTACACGGTCGGTCTTGACAAGCAGCAGGCCAATAAGGTCGTGCCGGTTGATCAGGATAAGCCGTACGCATTCGATTTCATCAACCTCGATATCATCGTTTCCGATGTGCCTGTCACAACGGCTCCGGCGACCACCGCTGCCGGAACACAGGCAGGAACGACGATCGCACCCGAGGTGGCTACCACGGCTCCGGTTATCGTTACCACAGCACCGGTTCAGCCGGCAGGCAAGTCCCAGTGGATCATCGGTGAAAAGACCGTTGCTCCGGGCGCTGCTGCAAAGGTTCCGGTTCGCGTTACCAATGATGACGGGTCCTCCGGCTTCGTTGTCAACTTCGCTTATAAGGATCTGACCTTCGTCGGTATCGAGTGGGCAGACGGCTATAAGGGCGAAGCAACGATCAACAACGACAAGCAGGTCGTTGTCTGGGCGGATGCCAACGGCTCCAACCAGAATGCTGACGGTATCGTCATGTACCTGAACTTCATCGCACCGACGGCATTTGGTGAGTATCCGGTCAGCTTCGATAAGCTGGAAGTCACCAATACCGAAGGCAAGCCGATCGAAGCATCTACCGTGAACGGTAAGGTCATTGTTAAGGATATGCCTGTTGCAGGCAAGACCAACTGGACCATCGGCACCAAGAAGGCTGCGCAGGGCGCAGAGGTCAAGGTTCCGGTTACCGTTACCGACGATGACGGCTCCGCAGGCTTCGTCGTTCAGTTCGATTACAGCGACAAGCTGAAGTTCAACGGCATTGAGTGGGCAAACGGCTATGAAGGCGATGTCACGCTCAATAACGAAAAGGCTGTTGCAGTCTGGGCAAGCACCAAGGGCAGCAACCAGAACGCAAACGATGTTGTGATGTATCTGAACTTCACAGCACCGGATGAAGAAGGCACATTCCCTGTCAACTTTGCAAGCCTCGAGGTTACCAACACCGAGGGCGCAGAGCTGACCGCAACCAAGACCAATGGTGCAGTCATCGTTGACAAGAACATCGTTCCGGCGGGCAAGTCCAACTGGACCATCGGTACCGAAACTGTCGCTCCGAGCGCACAGGTGAAGGTTCCGGTCACTGTCACCGGTGACGAGGGCACCGCGGGCTTCGTCGTGATGTTCAAGCATGACAGCAAGCTCCAGTTCAACGGCTTCGAGTGGGCCAACGGCTACACCGGCGAAGCAGAGCTCAACAACGATCAGCTCGCAGTTGTGTGGGCAGACGATAAGGGCGCAGACCAGAAGGCTGACGGCGTGGTTCTTTACCTGAACTTCACCGCACCTGCTGAGCAAGGCACATATCCGGTCGAGTTCTCTCTCATGGATGTGACCAACACCGATCAGCAGCAGCTGACTGTCACCAAGAAGGACGGCGCAGTCATCGTGAACCCGGTGATGACCACCGCAGCAGTCACGACCACTGTTGAGCCGACCACCACCACCAGCACGACGCTGCCGCAGGGCAAGACCGGCTGGTACATCGGCACCAAGGAAGCAGCTAAGGGCGCAACCGTGAAGGTTCCGGTCACCGTGAAGGGCGACACCGGTACGGCTGGCTTCGTTGCATCCTTCGGTTACGATCCGAAGCTCCAGTTCGTCGGCTTTGAGTGGGGCAACACCTATACAGGTGAGCCTGAGCTCAATAAGGACGAGATGCTGGCAGTCTGGGCAGCAGAGCAGGGCTCTAACATCGCTGCTCCGGATGATTCCGTTGTTCTGAACCTCGTGTTCATCGCACCGAACGAAGAGGGCACATATCCGGTCACCTTTACCGATCTGGAAGTTGTTGATACTGATCAGAATCCGCTTGATTTCGTGAAGTTCAACGGCGCAGTCATCGTGAAGGATATCCCGGATGAAACCACTGCTCCTGGTGCTACCACTGAGCCTGGTGCTACCACTGAGCCTGGTGCTACCACTGAGCCTGGTGCTACTACTGAGCCTGGTGCTACCACTGAGCCTGGTGCTACCACTGAACCTGGTGCTACCACTGAACCTGGTGCTACCACTGAACCTGGTGCAACCACTGAGCCTGGTGCTACCACTGAGCCTATCGCAACGACCGAGCCTGGTGCAACCACTGAGCCTGGTGCAACCACTGAGCCTGGTGCAACAACCGAGCCTGGTGCAACAACCGAGCCTGGTGCAACCACTGAGCCTGGTGCAACAACCGAGCCTGGTGCAACAACTGAGC
>JAEEIA010000001.1 GCA_016281125.1 Oscillospiraceae bacterium | reverse complement strand
GCCGCCGGGATTGTCGCCGCCGCCGGGCGTGGTTGTCGCCTTATCATACTGAAGACCGATTTTGAAGGTGACACCGGCAGGCGTTTCCTTCTGCATGATCTTTGCGCTGATTGAAACCTTGGAGCCGGACTTGAATGCCGTGCTGTCCAGCGTATAGTACACGCCGTCAGTGGCTGCCTGTCTGCCGGTTACGGCCAGAGATTTGCTGCCGCCCGCTGCCACATCAGAGGTCACTGCGACCTGTGCTGTGCCGCGCGCCTTCCAGCTGCCGTCACCGCTCTCGAATGTACTGTTCAGAATTGTGCTGTCTGCTGCCGCAGCCTGAAATACGGAGCAGACGGATGCTGCAATGCTCAGAGAAAGTATTGCCGCTACTGTCCTTTTCATGAAAATCATCCTTTCAAAACGTAAATTTGAACAGTTGATTTTCCCCGAAAGCCTTGATGTCCAATTTCTATTTTTTCACAGCAGCAGCGCCCCTGACAGTGCTGCTGCTGTTTCCCCCGTTGGGTTACTGGCCTTCCCGGAAGAAGGAAGGCAGAATGTCATACACATAATGGCGCACATTGCCCCACCAGTGATTACGACCGTCTGCGACCATGTAGCAGAAGTTGTCCTTGGAGAGATCCCAGCCCTCAGAGAAGTGGCTGTCGTTTCTCAGTTCTTCCATCTGCGGATTCATGTTCGGGCACGCAATATCCGTCGAGCCCGTCGCACACATAATGAAATACTCGCCCTTCTTGAGGCCGAATCTGTCAATGGCATCCGTCACGGCGCCCATGCCCTGATAGCTGTGACCGGACAGCGGCATGATATATGCACAGATGTCCAGGCAGTTATTGGCAACGCCCCATGTGGAAACAGAGCCCATCGAGAAACCGCCGTATCCGCGGTGCATTCTGGAAGCCTTGAGGCTTTCATCCGAGGTGTTCTTGTTTGCGTAGGTCGAATATTTGCCCTCGACAAACGGAACCACACTCTGACGCCACTCTTTCCAGAAGTTCTCAGCCTGCGTTCTGTTGAAGGTCGGGAACACAACGATCATCGGGTCGATTTCGCCCGCTTCGATCATGTGGTCAATCATATTCGGAATCATCGTATCGTCCTGCGCGACCAGCGTATTTTCATTTTCGCCGCCGCCGTGCATCAGATAGAAGATGTTGTACTGCTTGTTTTCGTCGTAGTTATACGGCAGATAGACGTTCAGCTTATTGCCGCCGTTGACGCCGTTATAGCTCTCGTTGATCACTCTGCCCTTATGCTCCGCATTGTTGAAATAATAACCCGGAGCCTCATGGAATCTGATTTCCTTATACTGATAATTGCTCTTGACCGGAGCCGGCGTGGTCGTCGTTGTCGGAGCAGGAGTCGTTGCAGGCGGAGCGGTCGTCGTCGGAGCAACCTTTTCCGGATAGTCCTTTGTTTCACCGGTCAGGAACTTCGTAAACCACTTGATATCAGACGAATCCACGACGGAATTCTGATCCACGTCCGCAGCCTTCTTCGCAGCCTTGTCAGCAAAGCTCTTGAGGATACCGGACTTTGCAAGTGTCAGATCCGCAGAAGTGATTTTGCCGTCAGCATTGACATCGCCGAGCAGAACCTCAGGATCGGGTTCGACACTTCCGGCGCCCTTGAACTCCCACCAGTCCACATTGAACAGATAGCCGTCCGTGCCGGAGAAACGGAGATACAGGTCATGCTTGCCGGTTGCGCCGTTGACATTGCCCTTCACTTCCGTGAACTCCTGCCAGCCGCCGGTCACCGGGCATGTTGCCGTGCCGATAATCGGGCCGGTTGCGCTGTCGAGATGCAGCTCAATCTTGCCGCCCTCGCCGTCGGAAGCGACACTCGCGGTAAACTCCGTTGCGCCCTCGCCGAAATCGACGCCCTTGAGCATGATATAATCGCCGTTCTCAATGAAGCCGATCGCCTGCGAACCGTTGCCCGCAGATTCGACCTTGACACCCTCGGACCATGCCATGGTTTCAGCCTCAACCCTGCGGTACGGATTGAAAGCCTCGATCTGATCCGGGCCGTTCTTGGTAGATTTCAGCGCCGGGATCGAACCGTCCGAATTATAGGTAAATTCTTCACATGCTGCGCTGCGGTTGAAGGAACCGCCACCGCGCAGACCGTTCATGTGATAGAACGAATAGGAATGTCCCTTGTAGTCGATGATGCCGCCGTGCGTCGTGAAGCAGTTGGAGCCCTCATGGATCGTTCCGCGGAATGTCCACGGGCCAGTCACGGACGGGCCGGTGCAGTACGAAATGCTCTCACCGCTGAATGCATCGACAAATGAAGCAAATACAAGATAGTAAAGGCTGTCATGCTTATAGATCCACGGGCCTTCGCCGTATCTTGTGCCACCGGGGAGCGAAAGATTGAACTTCTGAATCGGGCCGTCGAGCGTCACCATGTCCTCTTTCAGCTTGACATAGTAGCAGTCCGGGTTGCCGAACATCAGCCAAGCCTGACCGTCGTCGTCAATGATGACAGTCGGATCAATGTAAGCCCAGTTCGGGCCGACAAGCTCCTTGCCGTTCACATCCTTGAACGGGCCGGACGGAGAATCTGCAACGAACACGCCGATGACTCTGCCGCTGCCGGTCGAGCTTTCACCGGTAATATAGTAATAGTACTTACCGTTGCGCTCGATGCACTGGGATGCCCAGGCGGAATTTGCTTTGATCCACTTGATATCGGTATCCTTGAGGATCACGCCGTGGTTCGTCCAGTTCTGCATATCTGTCGTCGAAAAGCACTGGTATCCTGTCATGTAATAGTTGTCGTTGTTGCCGTCCCTGTCCATGCCGGTATAAACATAGAGTTCATCCCCGAAGACGACAGGTGCCGGATCCGGCGAAAAGCTGGTCTGGCAGATCGGATTGTTCGCAGAGCCCGTCAAAGACGCAGTCTGCATGAGTGTGCATGCGCAGATAGACGCAGCTACCGCGCACGTCAGCTGTTTCCTCATATTCTATTCCCCCTAAATAAAATTGAAAAAAATATAATATCTCTTGTATATTATACCGCTAGGATACAATACACTATTGTCATTATAACGAATTTTTTCCCAAACTGCAACATACAAAGCACAGATAAACTGGATAAAATGCAGATATTTCAATACATCTTCTTAAAATTGTTCTAATATTACCGAAAGGCGCTTATGTTGCAGATGTGTAATCGGGATGTTGTATTGCTTAAAACAGTCTGAAACCGGCGTCTTTTCGGCAAATGCACGTACAACTAATTATAATTTGTCTGTATTCGTCAAACTGGACAATTTACAGAACGCAAAACGCGGAAACCGTCAGGTTCCCGCGTTTGTCCGGTATGCACTCAGAATTCTGCAACGTCCTCCGGGCGTCCGACCACGAGCATGTGATGTCCCGGCTGGAATTTATAGTCTGCGTGCGGCAGAATGATTGTTCCCTTCTCGTCCTTGACCGCCACGACAATCAATTTATATTTCGCACGGAAATTCAGTTCTTTCAGCGTTTTCCCCAGCCAGCGCTTATGCGGCATCAGTTCGTAAATCGCGTAATCATTGCCGAGTTCCACCGCGTCAAAGATGCGGTCATTGCTCTCCCGCGTTGCAATGCGCTCCGCGATATCATTTTCCGGGTAGATGATCTGATCCGCGCCGTTGCGGAGCAGGAACTTCGCCTGAATCGCATTGGACGCCTTGGTGATCACCTTTTTCGCGCCGAGCTCCTTGAGCAGCGAGGAAATCTGAAGGCTTGCCTGGAAATTGCCGCCGACGCAGACAAAGCAGACGTCAAAATCCGGGATACCGTATGAACGCAGTACCTCCTCACTCGTACAGTCGCCGCACTTGGCGCTGTCCACCGATGCGAGCAGATCGTCCAGCTTGGACGGATCCTTATCCGCGATCATGATTTCACATTTCGTCTTTATGAGCTTGCTGCAAAGAATATGTCCGAAGGTATCCATTCCGATAATCAAAAACTGTTTCATAGCTGATCCTTTCTTTATCCGACTTGTATCTGCTCTGTCGGGAGCGAAACGGGAATCCGGTGCCGCTTTGCGATCATCGCAAGTGCAAAGGAAACGCTGCCCACTCTGCCGAGATACATCAGGAAAATGATAATGGCACGGGATACCGGGCCGAGTGCCCGTGTGATTCCCGTTGTCATGCCGACCGTGCTGACGGCGGAGATTGTTTCAAACAGCACATCGCGCAGCGGGATGCCGTCCGCCGCACAGATCGCAATGGCGCCGGTCAGGGCAAGTCCCGCGTTCATGGAAATGACCGTCACCGCAGCGCGCAGCACCGTCATGGGAATCGTCCGTCCGAAGGCCGTCGCCTCCTCCTGATTGCGAAGTCCCGCCGCGACATAGAGCACCGCGACCGCAACGGTAGTCATCTTCATGCCGCCCGCCGTCGAGCCGGAACCGCCGCCGATAAACATCAGAATATAGGTCAGCAGCAGAGAGCCATCCGTCAGCCCGGCGGTATCAGTCGTGTTGAAGCCCGCAGTTCGCGGCGTCACTGCGTCAAACAGCGCGCAGAGCCATTTTTCATGCTCCGGCAAGCCGGCGAAATTGCCGTTTTCCATCACACGGAACAGCAGCGTTCCGCAGATCAACAGCACTGCGGTCATCGTCAGCGTCAGCTTTGTGTGCAGCGAACAGCGGTACAGACGACATTTCCGGTTCCAGAGGTCACTCCAGACCCAGAATCCGAGTGCACCGAGCACAATCAGCGTGCAGACGGTCAGATTGACGAGCCAGTCGCCGGAGAACATCACCAGCGAGGAATACTCGCCGCTGACGCTGCCCATGAGGTCGAATCCGGCATTGCAGAATGCGGTGATTGCATGAAAGATACCGTAATAGATTCCGCGCGGCACACCAAGCATCGGAATGAATTTGATCGAGAGCAGCACCGCGCCGATGCCCTCAAAAAGAAATGTACCAAACAGAATCCGCCGTATAAACGGCAGAATATCACCGATCTGCGAATAGTTGATGCTGTCCACCAGAATTACGCGGAAGCGCAGTCCGATGCGACGACGCATCATCAGCAAAAACAGTGCAGATACGGACATAAATCCCAGTCCGCCGATCTGGATCAGCACGAGCAGCACGATCTGCCCGAACAGCGACCAGTATGTGCCTGTATCGACAACAACAAGTCCCGTCACACAGGAGGCCGATGCTGCTGTAAACAGGCAGTCAAAAAACGGCGTCACAGTATGCGCCGCGGACGAGACCGGCAGCATCAGCAGAAGCGCACCGGCCAGGATCATCAGCAGAAAGCCCAGTGCAATGACCTGCACGGACGTCAGCTTCGGTTTCTTCATGATCGTTCCATCCCTCCTCATACCCGTCTATTATATCATAATACGGAGAAAAATGCAACAAGTATCTGAAACCGGCTGCATGCACCGAATACAGAAGCCGCATTCCGGCTGCAAACCGGAATGCGGCTGATTGTTTTCGTTATGCTTTTGCTGCCTGTGCAAGCGCACGGAAAATCTGCTGCTGCACCGGCAGACGCTCCCATCGCCGGAACGCCGCGCCGTATTCCCTGTGCAGTGCGGCGGCATCCGCCGATTCAAGCTGCGGGATCAGCTCTGCTGTCAGGCCGTGAACCGCAATCAGCATCCAGTAAATGCTCTTGGGATCCTCATGCCGCTTCGGAACCGTGTACATAAAGGAGAGCAGCTCCCGCACCGCGGCGGAATCCGGCGCGGACGCCGCATATTCTTTCAGCGCTGCCTCCAGCGCATCGGCAAATTCCGCATGGCAGGGATCATCGCCGGGCTTTTTCCCGATGCCGAACATCCCGTCCGTCGGCTTGCGGTTCTTCTCAGCGGCCATTGCCTTTTCAAGATAGGTGTCATAGATCTTCCGGATCGCTGCTGTCGGCATCTTCCTTCTCCTTTTCTTCTGATTCCTGTGCGGCCTTGTCAATCTGCCAGCGCTTGAAAATGTATACGCCGAAGCAGACCGCTGCCAGCATAAAGGCACCGCCGATCAGCCGCGCGGTCAGAGAGCTCATGCTTTCGCTCTCCCCTGCTGCGATCTTCCAGCCGAGAAAGAAAATATACCCTGCCACGACTGTCCGCAG
This sequence comes from Oscillospiraceae bacterium, assembly GCA_016281125.1. Lineage (GTDB taxonomy): Bacteria > Bacillota > Clostridia > Oscillospirales > Ruminococcaceae > Firm-04. The sequence goes on along the minus strand of JAEEIA010000001.1, from coordinate 120,324 downwards.
CACCGCCGCCGTCGCTGCCTTGTTCTGTCCGTTCATACCGGTCACTCCTTCCGTATACCGATAAGCTCCGGCATCCTGCCGCCAGCAGGATACCGGAGCTTTCTGAAATCATAATCAGCCAGCCTTGCCGGTCTTGTGGTTGGAAACAACGTCGAAGATAACAGCAACGAGAAGCACCGCGCCCTTGACGACATACTGCCAGTTATTGTCCAGACCGATGATCGACATGCCCTGGTTAATGACGCCCAGCAGAATCGCACCGACCATGATGCCCGGAACGGTACCGCTTCCGCCGTATGCCGAAGCACCGCCGATGAAGCAGGAGCCGATTGCGTCCATCTCGAAGGAGTTACCGGTATCACCGTTGACAGAACCGATACGCGCTGCCATCAGCAGGCCGGAAAGACCTGCGAGCAAAGACATGGACGTATATGCAAGGAAATACACGCGCTCGGTGTTGATGCCGGAGAGTCTGGTCGCCTTTTCATTGCCGCCGACTGCATAGAAGTATCTGCCGAATGCAGTCTTGGAGGTGATGAATGCATAGATCAGAACGACCGCCAGCACCCACAGTGCCATAACCGGAATGCCCTTGTAATTGGTGAGCTTCCAGGTGTAGTACAGCAGCAGCACATCAATCGCAATGATCTTGCCGAACTCAGAGGCAGCCGGAATCTGCTTATAGCCCTTCTTCGCCTTCTGCGCACGGCTTCTGGCCGTGTTGACAAGCAGGAGCACTGCGATGATAATGCCGACAACGAACGCCGACCATTTCTTCTCGCCGCCGTCCAGTCCGGGCACATTGATATACGATGCAAAAATATTGAGGAAGGTCTTATTGTTGATGGCGATGGTCTTGGAGCCGAGGATTGCACGGCCAAGACCGCGGAACAGGAACATGCCTGCCAATGTACAGATAAAGGGCGGGATATGGATATTGCCGATCCAGAAGCCCTGCCATACGCCGATGATAACGGAAAGCACAAGGCAGAGCAGAATGACCAGAATCGAATTCATGCCCATCGCCAGGAGCTGCGCCGCAATCGCACCGATCAGACAGACCGTTGAGCCGACGGAGAGGTCGATGTTACCGCCCGTCAGAATACAGAGCAGCATGCCGCAAGCCATGACCAGAACATATGCATTCTGGAGCAGCAGGTTCGAGAGGTTCTGCGGATACAGCAGACGTCCGCCCGTCAGCACTGCAAAAAGAATAAAGACCACGCACAGGGCGATGACCATAGTATACTTCTTGATAAAAGCCTTTGTTTTCATGTTGCATTCCCTCGCTTATTATTTATCAGACTGGAGGATCGCTGCCATGATCTTTTCCTGCGTTGCCTCGGCAGCAGGCATTTCCGCGATCATTTTCCCCTCGTTCATGACGTAGATACGGTCACACATGCCCAGCAGCTCCGGCATTTCGGAGGAGATCATCACAACGGATTTGCCCTGTGCAACGAGATCGTTCATAATGCAGTAAATCTCGTATTTTGCACCAACGTCGATGCCGCGGGTCGGTTCGTCGAGAATCAGCACCTCGGGATCCGCAAACATCCATTTGGAAAGCAGCACCTTCTGCTGGTTGCCGCCGGAGAGATTGCCGACATTCTGCTGCACGCTCGGTGTCTTGGTGCGCAGCTTTTCCCTGTAATCCTCCGCCACGGCATTTTCCTTGTCCACATCAATGATGCCCTTGCTGCAAACCTTTTCCAGCCTTGACATGGTAATATTTTTGGCAATGCTTTCAGTCAGGATCAGTCCGTTGCCCTTTCTGTCCTCTGTCACATATGCAAGTCCCGCTTCAATCGCCTCACGGGCGGTTTTCAGCGTCTTCGGCACGCCGTCGATCAGCACTTCGCCGCTGATGTCCGTGCCGTAGGATCTGCCGAAGATCGACATGGCGAGCTCCGTGCGTCCCGCGCCCTGAAGGCCGGAGAATCCGACGATCTCGCCGCGGTGAACATTGAACGACACGCCGTCCACGACCTTTTTCTCGGTATAGAGCGGATGATGAACCGTCCAGTTCTTCACCTCCATGCCGATACGGTCGCTGATCTTGTGCTCACGGGACGGATACCGGTCGCTGAGCTCACGGCCGACCATGCCCTGAATGATCCGCTCCTCATTGATATTCCGGTCTGAATTGTCAATGGTTTCAATCGTTGCGCCGTCACGGATGACCGTGATCTTGTCCGCAACGTAGGCGATTTCATTGAGCTTGTGCGAGATGATAATAGAGGTCATGCCCTCCTTCTTGAACTGAAGGAGCAGATCCAGGAGCATTCTGGCATCCTCCTCGTTGAGGGAGGAGGTCGGCTCGTCCAGGATCAGCAGCTTGACCTGCTTGCTCAGTGCCTTTGCAATCTCGACAAGCTGCTGCTTGCCGGTACCGATGTCCTTGATCAGCGTGGTGGCTTCTTCTTTGAGCCCGACCTGCTTCATATGCGTTTCCGCTTCATGATAGGTACGGTCCCAGTCAATGCCGAGCCTGCCCTTGCGCTCGTTGCCGAGGAACATATTTTCACCGATGGAAAGCTCCGGAATCAGGGCAAGCTCCTGATGAATGATGACAATGCCCTCCGTTTCGCTGTCATGCAGTGTTTTGAACTGACAGACCTTGCCGTTATAGACAATATCGCCTGTATAGCTGCCGAAGGGGTATGTGCCGCTGAGCACGTTCATCAGCGTGGATTTTCCCGCGCCGTTCTCACCGACAAGCGCATGGATTTCTCCGCGCTCGACCTTGAGATTGACATTGTCAAGCGCCTTGACGCCGGGAAACTCCTTTGTGATGTTTTTCATTTCGAGAATGAGATCCGCCAAGGATATCCCTCCCTGTAACTGAGAATAAGCCGGAATGCTCCGGCGTGTCTGCATACACGAGCAGGGCAGGCATGGCCCGCCCTGCTGAGATGATCGTCGGTTTTACAGATCAGGTCGTTTCTGCAGTGGATTCGAGGTACTTTTCATTCGCGTCCCACTTGTACAGACCGGTGTCAACCAGCTTCTGGAGGTTGTCCTTGGTGATGACATACGGAACGAGCAGATAGGACGGAACGACCTTCACGCCGTTGTTGTAGGAACTGGTATCATAGCTTGCATCAGCGCCGAGGGAACTCAGCAGGCCTTCATCCGGCGTACCGCCCTCAAGGATCGCCTTGGCAACAGCCAGCGTTGCACCTGCTTCATCATTGACGTTCTTATAAACGGTCATCGTCTGGATGCCGTCAACGATGTTGCGGAGGTTTGTGATATCGCCGTCCTGACCGGTCAGAATCGGCTGATTGTCGCCAGCATAGTCAGAGGTAATCGCCTTTGCGACGCCCATTGCGGTGGAGTCATTGGAGCAGAGTGCGACATCCAGCTTCGTACCGTCAGAATAGTAGGAAGCAAGCGTGTTCTGCATGTTATCAAACGCGGTATCGGTTTTCCACTCCGGCGTTGCGACCTGCTCAAACTTGGTCTTGCCGGACGGAATGACCAGCTTGCCCTCGTCGATGTACGGCTTCAGAGCGTCATAAGCGCCGTTGAAGAAGAAGCCGGCGTTGTTGTCGGCCGGGTCACCGGCGGTGAACTCGATATTGAACGGGCCAGCTTCGGTGTCGAGTTTCAGCTGATCTCTGACGAACTCGCCCTGCAGCTTGCCGACGGTATAGTTATCGAAGGAAACATAGTAGCTGACAGCATCGGTATTCATGATCAGACGGTCGTATGCAATGACCGGGATATTCTTTGCCTTCGCATCATCCAGCGTCTGCGTCAGGGTGCTGCCGTCGATTGCAGCGATCATGAGCAGGTCAACACCGTCGGCGATCATGCTCTGAATATCGTTGTTCTGCTGATCGGTCTTGTTATCGGAATACTTGAGCTCAACTTTGTAGCCCGAATCCTCAAACTGCTTCTTCAGATATTCGCCATCTCTGTTCCAGCGTTCGAGGGACTTGGTCGGCATTGCGATACCGACAGTCTTGGTGCCGGATGCCTTCTGACCGGAGTTCGCCGCAGGCGTGGTTTCCGTACCGCATGCTGCGAGGGATGCGCACAGGGTCAGGGACGCGAGTGCTGCAAAGACCTTTTTTGCCGTTGTTTTCATAGATAATGACCTCCTTCAAATAATTGCTCTTCCAGTTTTAGAAGTACGTTCAGACTTCTATATTTTCATTTTACTCATTCACAGTACATATGTCAATACAATCAGTAAGATTTCAGTTAGTCTATACAATCTGAATACGCAGTTTCTGTGCAATTTTACCGTAGAATCTGTCTGTCTGTTCTGAAAATGTATGTACATCCTGCAAACGAAAAGTACAACCTGCCCGTTCCCACAAAAAAGCAGCCCCGAAGGACTGCTTTTTTGTGCCTGTTTGAATTCACGAGCCGGTGCCGCTGTATTTCAGGGCGCCGTACATCCAGAGCTTATAGCTCAGGAAGAAAAACAGACATCCGACCAGTGGCGAAAGCCATGAAAGCACCGGAACCGCATCCGGACGCAGGATCACAAGGCTCGGATAATACGCGATAAATGCGATCGGCATGACAAATGTAAAGACAAACCGGAACACCGGACTGAAAATTGTGATCGGATATTTTGCGTAATCTTTGAATTTAAACGCCAGATCCAGCACGTAAAACGAATTCTGGATCCAGAAGCAGGACGCCGCCGCTGCATTTTGCAGCGCAATCATGATCAGCGACGCCGTCACCAGAAATGTCAGCGTTTTCAGCACCGCAAGCGGCGTCAGCGCCAGCCCGAGCTTTGCCCATGCATAGGCAAGCGTGCCGACGCCGAAGGCAAGCTGTCCGAGTCCCTTGATGTCAAACACCTCGGACTGATAATAGAAAAACAGATTGATCGGACGGAAGCAGTATTTGATGAAGTCACCGGAGTACACATGCATTCTGAGGCTCCAGTTATTGTCAAAGAGGCACTGCACCGGCGTCAGGGAAACCAGCGAAAAGCCGTACAGAAACAGCATTTCGTGATAGCTCCAGCCGTTGATCGACGGGAAGTTCCGGAACAGAATCCAGAAGCTGACAAAGCCTGCAATGTTCGTGCAGATCATACCGATTGTCGAGATGATGAAGTCGGCGCGGTAGCTCATTTTGCTTTTTAAGTCCTGTGCAAGAATTTTGCGGTAAATGCGCAGATAAAAGCGCAGTCCGTTACGGTTCATAATGTCCTCCTTTCTTTGTCGATGCTGCATAGTATTCACGCGGGACGGGTTCGGGGCGGATGCAGAGGTCGTGATCGGTCTTTTCCCAGAGCATTCTGACCGTATCGGTCATTCTGACGGCGTCGCAGATATATACAAGTGCATTGCCGAGCTGTGCATACGAAACAGCGCCCGCTGCGTCAAAGGCGTCCTTATAATTCGGATAATACTCCGAAACACAGGTATCGGATGCCGCGGTATAATGGGTATGGAACGGCGGGGACTGGATCTCGTTTCCGCTGTAATCCCTGATTGTGATAACAAAGCCGTCCTCCCGCAAACGGTCGGAAATGCCCAGGCGCTCGTCAACAGCATGCAGATAGGTATTCCGCTCATGCCCGACACCGATCAGCAGCACCTTTCCGTGTTCCTCATACAGTCTGCTCAGACAGCAGCCGACCGGCGCCGGAGAAGCACAGCACTCCTCACCTTTCACATAATCTGCAGCGCTTCTGCCGAACACTGCAACAGAATGCGTCGGATGCAGCGAGCGGACGCCGTCCTTCCGGAAGGCCGCGACCTTTGCCAGCGTGCCGATGCACGGAACAGTTTCCCGCACATCGTAGTACGGATGCTCGCGCACGACCGTGTCCCAGGTGTGTGTCGGAACAATCAGCAGGCCGTCGTGCAGATAGGTGCGCAGCCCGTCGATCAGGCCGTCTGCGCCGTTCTCGATCTTACCGACCGAACGGAGTGAAGCGTGAACGGTGACCTTGTCATCCGGCCGGATGCCGTTTTCGCGCAGAAACGCATGAATATCATTCTGTGTCAGCATGGTCAGCCTCCGTTCACCGTGATCTGCCGCAGCGAAGCCTTCCAAAACAGCTTGCTCAGCAGTACCATAAACACGCACCAGAACAGCTGCAACCCGAGCACCGGCAGCACGGTTTCCGGACGGGCGCTGCCGTCCAGCAGAATGGTCAGCGGTGCGTTATAGATCGACTGGAACGGCAGGAAGTATGCAACGCGCCGCAGTGTTTCCGGGAAGAACGCGAGGGGAATTGTCGCGCCGGAAAGCAGCAGCACAATCACCTGCTTCATGATGTTGATGCCCCAGATCGACTCCGTGAACAGGCAGACCGTCCCGACCATGAAATCAATGCTGTAATTGATGATGATGGCCATGACGACCGATACCGCAAAATACAGCAGATTGATGCCGAGCGGCACCGCACCGTGCGTCACGATGCAGACTGCGAGAAAGGTCGGCAGGAAGGTCGTGCAGAAATTGGTCACAAAGCTGCCGGAATACGACCAGAACAGATAGCTCCGGTATTCCATCGGCTTTAACAGATCCAGCACAATCTTGCCGGACTGAATCGCTCTGCCGATCTCCCAGACGGTGTACATCTCCGTGAAGCTGTACAGCGCGGTCGCCAGTACCAGATAGATCAGCGTATCCGAAAAGGTCATGCCGTTGACGACATCCGTCCCGGCAGAGGCATAGATCGCCTTCCAGAGAAAATATACAACAATCAGATACAGAATATTGCCGACGAACATGACAAAGGCGGACAGCCGGAACTGCAATGCCTCGATGATTCCGGCACGCGTGAGGGTGAGATACTTTCTGAGGTTCATTCCACACCCTCCTCGTAGATCTTCTTGATGACGTCCTCCGTGGAGATTTCCTCCAGCTGCATGTCGCGGATGCGGTAATCTTTCTGGAGCTGCGTCAGAACGTCCATGACGCGCTGCTTTTCCTCATCGACCAGCACGGAAATCCACTCGTCGTCCGCGGAAACCGTACATTCCGGGAGCTTCCTGCCGATCTGCTCCGCATGCTCTTTGAGATTACCGCTCACGCGGATTTTCAGCGTCCGGTAGGAACCGAAGAAGCGCTTTAAGTGCTCCGTGTCGTTGTCGTAGAGCATTTTGCCCTTGTCAATGATGACAATTCTGCGGCATAGCGCATCCACGTCGCCCATGTCATGCGTCGTCAGGATGACAGTCGTCTTTTTCTGCTCGTTGAGCGCGTGAATCAGCGTGCGGATATTCGCCTTCATGGACACATCCAGACCGATTGTCGGCTCATCGAGGAACACAATCTTCGGGTTATGTAAAAACGCCGCGAGAATATCGCTCAGCGTACGCTGTCCCAGCGACATCTGCCGGACAGGCTTGTGAAGCAGCGGCTCAATATCGACCAGCGACTGATACAGCTTTAACATGCTGTCGTAGTCCTCGTCGCTGATGCGGTAAATATCCTTGAGAATGCGGAACGATTCGATCAGCGGGAGCGCCCACCAGAGCTGCGTGCGCTGTCCGAACACGACACCGATCTGCTGTGCATTCTGCGTGCGGTTCTGATACGGGACATTTCCCGCAACAAGAATCTCGCCGGAGGTCGGCTCCAGCACGCCGGTCATCATTTTGATCGTTGTTGATTTACCGGCACCGTTCGGCCCCAGATAGCCGACAATCTCCCCCTGCTCAACAGTCATGGAGATATTGTCAACGGCGCGCACGGTTTTATAATCACGCGAGAACAGGTCTTTCAGGCTCCCCTTCAGACCCTCCCGCCGGTTCAGCACCTTAAATTCCTTGGTGACATTTTTGATTTCGATCATTGCAGACATGATGTTACCTTCTTTCTGTATACGGTACGCAGAGCGTCCCCTGCCTTTGGTCAGCGGCGTGTGAGAATAGGATAAGCATAGCACAAAACGGACTCTGCGTCAAGTAATCGCGCAGTTTATCGGAGTTTTCGACAAAACCTGAACGCAGAATCCGCATTGTATCCGCTTGCAGTCTGCGGCTGAACGGCAGGTGTTCACATGTCATGAACGTCCGTCGCCGGAATCTCCTTCGCAAGGAGCTTCACCGGCAGATCGCCCTGCTCCGGCAGATCGTCCGCCGTTTTGCCGTGCGGTGCATTGCGCTGAATCTCAGCATCAGGCAGCGGCTGCCGGATCGCATGTGCGCCGGAGCTGCCGTTTTTCTTCTGCTTCATCAATCTCACCTCCGCAGACAGTATGCCCGCTGCACCGGAGATGATGCAAAAGCAGGCACCTCCCTTCCGGGAAATGCCTGCTTCACGGTTATTCGAGTGCCGCTTTCAGTGCCTCGTTCATCTTCTGATAGGACATCAGCACCGTATCGTCCAGTGCCAGATCCGTGTAATTACGGATGTAGTCCCGGATCATCGTGATGACCTCCGCGGGCGGGAACAGATTGAACTTCTTCATGTCCGCACCGCTGACAGAGGAGAGCGCGTAGGTCGTGACATTCTTCACCTTGTCCTCCGCATACTGCCGCAGCTTCATCGTTTCCAGAATCATCGCGGAATGCTTCTTTCTATCAGAAACATTTTCCATATAATTGGAAAGATGCGCAGTCGTGACAAATCCGCCGACCTTCATCGGGCGCGGCTTGGTGTGATAGGTAAAGGTTTCGTTGAATTTACCGGTCAGCTGTGCCATCACCAGCTTGTTCTCATCCCATTTCCGGGAATTGTAGATCATGTACTGCGTCAGGTCGTTTCCGAACTGCTTGCGGATCACCGCAAGGAACACCTCGACCAGCAGCGCAGGCACCGCGCGGAAGAACGCCGTGCAGTCATCGCGCTCTGCCAGCATGCTCAGGCGCAGGAAATAATCCGAAGCAGGCGTGATTCCCGCTGCCAGCTCTGCCTGTCCCAGATCACGGAAGCGCTGGACGGCGGCAGGCCATCTGCCGCTGCTGCGCAGAACGGCAGCATCCAGCAGTGCGGTAAACGCCGGTGCGGGCGGCTGCTCCATGCGCAGGCAAATTGCCTGTGCAGCAGCATATTCATGCGCATCAATCAGAACCGTGAGCAGCTTCTTCTGCTCGTCTGCAATCAGCGCTGCAGGATCAACCGCCGGAACCTCCGGCTCAGCGGGTGTTTCCTCAGCGGCCTCCGGCGCAGCAGCATCCGGTTCATCCGCCGCAGTTTCCGGTACTTCAGCTGTATCTTCTGCTGCATTGTCAGCGGGTGCCTCTGCATCCTCCGCTGCTTCGTCAGCTGTATCATCAGCATCGTCCGCAGCAGGAGCTTCTGCAATCTCTTCGCCGGAATCCGCTGCTTCATCAGCTGCATCGGAATCCTCTGCATCTGCATCATTTTCTTCGTCATCCTTCAGATGCACAATCGGTGCAGAGCCTTCCTCCTCGCCGAAGCCGTCAAAGAAGTCCGGCGGCAGCTCGTCATCATCGTCCTCCGTGACAACAGGCTCCGGATCAGGCTCCTGCGGGCATTCACCGGCCAGCGCGGTAAACGCCTCGCGCATTGCGTCCGTGCCGGAGAACACATTGACGATCAGCTCCGAGCCCTGCGGCGCCTGATCGCGGATATCCGTCAGAATGCCGCGGAAATCCTCGCGCAGGAACTCTGCGGAAGCATCGTCCTTCACATCCAGGCGAAGAATGACCTGAACCTCCGGCGCAGGACTGAGCTGCTCCAGCGCATTGTGGAAGCGGCGGTCCTGCTGCTCCAGCATCGGCGCATCACCGGAAAAATACAGATAGACCTTGTCCGGCTTTTCCTGCCGGCAGATCTGAAGAAGAGGTCCCTCCTGAACGCCGATGACAGCGTTGGTCACGGGATCGCGTTCTTCTTTGTACGGATCGTTGACGCCGACAGGGGAAAACAGAATTTTCATCAGAAAGCACACCTCGTTTCTGCAAATTTGAATAGTTATATTATAATTGATTTTGCACAGATTGTCAAGAAGAATGATAAAATCTTCATCTTTCCGCTTGACCTTTTTCCGGTTCTGTGATACAATGGTCGCAGAACAAATACGGGAGTGTAATATCATGGAGAAAATCCGCAGACATATTATCTTTTCCGGCGACGTGCAGGGCGTCGGATTCCGGTACCGCGCAAAACAGGCTGCCGGATATTACGGCATATCCGGTTGGGTGCGCAATCTCTGGGACGGCTCCGTCGAAATGGAGGCCGAAGGGTGCGCAAAGGATCTTGACGACATGATGCTTGCGCTGGAGCGGAACACCTGGGCGCAGATTGATGATATCCGCAGCGAAACCATTCCCGTTCACAACGATCATACCTTTGAAATCAGATACTGAAAAAGAGCATGGCCGTGCGGTCATGCTCTTTCTTTGTTGATTCAGCCGGTCAGTCTTGCAATGCGCGATGCGGTATCCGCAAGAATCTCCTCCTTGGAGATTCCGGCGTAATACTGCCCGTTCTCATAGAGAATCTTTCCGGCGCACATCGTCAGCTTCACATCGGCGCGGCTGCCGCTCAGCACAAGGCTCTCCGGAATATGATGCGGCGGCTGGAGATTCGGGGCGCTCAGATCAATCAGAATCAGATCCGCCTGCTTGCCCTCCGCCAGAATGTCGCAGTCTGTCAGCCCCATGGCACGCGCACCGCCGACGGTCGCCGCCCTGAGCATTTCTGCTGCCGGGAGCGCCGCAGCGTCGTCATGCCGGAGCTTTTGCAGCACTGCACCAAGATACATCTCCCGGAACGGATCCAGCGCATTATTCGATGCCGGGCCGTCCGTGCCGAGCGCGAGCTGTACGCCCTCCTCATATGCCTCCTTCAGCGGTGCGATACCGCTGGCCAGCTTTGCATTGGAGCACGGGCAGGAAACCATCCACAGGCCGTTTTTTCTGAACACAGTGCGGTCAGCTTCGTCAAACCAGACACAGTGATACGCGCCGCCGCCGTACTGCCACATGCCGAGCGATTCAAAATACTGCGCCGGAGATGTGCCGTGCCGCGCAATGCATTCCTCATGCTCGCGCTTTGTTTCGCTCATGTGGGTATAGACCGGCTCATGCTCAGACTGCGCCAGCCTTGCGACCTCGCGGTGCAGGCTCTCGTCGCTCGTATACTCCGCATGGAATCCAAGACGGTATTTCACCAGCGGATGCATGTTCCGGTACTTCTGAAACTGATCGTTCAGGCGCTCCACGTCTGCCGCCGTGCCGTTGATGCTGCCGCAGAACACGAGCCGCATCCCGGATTCGGTAAAGGCCACGGCACTGCTCTCCGGATAAAAATACATGTCAAATGCAGCGGTTGTACCGGACGCGAGATATTCGAGGATCGCCAGCCGGTCAAAGGCATAGACATCGTCCGGCGTCAGTCTGTCCTCATAGGGGAACACCTTTTCAAACAGCCACGTCTGGAGCGGCACATCCTCGGCAAACGACCGCAGAAACGTCATCGCGGAATGCGTATGCGCATTTTTGAAGCTCGGCATCAGCAGATTGCCCTGCGCGTCGATCTCCCGCTCAAATACGGGCAGCTCCGCGGGCGTTTCCCCGATGTAGGAGATGCGGTCGCCGTCCGTCCAGAGTTCTCCCTCTTTGACCGCGCAGCCGTCTGCCATGGTCATGATCTTTGCATTGTAGAATCGAATCATATATATTCATCGCTCCTTTTGTATAAACTAATTTATGTATCGCTCTGTGTCACACCGAGGCGATCACGCTTCATGGTTCGTAAATGTATTCCAAATCATCGAAATCAAGATCACCGACATATATCTCGGTGACAGATTCGGTATCTTTCCCGCATAGCTCGTCTGAATAAATGCTGAAATGCCCGCTTTCGTGACCAACAATCTGACCGTCTTTGTAATAAAGCAGCTTAAAACTAGGAAGGCCGTCTAAATCGTCAACGGTTTGCCTGAATGTCAAATAGATATTTTTTTCGTTCCTATTGAATGTAACTAGCTCGACGCCGTCATTTTTTCCGCGCATCCATTCAGACTGCATCTTTGTGCTTTCATCCATAGTCATATCGTCAGTTATCTCAGTATCAAAGTTAAATGCGAAAAAGTTATTTTTGCCAGCTTCAAGCGTGATTATATCTTCCGATTTTCCTATTACATTTCCGGTTGAATCTTTTAAAATCACGGTTCGTTTTACCTGTGAATCTACTTTTCCGCATACTTTTTCGATAATATTTGTGTGATTCAAATACTTGCTTTGATAGACGGCGCGTTCAATGTCGTCAAAGCAATCCTCTGCTGTAATTGATTTAGTTGTTTCTGTTTTCGTAGGCTCTTCTTTTTTAGCCGTTGATTTAGCCGGTTCTTTAACAACAGACGATTCACTCGCAGGCTTTGACGACGCCGCTTTATCAACTCCGCGAATAATCGGCAAAACTTCTCTGAGCCCGAAGAACGCGGAAACGGCTATGATAGCTACAATAATGACAGGGTTCATTTTTTTCGGCTGCTGCGGTGCAGATTGCGGAGCATTGCATACCGGGCACACAACAGCATTGCTGTCGATTTGGTTTCGACAGTTCCAACATGTTTTAGCACTCATAAAAACACTTCCTTTCATCGTTGCAGATGCTTCACGATACGCTTTATATTGGTACCACATTATAGATGATAGCAGCTTTGCGCACAGTGCGTCAGTATTCCTACATTCATAATGCTGCATAAGGAATTGAACGAAATTTTAAGCATCCAAACCGCGCGTCTGCCGCAGCGCTTCCTGCATGGACGACACCGCCAGCGATATGCTGCCGATCTCATCCTGCATATCTGAAAAGAGCGTCTGCCCCTGCACGGAAAGATACGTGCCATAATGCTCAAGCAGCAACTGTGCCTGGCCCAGAATCCGCGCAACCGTCCGCATCCCCGCCTGACGGTAGCTCTCGTTCATGATGCGGTCATACTGGAAAAAGCTGACCGTATGCAGAAACTGCGCCATATAGGCATAGAACAGCTGCTCCATTTTCTCATAAAGACTGTCCTCACGGAACTGCTTTTCCAGCTTGCTCCGCATCGCGTGCCGCTCATGGAATACCGTAATCAATCTGCACGCCTCCGTGCTCCACGCCCTGACGATCTCGCCGAACGGGCCGAGGTCAAACGTCCGCGCAGAATCGGACAGATACGTGTATTCCTTTGTAATCAGATGTTTACGGTACTCGGAATCCATGCCGCCGTGCAGCAGCAGGTCGGCTGTCAGGCCGTAATTGACCTTTGTGCGGCTGCGCAGATGCTTCTTTTCCCAGTTCATGATCTGCTTTAAGACCTTTTCCTCTTTCAGATATTTCTGCATACAGCCGCCTCCTTTCCTGTCAGAATCTCCGGAATATTACAGTACCGCATGGATCTCCGCAATCGACTGCCGCACGAGCTGTTCAAACTGCGGCGCAGCCTTATCGGCGGCCTCCTTGACCTCCTCATGCGAGAGCGGATGCGGGGAGATGCCCGCAGCCAGATTGCTGATGCAGGACACGCCGCAGATCTCCATGCCGCAGTGTCTTGCTGCGATTGCTTCAATCGCCGTGCTCATGCCGACGGCATCCGCGCCGAGCAGGCGGAACATCCGGATCTCTGCCGGGGATTCATAGGCAGGGCCGGCCGTCTGAACATACACGCCTTCTTTCAGCGGAATGTCGGCATTGACCGCGACCTTCCGAATAATCTTCTGCAAACGCTCACTGTAAATTGCACTCATATCCGGGAACCGGACGCCGAGCGCGTCAATGTTCTCCCCTCTGAGCGGAGAGGGCACAAAGCTGGAAATCTGATCGGTGATGAGCATGAACTCGCCCGCCTTCATGCCAGGCTGGATGCCGCCTGCCGCATTCGTCAGAAACAGTACCCTTGCGCCGAGCCGGTGCAGCAGTCTGAGCGGCAGCACCGCTTCCTGCGGCGTATAGCCCTCATACATATGCACTCTGCCCTGCATGACCGCGACCGGCACGCCGTCACAGTAACCGAACACGAATTTTCCCGCATGTCCCCAGACCGTAGAAACCGGGAAATCCGGAATATCCTTATAATCCAGCGTCTGCTTTACGTCGATCCTTTCCGCAAAGCCGCCGAGACCGGAGCCCAGCACCAAAGCAATCTCCGGCTTGAAATCCACGCGCGCCGCAACAAACGCGCAGCATGCATCGAGCTGTTCTTTGACTGTCATCTGAAAATCTCCTCCGTTTCATTTCCGTTCTGAATCACTGCATCCGGCTTTTCAAAGACTGCAATCTCCGGATTGATGAACACAGCCGCCGGATTTTCCGGCTTTGCATCAAGCTGCTCCGGGAATGCCTCCGGGTTTTCCGGTACGGCATCCAGCGATTCCGGCACCGCTTCCGGATTTTCGGGAAGCGCCTCCGCCTCCTCAATGACCGCATCCGGATTCTCAATCATCTCCTGTCCGGTCAGCACCTGGTCATACAAATGCGTGAACGCCAGCGAGAGCTTTTTCGAGAGTGCATCGGCGCTGTCCTGCGCCAGCTGCATATCCGCCTCCATGAGCGCATTGAGCCGGTTCGTTTCGTCCATCAGATTCCGTTCGATCATGATTCCGTGGTGCCCGATCAGCTCTATGCAGCGGTCTGCGGAATCCTGCAAATCCTCTGCATAGCCGGTCAGCGCGGAGAGCAGCGCTTCGTTTGTCACGTCCGGCGCCATATGTGCAGCGATCTGCTTTTCCATCCCGTCGACCTGCCTGCCGATCTGCGTCAGACTTTCGGTTACCAGCTTCAGCTCCGCCTCCTGCATGTTGCAGAGCGTATCAACGGAATCGTTCAGCTTTTTGACGGTGAATGCAGAATACCGCTCCAGCTTTGCGTCCAGCGCCTTCTGCTGTTCCGCAAGCGCATTGAGTTTCTGATCCATGTCCGTCAGCATCTTCGCCAGGATATTTGCCTGTTCGCTCATTGCAGATCCCTCCTGTTCCAGTTTGCAGTCCTGTGCCGGATTATCACTCAGGCATTGCCGTAAAGATAAATCCGCTGTTCTTCTGTCAGCGTGTCAATTTCAATATCCATGCTTTGCAGCTTGCGGCGTGCGACAGCCTCATCAACCGCACGCGGGACATTGTTCAGCACGGTCGTCACCGAATCCCTGTGCTCAATCAGCCATTTTGCACTCAGCGCCTGAATCGCAAAGCTCATGTCCATTATTTCCGCGGGATGCCCGTCACCGGCAGCCAGATTGACCAGTCTGCCCTCGGCAAGCACATAGACCGTCACGCCGTTCGGCAGCGTGTAGCCCATGATATTGTTCCGCGCTTCAAATGTCCTGACGGCCAGCTTTCTGAGCCCCGCCATATCGACCTCGACATCAAAATGACCGGCATTGCAGAGAATGGCGCCCTCATGCATATTGAGGAAGCTGTTTTCGGTGATGACATGATTGCAGCCGGTGACCGTGACAAAGAAGTCGCCGATTTTCGCGGCCTCCTCCATTTTCATGACCGTGAAGCCGTCCATGACCGCCTCAATCGCCTTGACCGGATCGACCTCGGTAACGATGACCTTCGCGCCGAGTCCCTTTGCGCGCATCGCGGCACCCTTGCCGCACCAGCCGTAGCCCGCAATGACAACGGTCTTTCCCGCAACAATCAGGTTCGTCGTGCGGTTGATGCCGTCCCAGACGGACTGCCCGGTGCCGTAGCGGTTGTCAAACAGATGCTTGCAGTCTGCGTCATTGACCAGCATCATCGGGAATATCAGTTCCCCGGCCGCTGCCATCGCTTTCAGGCGCAGAATGCCGGTTGTCGTTTCCTCGCAGCCTCCGATCACGTTTTCCAGCAGCGCCGGATATTCCTGATGAATCAGCGTGACGAGGTCGCCGCCGTCGTCAATGATGAAATGCGGTGCGGATTCAATCACGCGGCGGGTGTGTCTTTCGTATTCCTCCGGCGTTGTGCCGTGCCATGCATAGACATTCAGTCCGCTGTGAACAAGCGCCGCCGCAATATCATCCTGTGTGGAAAGCGGATTCGAGCCGGTGATATACATTTCCGCGCCGCCCGCCGCCAGCACCCGGCAGAGGTAAGCAGTCTTGGCCTCCAGATGAATCGACAGCGCAATGCGCTTTCCGGCAAACGGCTTCGTTTCCGCAAATTCCGCCTCAATTCCGCGCAGCAGCGGCATATGACTTCTGACCCACGCGATCTTCTGCTCGCCGGATTCCCAGAGGGCAGGGTCGCGGATTTCGCTCTGATTGTTCATAGACAGTAAACCTCCTGAAAATATTGCAGTTGTCCTGTGCTGTTATTTTACCATATTTTCAGCAGAATTGCAAGTGAAAACCGCCGTTTCTCTGATTCTTCCGCCCGGAAATCTCCGGAACCACTTGACGAAAAACAGTTTTTGTAGTAAAATGTATAAGGATATTTGTGCGCCGCAGGATCTGCGGCGGCAGATACAAAAGCGTGCTGTACGGCAGTGCCCGTACAGACTGAAAAGAGGAATACGGCATGAATACAGAAGTGCATACACAGTCCTCGCTGTTTGCCGCCCGGAATCTGACAATGCTTGTCGATTTCTATGAGCTGACCATGGCAAACGGCTTCCTGGAAAACGGGCTCGGCAGCGTAACCGTCTGCTTTGACCTGTTCTTCCGCAAGGTGCCCGATCAGGGCGGCTATGCCATCATGGCAGGTCTGGAGCAGGCAATCGACTATCTGAAAAGCCTGCGCTTTACGGACGCGGATATTCAGTATCTGCGTGAAAAGCAGATTTTCTCCGAAGCATTCCTGCAATATCTTGCAGATTTTGAATTCACTTGCGATGTCTGGGCGATCCCCGAGGGCACCCCGATCTTCCCGAATGAGCCGCTGATGACTGTCCGCGGCCCGGCCATGCAGGCGCAGTTCATCGAAACGATGCTGCTGCTGACGGTCAATCACCAGTCGCTGATTGCCACAAAGGCGAACCGCATTGTCCGTGCGGCGGACGGCAGACCGGTCATGGAATTCGGCTCCCGCAGAGCACAGGGCAGCGACGGCGCGCTTTACGGCGCAAGAGCTGCGTATATCGCAGGTGCAGCAGGGACGGCCTGCGCGATCTGCGACCGCGAATTCGGCGTTCCGGCACTCGGCACCATGGCGCACAGCTGGGTGCAGCTGTTCCCGTCCGAGCTGGAGGCATTCCGTGCCTATGCAAAGGTCTATCCGGATGCATGCACGCTGCTTGTCGATACCTTCCATGTACTGAAATCCGGCGTGCCGAATGCAATCACCGTATTCAAGGAGCTGAAAGCGGCAGGCCATGTCCCGCAGGGTATCCGCATCGACAGCGGCGATATTGCCTATCTCTCCAAGAAGGCACGCATCATGCTGGACGAAGCCGGACTGCCGGAGGTCAAAATCGTTGCCTCCAATTCCCTTGACGAATACATCATCCGCGACCTGCTCGTACAGGGTGCGCAGATCGACAGCTTCGGCGTCGGCGAACGCCTTGTCACCTCGCGCTCCGAGCCGGTATTCGGCGGCGTATACAAGCTCGCTGCGGCCGGAACGGCGGAGCATCCGGATGTGATGATCCCGAAGATCAAAATTTCCGAGAACGCCGCAAAGATCACAAATCCCGGCTTCAAAACCCCGTGGAGATTGTTCGACGGCGAAACCGGCATGGCAATCGCGGACGTGATCACGCTGGCCGATGAGGTCATCGACGACACGCAGCCGTATGTCATTTTCGATCCGGAGTTCACCTACAAGCGCAAGACGCTGACGAATTTCCGCGCCGTGAAGCTCCAGGTTCCGGTCTTTGAAAAGGGAAAGTGCGTTTACGAATCCCCGTCCATCGGTGAGATGCGCAGCTATTGTGAGGCACAGCTCGATACGATCTGGGACGAGGTCAAGCGCTTTGAAAACCCGCACGCTTACTATGTCGATCTCTCCGAGCCGCTCTGGAAGCTGAAGCGCGAGCTGCTCGATAAATATTTCGCGGACTGATATGCGCACAGGTGATCTTTCCGCAAATCAGCCGCTGACCCGCATTCATATGGGTTCCGCCCGCATCGCAATGGATCTGACGGACGGCAGTGAGCGCGGCGAATATGTTTCGCAGGATTATATTCTGCATACGCTCGGAAGGCCGGTGCGTTCCGTCAATCTGATGTACTGCTATTATCCGCTGGATGAGGGATTTCCGCTCCGGGCGAGGGATGCCTTCCCGGACAGAGCGGTTTCCTTCCAGTGGGATTATCCCTATGACGACTATTTTCCGTATACCGGCGGGCTGAACGGCTCCCGCGGCGGCGCTGTGTTCCGGCAGATGCAGGACATCCGCCGCCACGGACAGGACGTCACGCTGACGCTGACCTGCGACCCGCACATCACGGACGAGCATCTCATTGCAATCGCCGAGGATCTGAAGCCCTACGGCCCGCTGATGCTCCGGCTCAATCACGAGGCAACCGGCAGCTGGTTCGCATTCAGCAAGCGCGCCTCCTATGAGGAGGTTGCCGCATTTTTCGTCCATGCATCGGAGGTGATCCGTGCGCATGCGCCGAATGTGCAGACCGTGATCTGCATCGGCGGCATTGAGGATCCCGCATCCGCAGAAATGGTGCGCGAGGCGGAGTTTGCCTGCACAATCCCCGCGGCGGATATCTGGTCGGTGGACAAATACATGGCGCTGCACTGGGGCTGGCCGTTCGATGTCGCAAAGCCGGGCGGACGCTCACACCGGCGGGATACGTATCAGAATGTCTATGACCTGACGAAACGCTCATTCCGCAGATTCACGGAACTGAACAACGGGCAGACAAAGCCCATGGTCATGAGCGAGTTCAATGCCGACGGTGACGTTACCGGGCCGTATGAGCAATGCGATATGGTGGACGGCTTCTTCCGGCTGCTGAAGGCGGATCCGGAACGCTGGCTCACCGCCATCAACTTTTATCAGTTCCGCGACCGCGGCCGTCTGGGACTGGAAACCGAGGAGCCGTCCGATCCCCGCTGCGGCATTGCACAGCCTGTGATGCAGACCTTCAAAAGCTGGCTGCGCGACAGCATGTTCCTGCCGGAAATCACCGGACAGGAACCCGCTGTACTCCCCGTCACGCTCCGCTGGGGCGGCGCCGAGGACGCAGAGGGGCTTGCGATTCCGCTGCATCTGGATGATAACCCGCATTTCTGCGAGCTGTACTTTTCCGACGAAGGGAACTATATGCTGGAATGCAACGGCAAATGGTTTTATAAGGCGCCGCAGACGAAATTTGTCGATCTGATGCCCGCATTCTATGAGGATACGCTCATGACGCCCTGCGATTTGCAGATCAGGCTGTTCGCACCGCCCGCATCCGGCAAAAATGAACCGGAACACGGCGACGATTTGCTGAACAGCTATACGACAGTCACAAGTCTGCCGGAAATCCGCATCGCATACGACCCTGTGGAGGCAAGCCGTGACTGATACACTTTTTGTGACCGATCTGGACGGGACGCTGCTCCTGCCGGATGTTTCTGTTTCTGAACGCTCCAAAGCCATTCTCAGTGCGCTGCTCAGAGAGGGCTTGCAGCTGACCGTCGCAACGGCACGCACATCCTTTACGGTGATGCCGCTGCTGGAAGGACTGCCGCTCACACTCCCGCTGATTCTGCAAAACGGCTCCGTGCTGCACGACCCCGTCAAAAACCGGATTGTCGATGCGGCGGGCATCCCGCAGGACGCGTTCCTTGCCGTCTGTGCGCTGTACAGGGAATTCGGCTTCAACGGCTTTGTGTTCTGTGTGCCGTCCGATCAGCTCCGCTGCTGCTACACGGCGCTCAGCACGCCGCATATGCAGCGCTATTATCAGGCGCGGCACGACCGGTTCGGCAAGCCGTTTTATCAGGTTCCGAGCATGGAATCGCTGAAATCGGAATGTCCGGTGTATATGTCGCTCAATGCGCCGAAGCCGCAGCTTGATCCGCTGCGTGAGGCACTTCGCAAAATCGGCGGCATCACCGTCGCATATTATCAGGATGTATATGAGCCGGAGATCTGGTATCTGGAAATCTCCGCGCCGGAAGCATCCAAATTCCACGGCGTTCAGAAGGTGCGGCGCCTGACCGGTGCCCGTCATGTGACAGGCTTCGGGGACAACCGCAACGACTTTCCGCTGTTTGACGCCTGCGATACGAAAATTGCGGTCGGCAATGCAGCGGATGTCCTGAAAGAACGCGCCGATCTGATCATCGGCTGCAACACAGAGGACGCCGTCGCCGAATATCTGCAATCATTATTTCACGGAGGTGTGCTATGAAAACGAGAATGCGCTCAACCATCGCGCTGACGGCTGCGCTGGTCTGCCTGACCGGCTGCGGAAAGCAGGGCCCGACACCGAAGCCAGACGAATCCGCAAAAAGCGCTGTCGGCATCAGCCTCCCGGATGATGCCGCAAGCTCCGCGCCAGACCTGGTCGTCACGGAGGATTCCGCCGCGGCTGTCCCGGAGGATCCGGATGCTTACGCGCAGCCGCAGCTCTGCACCGTTTCCGGCAGCTTTACCGCGACCGTGCGCAAGCTGATTCCGGATTACGTGACCGATCCCGACACGCCGCGTGCAGCCGTTGTCACGCTGTTCCAGGACGGCCCGTTCGTCATCAGGCTCACCGATGAGCTCTGCGCCAAATTGCAAGAGGACAAAACCTTTACGTTCCTCGTCGGAGAACAGGACGTCGAGCTTTGCCAGTGGGAATTTTCCAACGGCGGCTTTGTGAAGGACATCGCGCTCAAGGAGCAGAAAATTCAGATCACCGATGTCCGCGAGGCAACCGATGAGGAATACGGCCTCGAAGGCATGCGCATCGAGTGCGCGCCGAAATCGTAAATCAACAGTTCCGCGTGAACTGAAAAAAGGAGAATACACATGAAAAAACTGATGCTTGGAAATGAAGCATTCGCAAGAGGTCTTTATGAGGCAGGCTGCCGGTTCGCGTCCAGCTATCCGGGCACCCCGTCCACAGAGATCACCGAAACCATTGCAAAGTACGACGAAGTATACGCAGAATGGGCGCCGAATGAAAAGGTTGCCGTCGAATCTGCACTCGGCGCGAGCTTTGCAGGCGCAAGAGCATTCGCCGCGATGAAGCACGTCGGTCTGAATGTCGCCGCGGATCCGCTGTACACCGCATCCTATACCGGCGTCAACGGCGGTCTGGTCATCGCCGTGGCCGATGATCCGGGTATGCATTCCTCTCAGAATGAACAGGATTCCCGTCATCATGCCATCGCTTCCAAGGTTCCGATGCTGGAGCCGTCCGATTCGCAAGAGTGCAAGGACTTCGCAATGCTCGGCTATGAAATTTCCGAGGAGTTTGATACGCCGGTGCTCGTGCGCACCGCAACAAGAGTTGCACACTCACAGAGCGCCGTGGAGCAGCTTCCCCGCCAGGAAAAGGAGCTCAAGCCCTACGTCAAGACACCGCAGAAGTACGTCATGGTGCCGGCGAATGCAAAGAACCGCCACGTTGTCGTGGAGGAGCGCACAAGAAAGCTGATCGCATACGCGGAAACCGCTCCGATCAACAAGGTCGAGGACAACGGCTCCGACATCGGCGTCATCACCTGCGGCGCTGCGTATCAGTACGCAAAGGATGCGCTCGGTAATAAGGTCAACTATCTCAAGCTCGGCATGACCAATCCGCTGCCCGACAAGCTCTTCCTTGATTTTGCCGCAAAGTGCAAAACCGTTTACATCATTGAGGAGCTGGACGGCATTCTCGAGGCACACGCAAAGGCGCTGGGCATCGACTGCAAGGGCAAGGAGATCTTCGGCAACATCGGTGAGCTGAATCAGGTCATCATCGCGGAAAAGCTGCTCGGTCAGACGCCGGAGGTCACCGCATATCCGGAACAGCTGCCGATCCGTCCGCCGGTCATGTGCGCGGGATGTCCGCACCGCGGCGTATTCTATACGCTGGCCAAGCACAAGATCACCGTTTCCGGCGATATCGGCTGCTATACGCTCGGCGCAGCAAAGCCGCTGGAATCCATCGACTGGACGATCTGCATGGGCTCCTCTGTTTCCTGCCTGCACGGCTTCAACAAGGTGCTCGGTGAGCAGTCCCAGAACAAGACCGTTGCGGTCATCGGCGATTCCACCTTTATGCACACCGGCCTGAACAGCCTTGTCAATGTTGCGTATAACGCATCCAATTCCACCGTCATTATCCTTGACAATTCCATCACCGGCATGACCGGTCACCAGCAGAACCCGACCACGGGCAAGAACCTCAAGGGCGACCCGGCTGCGGCTGTCGATCTGGTCGCGCTCTGTCATGCAATCGGCATCAAGCGCGTCAGAGTCGCGGATCCGTATAAACTGTCCGAAATGGAGCAGGCCATCACCGAGGAGCTCGCCGTCAATGAGCCTTCCGTCATCATCAGCCGCCGTCCGTGCGCGCTGCTGAAATATGTCAAGCACAATCCGCCGCTCCATGTCGATACTGACAAGTGCAAGAGCTGCAAAATGTGCCTGAAGCTCGGCTGCCATGCCATCTCCATGAAGGACGGCAAGGCCTGCATCGACCATACCCAGTGCGTCGGCTGCGGCATCTGCGAGGAGCTCTGCAAATTCGGTGCAATCGGCAAATGAGTATCATAAAGAAAACGACCGGCGTCAGGATCCGGAAGATTGACTGCCCGTACTGCGGCATCCGCATGGAATACCAGGGCGCACAGCGCATCCAGCTCGGGCAGTGGGGCATGTTTCTGGAGCACTGGGACAATTTGCTTTCCGGTGCGCTTCACGTACAGATCTATGAATGCCCGAAATGCGGAAAGCTCGAAATGTTCCGCATTCACAAAAAGCGATAATTACGAACGTAAAGGAGTTCTGTAAATGGAAACGAAATCTGTTATGATCGTCGGCGTCGGCGGACAGGGTTCCCTGCTCGCAAGCCGCATCCTCGGCAATGTACTGCTCCAGCAGGGCTTTGCCGTCAAGGTCAGTGAGGTACACGGCATGAGCCAGCGCGGCGGCTCCGTTGTCACCTACGTCAAATACGGCGATGCCGTCTATTCCCCGACCGTCGAAAAGGGCGAGGCGGACGTCATTATCTCTTTTGAGCTGCTGGAGGCAGCCCGCTGGGCAGGCTATCTGAAAAAGGGCGGCAAGATCGTCACCTCCACCCAGACGCTCGATCCGATGCCGGTGATCACCGGCGCGGCAAGCTATCCGACCGGCATCATCGAAAACCTCAGGGGCATGGGCATTGACGTTACCGCTGTCGATGCGCTCTCGCTCGCAGAACAGGCAGGCAGTTCAAAGGCATCGAACGTCGTGCTGATGGGCGTCGTATCCAAGAAGATGGATTTTGATGAGGCGATCTGGCAGGAAGCCCTGAACCAGTGCGTACCGGAAAAGTTCATCGAAATGAACCGCAAGGCATTCGCACTCGGCAGAGCTGCCGAATAAACGGACACAATGCCGGAAAGTAAGGATCCGGCTGTAAAATATTCCGGAAAACCTGCATCACCCATTTTATCTGAAAGGAATGAATCCCCATGGAAAAGTACTGGCAGGCGGACATTGAAACAATGTCCCGCGAGGACATGAAAGCACTCCAGAGCGAACGGCTCGTGAAACAGGTACGCCATGTCTACGACAATGTTCCCTATTACAGGGATCTCATGGACAAAAAAGGCGTCACGCCGGACGATATTCAGTCTGTTGACGACCTGCACAAGCTGCCGTTTCTCTCCAAGGCAGACCTGCGTGAAGCGTATCCGACCGGTATGCTCGCCGTCCCGATGAAGGACTGCGTCCGCATCCACTCCACCAGCGGCACCACCGGCAGACGCGTCGTGGCATTTTACACGCAGAATGACGTCGATCTCTGGGAGGACTGCTGCGCCAGAGCCATTACCGCGGCCGGCGGCACCGCAGACGATGTCTGCCAGGTCGCATACGGCTACGGCCTGTTCACGGGCGGCTTCGGCCTCAACGGCGGCTCGCACAAGGTCGGCTGCCTGACGCTGCCGATGTCCTCCGGCAACACCGAGCGCCAGATCCAGTTCATGCGCGACCTCGGTGCCACGATCCTCTGCTGCACGCCGTCCTACGCCGCATACATCGGCGAAACGCTGCACGACATGGGTCTGACACCGGACGATATTCAGCTGAAAGCCGGTATCTTCGGCGCAGAGCCGTGGACAGAGGAAATGCGCAGATCCATTGAGCAGTCGCTCGGCATCAAGGCATACGACATTTACGGCCTGACCGAGTCCTCCGGCCCCGGCGTTGCATTCGAGTGCTGTGAGCAGACCGGTATGCACATCAATGAGGATCACTTTATCCCCGAGATCATTGATCCGGAAACCGGCGAGGTGCTCCCGGAGGGAACCGTCGGCGAGCTGGTCTTTACCAGCATTACAAAGGAGGCATTCCCGCTGCTGCGCTACCGCACACGCGACCTCTGCGTCCTTTCCAGAAAGAAGTGCTCCTGCGGCAGAACGCTCATCAAAATGGCAAAGCCGAAGGGCAGAAGCGACGATATGATGATTATCCGCGGCGTCAATGTGTTCCCGTCGCAGATCGAAACCGTGCTGATCGAGCAGGGCTACTCCCCGAACTACCTCATCGAGGTGGACAGAAAGAACAACTCCGATACGCTGGACATCAGCGTGGAGATGAACCCGGAGCAGTTCTCCGACAAGGTCAAGGATCTCCAGGAAAAGGAGCGCAGCCTTGCAGGCGCAATCAAGACGATGCTCGGCATCAGCCCGAAGGTGCATCTCGTCGCCCCGAAGACCATTACCAGAAGCGAGGGCAAGGCCGTGCGCGTCATCGACAAGCGCAAGCTGCATGACTGAGCTTCACGACAATCTGTTCAAATCATAAAGGAGCATCACCACGTTGAATAAGCATTTTCTGACAATTCTGACCGCAGCTACGGCAGCCGCGCTGCTGACCGGCTGCGGTACCGGCAGCACTGCAAAGGGCGGCACATTTATCTCCGTCAACGGCATCCGCAATCTGGCTGCGGAATACCGCTCAGATCCGGACGCTGCGCTGGATGCAGTCCTGGCAGAGGAAACGGACTCCGAAGCAACGATTGCTCTGAATCAGGACAATTCGTTTTCTGTCACACAGCGCCTCAGTTCCAATCTTGCGGTCACATGGAACGGCACGTACAGCACCGAACAGTCTGCGCTGAAATTCAGCTATACCGGCGCAGAGGTCACCGGTAATGCCGATCCGAAGCGCTTTACTGACCGGATCCCGTCCCTGAATGAAGCAGGCGGATATCCGGATACGGCCGCACCGCGCATTTATCTTGCAGATGCCGCAAAAGTCTACTCCAAATTACCGATCGGGATTCTGCGCAGAAGCGATGCGGAAGCGCCCTCCGATACAGAGCTGCACGGCGACTTTCTTTGCATCCCGATGTACGGTCTGACCGTGGACGGCAAATATGAAACCGGCAAGGATTTTACGCTGAATTACATTCCGGCGGACACACTCCGGGACGACAAGTATTCCAGCGCGTATTACAATGATGCGGAAATGAGCTATTCTCAGCAGACGGACGCGGAAAAGCTGGACATTGAGCTCCGGCTGCTCGCAAACCGCTACGGTATTGAAAACAGCGAAAACATGCAGTTCCGCCTGCAATTCACCGGCGGGAAATGGGAGATGACCGGAAGTGACGGCAGTCCGTTCAGCCACGGTGCGTATACGGAAAGCAAGCAGCATCCGGGCTTCATCAGCATGTATGAGGAGCCGGACGACCCGAGTGCGAAAAATGTGCTGGACAATCTGTATCCGCTGTTTCTGTATATCGACAGCAACACCGGCAGAAGCTATTATCCGGGATTTGTCAGAAAACCGTAATACCCCCGAAAAAAGGAGGATTCTACTATGGAAACGATCAAGCAGTTTTCTATCTTCGTTGAAAATAAACAGGGCAAAATGGCAGAGCTGACCAGACTGATTGCAGATGCAGGCATTGACCTTCGCACGCTCAGCCTGGCGGATACGCGCGATTTCGGCATTCTGCGCATCATCGTCAACAAGCCCGCAGAAACCGAAGCGCTTCTCCGTGAGAACGGCTGGACCTTCAAAATCACCTCGGTCATCGGCGTCAAGGTGCCGGACTGCCCCGGCGGCGTCGCAACCGTGCTGAAGGCACTCAATGAAGCAAATGTCAACGTCGAGTATATGTACGCATTCGTGAACCGCACCCCCGGCAGAGCCGATACGGTCATCTGCGTCGATGATGAGGAGGCTGCATTCAGCATCCTTCGCAGCAAAAACATCGACCTGCTCACCGAAGCAGAGGCATATGACATCTGATCCGCGGCATTTTCACCTTCTGCATACAAAAATCATCAGAGCTATTGACTTTTGCATGTAAAACATGTATAATAATATATGTAGGAAAAAAGAAGGCCGGATCCGTGCATCCAGCCAAAACAGTCGCTGCGGCAGCAGAATGTACAGGCTGCGGCGCGGAATGGAGTGTGTATC
Source organism: Oscillospiraceae bacterium (assembly GCA_016281125.1). Lineage (GTDB taxonomy): Bacteria > Bacillota > Clostridia > Oscillospirales > Ruminococcaceae > Firm-04. Next base: position 93,942 of record JAEEIA010000001.1, on the reverse strand, counting down.
ATGAGTATCTTTGACAAAGTCAGTGACATGAGCCGCGGACTCAGTGAGAAGGCGTCCAATGTTTCTGAGGTCAGCAACCTCAAGCGGAAGATCCTCTACGAGGAGGAGCGAATCGTTGAGATTTTTGCGGATCTCGGCAAAAAGTATTATAAAAACCCGGATGAGGATCCGGCAGTTTTCCGTGCGCTGTGCGATGATATTGATGCACGCCGCCGCCGCATCAAGAAGATGAAGTTTGAGCTGAACACGCTCCGCGGCTACAAAATGTGCCCGAAGTGCGATGCTGAAAACAGCGAGAAAAATATTTTCTGCGGTGTCTGCGGTGCCCGCCTTCCCGATCCGGATGACGAGGATTTCACCTCTCTGGAGGAGAACGATTACTACACCGAAACCAGCAATCAGTTCTTCAATGCCGACAGCACCGGCAACATTGGTATTTAATCGACACAACAGACCGTCCGCACCATGCAGGCGGTCTGTTTTTGAAAGGAGCAGCTTATGATTTCTAATGCTTCCATTGCGATCATGCTCGGCGGTATCGCATTCATCTGCGTAATGGTGATCTGCCTGATGCTGTATTACAAATTCAAATATCACACCAAAATCACAACCTTTCTGATCGGTGCTGCGACATTTATCCTGTTCGCGCTGGTGCTCGAGCAGCTGATGCATGTCCTCGTGCTGTTCAAGCTGCCTGTCGGAGAAAAAATACAAAACAATATCTGGCTGTATGCACTCTACGGCGGACTGGCAGCGGGCGTTTTTGAGGAAACCGGCCGTCTGATCGCCATGAAATTCCTGCTGAAAAAGGAACACAGCAAACCGCACACTGCACTGATGTACGGCGCAGGTCACGGCGGCATCGAAGCGCTTCTGCTCGGCGGGCTCAGTCTTTTAAGCAATCTGATCTATTCGTTCATGATCAACGCCGGGCAGGAACAAATGCTGCTCAGTCAGATACCCGCGGAACAGCAGGAAACCGTGCAGGCATCGTTCAACCAGCTGAAAGAAACGTCGCCTGCCCTGTTTGCCGCAATACCGGCAGAACGCGTGTCAGCCGTCACGCTGCATATTGCGCTTTCGGTGCTGGTATGGACAGCGGTCGTGAAGAAAAAGCCGACGATGTACCTGCTGGCGATACTCCTGCACTTTTTACTTGACGCAGTAGCCGTGCTCCTCAAAGACAAGATTCCGATTGCCGCGCTGGAGCTGCTGCTCTTTGTGATAAGCGTTCTGTCCGCGCTCCTGGCCTATGCGGTCTGGAAGAAGCATCTGGCCGGCGGACAGCAGGAAACTGTCCCGGAAGAAACGGCCATTGCGGAAGAATCCTTATCAGAATAATTAAACTGACGCCCGTGCTTCGGTACGGGCGTTTTTGTGTTCTACCGGAAAGCAGACAGGCATAGGATGTACCAAGACAGACGAAAGGCGGTACATCCGATGACGATTCACAGCAGCTATCAGCAGATTCTCCCCTACCTGACGCCGGAGCTCCGGCAGCCGCTCTCCGCTGTTGCGGAGCCGGACAGCTTGCAGGAAATCCGGCTGCGGCGCAGCAGATCCCTGCAAATCATCCGGCAGGGACAGGCGTTCTCTGTTTCACAGACAGGCAGCCTGCTCCCGCCGCATCAGGACGGCATCCGCGTCACCGGACAGGCTGTGGATACAATGTTCCGGAACCTCTGCGCACATTCTCTGCACAGCTTTCAGGACGCGATCCGGCAGGGGTATCTGACGCTCTCCGGCGGCAGCCGTGCCGGGTTCTGCGGTACGGCTGTCCTGCGCGGCGGCGGAACAGATACTCTCCGCGACATCAGCGGGATCAACCTTCGCATCGCCTCGGAACGCATCGGCTGTGCAGAAGCGCTTGCGGCTGCAATCGGAGATCCGCGCACAGACGGCGGCGTGCTGCTCGCGGGGCCGCCTGCATCCGGGAAAACAACGCTCCTGCGTGATCTTGCAAGAATTCTCGGCAATCTCATGCGCGTCTGTATTCTGGACGAACGCGGCGAGCTTGCCGCCGTCCGGAACGGAATGCCGCAGTTCGACGTCGGCACACAGACCGACATCTTTGACGGGTATCCGAAAGCCGAAGCCATTGAGATTGCAGTGCGCGTCATGTCGCCTGAGCTGCTGATCTGTGACGAGATCGGCGGACAGGCCGAAGCAGATATGCTTTTGCACACCATGCACACCGGCGTCAGTCTGATCGCTTCGGCACATGCCGCCGACCTGCAAACGCTCCTGCTCCGGCCGCAGATCAGCCGTCTGACCGAAGCTGGCATCTTCCGCCGCGGCATTCTGCTCGGAACAGGTACTCAGTGCGGACAGATCCGCGGCATCGCACAGCTGAAAAGGAGATCCGCATGAAACTCATCGGCGCTATGCTGCTGCTCGGTTCAGCTCTGTTCTGCGGATGCACGGCAGCGAACCTACTCAGCCGGAAAGCAGCATATCTGCGCCTGCTCCGGCAATTTCTGACCGCGCTGATGAACGAACTGCGCTATACGCTGCCGCCGGTCAGTGACCTGCTGCGTACGCTCGCCGGTCAGGCCGCCTACCGGGAGCTGACCTTTCTGCAAACCGCTGCGGCACATTCCGCCACCTTTCCGGAAAGCTGGCTGGATGCGGTCAGGCAGGACAGGCAGCTCTCCGCAGATACCGCCGCCGTCATGGAAACGGTCGGGCAGACGCTCGGTGCAACAGATCTGGACGGACAGCTCTGCACCTTGCAGCTCTGTGCAGGACGGCTCGCGGATTTGCAGGCGGACGCAGAACAAACGGCGAAGGAAAAAGGCGCGCTGTACCGCAGTCTTGGACTGTTCGGCGGCCTGTTCTGCGTGATTCTGCTGCTGTAACCGAAACGGAGCGATTCTCATGGATATTGACCTGATTTTCAAGGTCGCGGGCATCGGCATCATTGTTGCGGTTCTGAATCTCGTGCTCAAGCGGGCAGAGCGTGAGGAGCAGGCGATGCTGACGACCCTCGCGGGACTGATTGTCGTGCTGATGCTGATTGTCACGGAGATTCAGGATCTGTTTGACACGGTCAAAACGGTATTCGGCCTATGGTGACGGCGATGCAGGCGGCAGGAATCTGCCTGACAGCAGTGTTGCTCTCCAAAATGCTCGAACGCTATGCGGCGGAGCAGGCGCTGCTGCTCGTACTGCTGACCGGTACGCTGCTGACCGCTGCGGCCGTCACCGCACTGCTGCCGGTTCTGAACGAAATCGACGCGCTGCTCGCGGACAGCGGTCTGGAGCCGCAGCAGACGGTCTGCATCACAAAGGTCGTCGGCATCTGCTGCATCACACAGCTGGCCGCGGACGTCTGCACGGATGCCGGGAAAAGTGCGCTTGCCTCCGCGGTCAGCCTGACAGGCAAGACGGCGCTGCTGCTGCTTGCGCTCCCGCTGCTTTCACCGCTGCGGACGCTTCTGGAGGAGGTGCTCTCTTGCACGGGATCATTCGGATAATTGCAGCTTTCTTGCTCACCACGGTACTGCTGATCAGCGGGGCGCTCCCCTGCTCCGCAGATCCCGCAGAGCCGGTTCAGCAGATGCAGGACACACTGAACACACTGGAGATTCCGGCAGATGCGGAAGAAGCGCTCCGGGATACCGGCATGGATCCCGGGGATCCGAATGCGGCGGCGGCGCTGGCACCGGACACATTTCTGCAAAAGCTGGAGCAGACAGCGCTGGACGAGCTGACCGCCCCGCTCCGGCTCTGCCATTCGCTGCTGGCACTGACCGTCCTGAACGCACTGCTCGGAAGCCTCGGGGATACCGCTGCAAAATCCTCTGTCCGGCGCATCTTTGATCTGCTCTGCACCGTGATCTGTATCAGTGCCGCGGCAAGGCCGGTCTGCACCTGCCTGACCAGAACCGCGGATACGCTGACACAGGCACAGGGCTTTATGGCGGGTTTTGTCCCGGTATTTGCAGCATTTCTGGCAGCAGGCGGTTCGGTTGCAGGCAGTGCGGCGTATCAGACGTTCGTGCTGTTTCTGACAGAAAACGTCATGCAGCTGACAAACGGAATTCTGTTTCCGATGCTGCTCGCCGGAACAGCCGCAGGCATTGCGGATGCAGCCGACCCGCAGCTCCGGCTCGGACATCTCGTCAGCGGACTGCGCGGCGCCGTGACATGGATCCTCGGCACGGTGATGGCACTGTTTTCCGCACTGCTCTCCGTCCGCAGCTTTGTCGCATCGGCCGCGGATTCCCTCGCGGCAAAATCGTTCCGGCTGCTAACCTCCGGCATGATCCCGATTGTCGGCAGTGCGGTTTCCGAGGCATACGGCACGGTGCAGGGCAGCATACAGCTGCTCCGGAACGGCACCGGCGCGCTCGGCATCCTCGTTATCATCTGGCTGACCGTCCCGCCGCTGCTCTCGCTGCTGATGTACCGCCTGGTATTCCGCATCATGCAGGTATTTTCGGATATGGCCGGTGCGGAGCCGCTTTCCAGACTGTACCGCAATATGCAGTCTGTGCTGGCCGCAGCATTCGCCATGCTGGTATGCAGCGCGGTCATGCTGATCGTATCCGGCGCTGTCATGCTGCTGCTGACCGGCACCGCATAAGGAGGAACCTATGGAACAGATCCGCACTGCCGTGCTTTCCCTCTGTCTGACCGTACTCGGGCTGACGCTCGCGGAAAGCATACTGCCGCTGGAAAAATACACAAAGCAGATCCGGCTGATGACCGCAGCCATCCTGCTGACCGTCCTGCTGAAGCCGCTGACCGGACTGCATCTGCCGCTGCTGCATACAGAACATACCGTGCCGGATAATACAGTATCCGAACTGACCGGACTTGCGGCGCAGGCACGGGACAGCGCAGTCAGCGAGCGCCTGTGCTCCGCACTGAATCAGCAGATGCAGATAAACAACGTTCCCTGCGAAGTCATCGCTGTTTCTGCACATATTTCAGAGGACGGCAGCATAGTAATCAGTGAGGTCGCGGTCAGCGGCGACCGGCTGACCGGCAGCGTGTATCTGCACGAGTGGCTCGGCAGCGAAGTGACCGTCACGGAAGGAGGCGGCTGACATGAATCCGCGGATCAGGGAACTGACGGAACGGCTGCGCGGCGAAAACAGATCCCGCCTGATTCTGCTGCTCGGCATCTGCGGCGCTGTGCTGCTTCTGCTGCCCCAGCACAGCAGAAAGGAACCGGTTTCGCTGACGTCCCCGGCTGACGGCACCGTACAGGCTGAGCAGTACCGGGAGCAGCTGGAGGAGCGCCTGACCGGGCTGCTCTCTGCAATGGAGGGCGTCGGACAGGCGGAGGTCATGATCACGGTGAGCAGCACCGCAGAGCAGATCTACGCGGAGGAGATCCGGACGTCCCGCGGCGACAACGGCATCCGGCAGGAATCGGAGCCCGTCATGACACGCAGCGGCAGCACGGAATCGCCGCTCATCGCAAGAACGGTCTGCCCGGCCGTTGAGGGCGCTGCCATTCTCTGCGACGGCGGGAATCACGCCGCCGTGCAGGAACGCGTCAGCCGTGCAGCCGCTGCGCTGCTCGGCATTCCGCAGACAAGGATCTTCGTCGGAAGATCCGCTGCATCCAAATTCTGAGAGGAGCCCGTATTATGAAAAAGCCTACATGCATCATCGGAAAAAAACAGATCGCCCTCAGCGCACTGACACTGCTGCTCGGCGGCGCGGTCTATCTGAACTATGTGCTTGCGGACGGCAGCGGCCTGCTTTCCTCAGAGCTCCTGCGGACAGCGCCGGACCCTGCCGCAGCCTTCGGGGAGGATCCCGCCGATTACGGCACTGCGGAAATGGTCAGCGCGTCGCCGTCAAAATCGGACTACTTCGCACAGGCACGGCTTGACCGGCAGAGCAGCCGCGATTACGCCGTGCAGACGCTGCAAAGCATCATCGGCGGCGGCGACCTCAGCGAGAACGAAATGGTCACAAACGCAATCGACGCGGTCAATCTCTCAAAGCAGATGGAACGCGAAAGCGTCATCGAAAATCTGATTTTGTCGCAGGGCTTCTCCGACTGCGTTGTTTATCTGGACGGACAGACGGCAAAGGTCGTTGTGGAAAGCAGCGGTCTTGCGCCGGAGCAGGCCGCCGCAATCAAGGAAATCGTGCTCTCGGAATCGGATATCGCGCCCGAAGGCATCCGGATTTTTGAGGTCGCGGCCGGTGCAGAGCCCGCAGGAAACCCGCCTGCATAAAAAATATTTGGAAAATATCCTGTTTTTTTCAAAAAAAGGTTGTACGAAAAGCGAAAATCTGTTATAATATAAGATGTATCTGTGCAGGCTGACAGCAGGGAGCCTCCTGCTGTCCGTCTGATCTTCGCTGAAAAACCGAGGAGGTATGCAATATGAGTAATGATTATCCGAAAAAGGCATTCACCGCCGGTGAAGTCCGGATCTCCGAAAACGTGATCCGTTCCATTGCAGGCGTTGCCGCAAAGGAAGTGGACGGCGTGGCCGAGCTCGCGGAAAGCAAGGGCTCCCTGCTGATGCCCGCACCGGCTCCGGTCAGCGTCAGCGTTGTCAACGATATGGTCGAGATCACTGTCCGCCTTGTGCTGATGAGCGGCGTCCGCCTGACGACCGTTGCAGAGCAGGTGCAGCAGAATATCAAGGAAAATGTTCAGAGCATGACCGGCGTGGTCGTATCCAAGGTGCATGTGATTGCCTCTGATATTGCATTTGACGACTGAGCACGAAAGGATTCCAACATGCCGAAAATTACCAGACGTGAAATCCGCGACAGCGCGATGAAGCTGCTGTTTGAAACCACGCTGCGGGATGATCCCGTAGAAGCCCTGTACGAGATTGCAGAGGAGATTGACGAGATCATCGTCAATGACGAGGTCCGCGCATTGGTGGACGGCACGCTCGCGCATCAGGCAGAGATTGACGCGATCATTCAGAAATACAGCCCGAAGCGCAGCATCAGCCGCATTGCCAAGCTGTCGCTTTCGATCATGCGCCTTGCGGTGTACGAGATTCTCTATGACGATCTGACGCCGACAAACGCGGCCATCTCTGAGGCACTGCTGCTCGCAGAGAACTACTCCAATAACACTGAGGACATCCGCTTTATCAACGGCCTGCTCGGCGCATATGCCAGAGCAGAGCACCCGCAGCAGCCGGAAGACAGCGCATCATGAAGCTGCTCGGGATTGACACCAGCAATTACACAACCTCCTGTGCGTGGTTAGATACAGAAAGCGGCACAATCCGCCAGCGAAAACAGCTCCTGCCCGTTCCGGCAGGACAGGCCGGACTCCGGCAGAGCGATGCGGTCTTTCATCATGTAAGACAGCTGCCCGCACTGACGGAACAGCTTGCAGAAGATGCAGGCGGCAGTCTGATCCCGCAGGCCATCGGGGTATCCGTTTCGCCGCGCTCCGCGGAGGGCTCCTATATGCCCTGCTTTCTCGCGGGCGCAGGCGCCGCACGGATACTTGCCGCAGCGGAGAACGTCCCGCTGCACACAACCTCGCACCAGATGGGACATATTCTTGCGGCGCTCTATTCAGCAGGCTGCCTTTCCTGGTTAAAGCCTGATGCAGCGCCGTTCCTTGCATTCCATGTCAGCGGCGGCACAACGGACTGCGTCAGATGCATTCCCGATGCAGACGCCGTCCTGCGGATAGAACCGGTTTCCGAATCGCTGGATCTCAAGGCGGGACAGGCAGTTGATCGCGTCGGACTGATGCTCGGGCTGCAATTTCCCTGTGGCCCCGCACTGGAACAGCTTGCATCGCAAAGCAGCTTCACCGCGCACATGCAGGTACATCTGAAGGACGGCTGCTGCTCGCTCTCCGGCTTGCAGAATCAGTGTCAGCAGATGCTGGACAGGCAGACACCCCCGGCGGAGATTGCAAAATACTGCCTGAATTCCATTGCGGCCGTGCTCACTGCCATGACCAAAGATGCCGCACAGAAATCCGGGAATCCGGCTGTGCTGTATGCAGGCGGCGTGCTCTCTGACCGGCTGATTCAGGATCAGCTGAAAATGCTGCCGTTCCGGACCGCTTTTGCGGCACCGGAATTCTCCTGCGACAACGCCGCAGGCATTGCGGTTTATGCCGCCCGGAAGGAGATGCCGTCATGTCTGTTCTGACCGTCAGCCAGCTGAACCGCTATGTCGCCTTCCGCTTACAGGAGGACGCGAAGCTGCGCGGTGTATTGCTGCGCGGCGAAATCGCCAATTTTACGCGGAATTTCCGTTCCGGGCACTGCTATTTCAGCGTGCGGGACGAGGAGGCGTCCGTCAAGGCGGTCATGTTCCGCTCCAACGCGGACAGGCTCCGCTTTGCACCCGAAAACGGGATGCATGTGATCTTGCAGGGCACGGTGACGCTCTATGAGCGGGACGGAGCCTATCAGATCAATGTCACGGACATTCAGCCGGACGGCGTCGGCGCGCAGGCACTGGCTTTGCAGCAGCGGCGCGAGAAGCTGGCAAAGCTCGGCTATTTTGCAGCAGAGCGCAAGCGGCCGGTTCCGCCCATGCCGCAGAAGATCGGCATTGTGACTTCCCGCAGCGGCGCGGCACTGCACGATATGCTGCAAATCCTGGAACGCAGGTTCCCGATCGGGACTGTCTGCATTTATCCTGCGCTCGTACAGGGCGACGATGCCCCGCGCTCGATTGCGGAGGCACTGCTGGCAGCCGGTCAGGACGGCTGCGATGTGATCCTCATGGGACGCGGCGGCGGATCAAATGAGGATCTTTCCGCTTTCCAGTCAGAGGCGGTCGCGGAGGCCGTATTCCGTTCGCCGGTACCGGTCATCAGCGCCGTCGGACACGAAACGGATCACTGCATTGCGGATGAGGTTGCAGATCTCAGAGCCCCGACGCCCTCTGCGGCGGCTGAGCTTGCCGTACCGGAGCTTTCCGTTCTGCTCTCTGCCGTTGGACGGCAAAAAGAACGGCTGAACAGCGCATTTTCCGCGCTGACAGACGAAAAAAGCGCGGTGCTCGATGCGCTCGGCAGCAGACTGAAGCAGCAGAATCCGGCGTATGCAATCGCAATGCAGAGCAATGCGCTTTCTGCACTGACCGTCCGGCTCCGTCATGCGGCGGAAAAGCAGCTGGACAGCAGCACACAGGCATTCGCGCTGATGCTCGGCAGACTGGAGGCCGTCAGCCCCGTTGCCGTTTTGCAGCGCGGCTATGCGCTCGTTTATCAGCAGGACAGGCTCGTCCGGGAAGCGGATTCGCTGGAACCGGGTGATCTGCTGGAGATCCGGCTGGCAAGCGGGAGCCTCCGTGCAGCGGTCACGGAGATCCGAAAGGAAGATGAGATATGAAATTTGAAGAAGGAATGCGGCAGCTTGCTGAGATTACAGAGAAGCTCGAAGCAGGCGGTCTGCCGCTGGAGGAGGCCGTGCGGCTTTACGGCGAGGGCACAAAGCTCGCGGAAAGCTGCAAAAAGGAGCTTGAACAGGCCAGGCTGACGGTTTCCGAATATACAAAGCCTGCCGCAGAACCGGCAGATACCTAACACGGAACGGCAGACGCTGCATCTGCCGAACGGAGAAGAAAATGAACAGAGAACGTCAAAATACGGCAATGCCCATCCCTGATCTTCAGTATATGAAGCTGCCGGACGACCTGCAAAAGCTGACGCTCCCCCAGTGTGTGGCACTGTGCGAAAAGATCCGCAAATATCTGATCGACACGGTGCTCCAGACCGGCGGACACCTCTCCTCTAACCTGGGTGTCGTGGAACTGACGCTGGCGCTGCACCGGCACTTTCATTCCCCGAAGGACAGAATCGTATGGGATGTCGGACATCAGGCATATGTACACAAAATCCTGACCGGCCGTGCAGGACGTCTGCCCGAGCTCCGGCAGGAAAACGGTCTTGCGGGCTTTCCGAAGCCGTCAGAATCCGTCCATGATACGTTTATCACCGGCCACAGCAGCACGGCTGTTTCCGCGGCGTTCGGCATGGCGGAGGCAATGCGGCTGTCCGGCGACACGGCGCATTACGCCGTCGCGGTTGTCGGGGACGGCGCCATGACCGGCGGCATGTTCTATGAGGGACTCAACAATGCCGGAAAAACCAAGACCAATCTGATCGTCATTCTGAACGACAACAATCAGGCCATTTCCAAAAATGTCGGTGCCATCGCAAAATATCTGACGCGCATCCGCAGCAGCTCCGACTATGTCCGCGCAAAATGGAAAGTCGAGAGCGTCATCCGCAAGACACCGGCCATCGGTGATATGCTTGCGGTCAAGCTGAAAAACACCAAGGACAGAATGCGCCACAATATCGTCCAGTCCACGATTTTTGAGGATCTGGGCTTTGTCTATCTCGGCCCCGTGGACGGGCATGACATGGAGGCGCTCGACGATGCACTGGAGGTCGCAAAAAGCTATCGCAGACCAGTGCTCGTCCATGTCAATACCGTCAAGGGCAAGGGCTACAAGCCTGCGGAAGACAACCCCGGCGAGTATCACGGCGTTCCGCGCTGCGAGAGCGTCCATGCGGATATTGCCCGCGTGGATCTCGACGCCAAGGATCCGGAGCTTTCCATCGACGAGTGCTTCTCGACCGTGTTCGGCAGGCATCTGAATGAGCTGGCCAAGCGCGATGACCGCATCTGTGCAGTGACCGCTGCGATGAAATACGGCACAGGTCTGCAATTTTTCTATGCGGATCACCATGACCGGTTCTACGACGTCGGCATTGCGGAGCAACACGCTGTCACGTTCTGCGCCGCGCTTGCTTCGATGGGAAGGCTGCCGGTTTTTGCAGTCTATTCGACATTTTTACAGCGCAGCTTCGACCAGCTGCTCCATGATGCAGCCATTGCCGGGTATCATCTCGTGCTCGGCGTGGACAGAGCCGGTCTGGTCGGTGAGGACGGCGAAACGCATCAGGGAATCTTCGATATTCCGATGCTGACCGCGATTCCCGGCTGCACAGTCTATTCCCCCGCCAATTATGCGGAGTTAAAGCTCTGCCTCGGGCGCGCAATCTACGAAGAAAAAGGGCTTGTCGCCGTCCGGTACCCGCGCGGGAAAGAAAAGGAGCATTCCGCTTTGAAGCCCGCCGCCGCACTGACACACGAACCGGGCAGCGAAACGCTCATTGTCACATACGGCAGACTGTCCGAGCAGGTGTATGCTGCGGCGGAACAGCTGCATCAGGACGGCATCCCCTGCGGCATTCTGCGTCTGACAAAGATTTATCCGCTGCCGGATGAAGTCAGGCAGATCGCGGAGCAGTACAGCAATATCTGCGTATTTGAGGAAAGCAGTTGCACCGGCAGCATCGGTGAAAAGCTCGCTGCCATGCTGATGCTCTCTGACTGGCGCGGCAATTACCGATGTCATGCGATCAGCGGCTTCGTGCAGCAGGCATCCGTCAATGCCTGCCTTGCGAACTGCGGGCTGACCGAAGAGGAAATCTGCAAGGCCGTAAAGGAACTGCACAATGGCTGAGCGGCTCGATACCGCGCTGACGGCGCGCGGGCTTTGCAGCAGCCGGAACCGCGCACAGACGCTCATCAGTGAGGGGCACGTCACAGTCAACGGCACCATCTGCATGAAAGCGTCGCAGAAGGTCGCACCGGAGGATACCGTCGCCGTCACGGAGGAACTGCCCTTTGTCGGACGCGGCGGCTATAAGCTGCGGTTCGCGCTTGCAGAATTTCAGATCCGGCTGGACGGCCTGCGCTGTCTGGACATCGGCGCTTCGACCGGCGGCTTTACGGACTGTATGCTCCAGCACGGCGCGGCACATGTGCTCGCAGTGGACGTCGGACACGATCAGCTTGCACCGGAGCTCCGGACGGATCCCCGCGTCACGGTCATGGAAGGCACCGATCTGCGGACGCTTGCACCGGATACGGACGGACTCCCCGCGGATTTTGCATCCTGCGATGTTTCGTTTATTTCGCTGCGGCAGATCATCCCGCATCTGCCGGCACTTCTGACGGAAAAGGGCACCGCGATGCTGCTCGTCAAGCCGCAGTTTGAGGCGGGACGCGCGGCGCTGAACAAGCACGGCATTGTCAAAGACGAAAAGCTCCGGCAGCAGGTGCTGCGGGACATCATGAACTGCTGTGCCGAACACGGTCTGCTGCCGTCCGGCAGCTGCGAATCCCCGATCAAGGGCGGCAGCGGCAACACGGAATACCTGTTATATGTGAAAAGAGAACTGCCATGAACTGTGTGATCGACCCGAATCTTTCCAAGAATGCCGCAATTCAGACCGCCGTACAGGTCTGCGAACGGCTGAAAACACTCGGAGCGGAAATCCGCATGTCGGATACGGTGCAGCAAGCATTTCCCGGCATTGACGGTGTCCGGTTCCTGCCCGCGGCATCGGTTCTGGAGGGCGCAGACTTCGTCATTGCAATCGGCGGCGACGGAACAATCCTGCGCGCATCCGGCTGGATCCTGGACTACGCCGCAATGCACAGCACGCCGCCGGTCAAGCTGGTCGGCATCAATACCGGAACACTCGGCTTTCTTGCAGCGTTTGAAGCCTCAGAGCTGGATATGCTCGACCGGCTGTATCACGGTCAGTATGCAATCTCGCACCGGATCATGCTGAAAGCGACGATCTGCGGCGGAGAGCAGGACGGCTTTGAAACACATGTACTCAATGATATTTACGCCTCGCGGTTAAACGGCAGAATCTGTGATTTCGCAGTGTCCGTCGATGACCGGCAGATCGGCGTGTACCGCGCGGACGGCATCATCTTCTCGACGCCGACCGGCTCCTCGGCCTATGCGCTTTCCGCAGGCGGCCCCGTCATCGAGCCGGATCTTGCACTGATTGAGATGAACCTGGTCTGTCCGCATTCGCTGTTTGCCCGCCCGATGCTCTTTGCACCCCAGAGAAGCATCCGCGTCACCTACCGCGGCGCCGGGGACGGCGGACTCAATGTCCATGCGGACGGCGTGCATACGGCTGTGCTGCACAATGCACAGTCCTTTACCGTGACCAGCTCAGAGCGTTTTATGCCCTTTGTGGACTGCAAGGGCACCGCATTTTATGACGCACTGAACGGCAAGCTCATGCGACCGATCAAGGAGATGCTCTGAGCCCGTTCAGACCGGAACCACCATGCAACATGACAAAAAACGGAGGCAGAATGATGGTCAATGCCAGACAGGAAATGATCCTTCAGCTGATCGGCACACATGAGATCAGCACACAGGAAATGCTGCGCGATCTGCTGGAGGAAAACGGCTTTTCCGTCACGCAGGCAACAATTTCGCGTGACATCCGGCAGCTCAAGCTGCGGAAAAAGCGGACAGCATCCGGACAGAACTGCTATGCGAAGGGGCCGTCGGCGCCTGCCGCACCGAGCGGGCTTCTGACAGACGTCGTCGTCCGGATTGACTATGCGATCAATACCGTCGTCGTCACCTGTCATGCGGGCTCCGCACAGGCAGCCTGCGCAGTCATCGACCGGCTCCAGCTGCCGGAAATCGTCGGCACCATTGCCGGTGATGACACGATTTTTATTCTGACGCGCTCGGAAAATGCTGCAAAACAACTGATTCATTTACTGGAAACCCATATCTGGGGGTAACACATGTTAAAGGAACTTGCGATCGAAAACCTCGCGGTCATCTCCGCGGCGCAGATCCCGCTGGAGCAGGGCTTCAATGCCTTCACCGGCGAAACCGGCGCCGGAAAATCCATACTGATCCACGGCATTCAGGCTGTCCTCGGACAGCGGACAAGCAAGGATCTGGTGCGCACCGGCTGCAAAAAGGCCGTGATTACGGCACAGTTCTCGCCGCTCTCGGATGAAACGAGGGCGGTTCTGGCTGAATACGGCCAGGACACTGCCGACGACGAGCTGCTGCTGACGCGCGAGATCTCTGCGGACGGCGGCAGCATCGGCAAGGTCAACGGAAAACCCGCAGCCGCGGCGATGCTCCGTGCGCTCGGAGAAACGCTCGTGAACATTCACGGGCAGCATGACAATCAGATTCTGCTCCGTCCGGAACGGCATCTGGAGGTGCTCGACCGCTTCGGGGACGATTCCTCACTGCTGACGGAATACCAGAAGGAATTTCACGATTTGCAGGCCTGTGCGCGCACGCTGAATCAGCTGAAAAAAACGGAGCAGGAAAAAATGCTCCGTCTGCAAGCCCTGCGGGAAACCATCACCGAAATCGGGGAGCTGGATCCGCAGCCGCAGGAGGACCGCCTGCTGGATGAGCAGTATCATGCTGCCGCCCGCGCAGAGGATAACGCTGAAGCCGCGTCCTCGGTCTGCCGGATGCTGACAGACGGAGAGGAAAATATCTCTGATGCAATCGCAGCGGCCTGCGAACAGCTCGGCAGACTTGCGTCCGCAGCACCCGAAGCAGAGGCGCTCCACGAACGCCTGAAAGCGCTGAACATCGAGCTGCGCGACATTGCAGACGAGGTCGGCAGCCTGACCGACGGGATGCTCTCCCCCGCTGAATTCCAGAAGCTCTCCGACCGCCGCAACGCCGTCAACAGCATGGCGGTGCATTATCACACAGATGCGGACGGTCTGCGGCAGATCTATGCCGATGCGCTGCAAGAGATTGCGGCAATCGAAACTGACTCTGACCGGCTGCACAGGCTCACGGATGAACGGACAGAGCGTCTGCACCGGGTGACGGCGCTCGCAAGGCAGCTGACCGCACACCGGCAGACGCTGGCAGAAACCTTCTCCCGCAGAGTCGGAGAGGAGCTTGCGTATCTGAATATGCCGCGCGTGCAGCTCTCCGTTGCACTGACGCAGGGCAAGCTGACGCCGAGCGGCATGGACCGCGCAGAATTCCTGATCTCTGCAAACCCCGGCGAGCCGCCCAAGCCGATTGCGCAGATTGCCTCCGGCGGTGAGCTTTCCCGCATGATGCTTGCGCTCAAGGCCGTGCTTGCAGAGCGCGATGCAATCCCGACGCTGATTTTCGACGAAATCGACACCGGCGTCAGCGGCAAGGCCGCCCAGAAAATCGGCCTGAAGCTGCGGGAGCTTTCGCTGCACCATCAGGTGATCTGTGTCACGCATCTGGCACAGCTTGCAACGCAGGCAAACCATCATCTTCTGATTGAAAAACACAGCACCGATACCGCAACAAACACCGAGGTCACTGTCCTGAACAGAAGTCAGCGTATTGAAGAAATCGCGCGCATCATGGGCGGCGACGACCGCTCCGAGCTTCTGCTGAAAACCGCAGAGGCCGCGCTGGATGCGGCATCCGGAAAGGAGGAACGCAATGCAGCCGGAAGCTGATATAAGATACGCTTACCGCAGACGGCCGCGCCGTTCTGTGATTCCGCCGCAGACAAAAGAACGCAGTACCGGCATCGACATCATCAAAATCGTTGCACTGATTCTTGTTGTCACGGTGCATTCCTTTCTGCATACCGGCTTTTACAGCACGCCGATCTCGGCCGATTTCGGCGCGTTCCAGATTTACATCCGGTGGATTGCATTCTGCTGCGTCCCGCTGTTCATGACCGTCACCGGCTATCTGATGAGCCGGAAGCGCCTGAGCGCGGGCTATTACAAGGGCATTCTGCGCGTGCTGGTGATCTACGTGTTCATCAGCATCGTCAACCTGATTTTCAATATCTGCTTTCACAAGTTTCATTACAGCATCTGGCAGGCTGTCCGCGGACTGTTCATGTACACAGACGCGCAGTACAGCTGGTATGTGGAATATTATTTCTGCATCTTCCTGCTGATTCCGTTCATCAATCAGGCATATCACGGAATGCGCAGCAAGCGGAACAAGCGGCTCATGCTGCTGACGTTCTGCTTCCTGTTCCTGTTTGCGCAGTCGTTCTATATCGGCACAAATTTCAACACGCAGATCAAGATTTTCCCCAGCTTCTTCACGCGCGGCTACCCGTTCGCGTATTATCTGATCGGTGCGTATCTGCGTGATTTTCCGCCGAAGCGCAAACCGCGCCGTAAATTGAAGTATCTTGCGATATTCGGCGCTGCGCTCGTCTGGGTTTCTGTTGTTACTTTTTATCAATCCCTGAAGAACACGGAATGCGACTGCATCTGGCGCACCTGGCACAACGATGACTATGCCGCATGGCCTGTTGCAGTGATGACCGCAATGCTGTTTCTGATGCTGTTTGACATCCGCATCAAGAACAAAATCGCACGCACTGTCTTAAAGCATCTGAGCAACGGAACCTTCGCTGCATACCTCATTTCTTACCTGTTCGACTCGGTTTACTACAAACGTCTGAACAATGATTATGCAACCGTCGAGGAGCGGTTCCGGCATGTTCCGGGTACGATTGCCAAGACAGTTTTCTGGTCGCTGCTCTGCGGCGTTCTGATTCAGTGGGGCTATGATTTCACAATCTTCCTGCTCAGACGCCGGAAGGCGCAGAAAGCAAGGCTGCAAGCCATAAATGACACATAAACCGCGCTGTCCGCTGCCCGGGACGGCGCGGTTTTTTTGCCAAAATTTCTGTTTAATATGCACAAGGAACCAGACTATCTTTTGTGCAGATTCCCGGTTACACCAAATAAAAAAATTTTATTCGTATAGTATGCGAATTGAAAGATTTTGCTATTGGTGATAAGATTTGTATAAGGGTGGGCGACCCGAACTATTCTGACATGTTTATGAATCGAAACGGAGGTATCATTATGAAACATGCAAGACTTCTTTCCGCAATGCTTGCAGCGTGTATGCTTGCAGGAAGCTGCATCGCACCGGCCGCTGTATCGGCAGATGACGATTACCCGGAGGTGCCAATCCGCTACGGTGACGTCAATCTCGACTCGAATGTCGATGTCGCAGACGCCGTTGCAGTTGCACGCTATTACAACATGGACTGGGATCTCCGGCTGACGGATCAGGGCAAAATACAGGGCGACGTCAACCGGGACGGAAATCTGGACGATGCCGACCTCAGACAGATTCTGCTGTACATCGCAAGGCAGGTGGAGGAGCTCGGCGTACCGGAGCTGACCTCGGAGCCGAATTATCAGGCAATGAACCTCATGGAGAACGTCACGGCGGAAATCGTCAGCGGCAAGGAGGCTGACGAAGCATTCATTGACAGCCAGCTGAAGCTGACCGTCGATCTGTTCAAGGGCGCTGCCAAGGATGAACAGTCCGA
The DNA here is from genome assembly GCA_016281125.1 of Oscillospiraceae bacterium. Lineage (GTDB taxonomy): Bacteria > Bacillota > Clostridia > Oscillospirales > Ruminococcaceae > Firm-04. The sequence continues at coordinate 76,838 of JAEEIA010000001.1, read as the reverse complement.
GGGCAAGGATCTGCTCGTTTCGCCGCTGTCCGTTTCACAGGCGCTCGCCATGGCAGCGAACGGTGCAAACGGCACGACCAAAGAGGAAATGGAAAAGCTGCTCGGTGATACGCTGGACATTGACGCGCTGAATCAGTATTATTACCGCTACACCAAAAAACTGACTCAGGCATCCGGAGCAGATGTTCACCTTGCAAACTCCCTCTGGATCCGCGATAATGAAGCCGTAATCCAGGTTCCGGAACAGTTCCTGCAAACGACCGCTGACTACTACGGCGCAGACGCGTTCAAGGCACCGTTCGACGATTCCACGGTCAAAGACGTCAACGACTGGGTGAGCTATCACACGCACGAAATGATCCCGTCGCTCCTGGATCAGATCAACCCGAACTGGATCATGATCCTGATCAACGCACTCGCATTTGAAGCAGAATGGGCAGACCCGTACAACGAATATAATGTTTCCGACGGCAAATTCCACGCCTATGACAGAGATCTGACCGCTGAAATGATGTACGGTGAAGAATACACCTATCTTGAGGATTTGACCGCAACCGGCTTCATGAAATCCTACAAGGGCGGCGAGTACAGCTTTGCGGCGATTCTGCCGGACGAATCCGTCACCGTTTCCGATTATATCGACAGCATGACCGCGGATTCCCTGAAAAAGCTGCTGAACAGCAAGCAGAATACCAAAGTCGAAACCATGCTCCCGAAATTCAAGTATGAGTATTCGCTCACGATGAACGAAATGCTGAAAGCCCTCGGCATGAAGGCGGCGTTTTCTCCGGATTCTGCTGACTTCACCGGTTTGAACAGCCTCGGCAATACCTGGATTGACACCGTGCTGCACAAGACCTTTATCCAGGTCGATGACCGCGGCACCAAGGCAGCAGCTGTCACGGCGATCTTTGCTGCCGGCTGCGCCATAGAACCGGAACCCCCGAAGCGCGTTTATCTTGACCGTCCGTTCATCTACATGATCGTGGACAACAGCACCAACCTGCCGATCTTCATCGGTTATGTCCTGCACCCGACAGAAGTCGAAGCGGAATAATTCTTTATCACAACATAACAACATAATGAGAGAGGGTAATCACATGAAATTTCAGAAGGTATTTTCAGCAATTCTCGCTGTCTGCATCGCTGCGGGCAGCTGCATCGCACATGTTTCGGCGGAGGATTATGTCACGCCGACGCCTGTTCAGATGAGCTTCGGCGACCTCAACATGGACACCGCCGTGGACGTTGCAGATGCCGTCGCCGTAGCAAGATACTGCGTCATGGATTATGATCTGAAGCTGACCGATCAGGGCAAATTGCAGGGTGACGTCAATGCGGACGGCAATCTGGACGAGAAGGATCTGCAAAAGATTCTCCGCTATATTGCCAGACAGATTGAGCCCGGTGCGCTCGGCCAGCCGGATCCGAAGGTCGAACACAAGTACAATGCGGTCAATCTCATGGACGGCATTACAGCCAAAACTGCTGACAGCAAGCAGGTTGACGAGGTATTCCTCGCAAGCCAGATGAAGCTCGCAGTCGATCTGTTCAAGGGCGCTGCGCAGGATCCGGAATCCGCAGGCAAGGATCTGCTGGTTTCCCCGCTGTCGGTTTCGCAGGCAATCGCCATGGCGACGAACGGCGCAAAGGGGCAGACGCGCGAGGAAATGGAAAAGCTGCTCGGCGATACGCTGGACATTGACGCGCTGAATCAGTATTACTACGACTACACGAGCCATCTTGCAAGCACTGACAAAGCCAAGCTGCATCTTGCAAATTCACTCTGGATCCGCAATGATGAGGGCAGAATTCAGGTGCCGGAAGCATTCTTGCAGACAACGAATGACTATTACGGTGCGGATGCATACAAGGCACCGTTCGATGACAGCACCGTGGAGGACGTCAACAGCTGGGTCAACGAAAACACCTTTGAAATGATCCCGGAGATCGTGAAGGAAATCCCGCCCGGATGGATCATGATGCTGATCAATGCGCTGGCCTTTGACGCAGAATGGGCATCGGCGTACAGCCAATTTGAAGTATCCGACGCAACATTCCACGCATATGACCGTGACATGACCGTTGAAATGATGCACAGCAAGGAGCGCGCCTATCTGGAAGACGAGTACGCGACCGGCTTCATCAAGGAATATGCAGGCGGCGATTACAGCTTTGCGGCGATCCTGCCGAAGGAAGAAAAATCCGTTACTGTGTCCGATTATATCGGCATGATGACCAGTGAATCCCTGCAAAAGCTGCTCAGCAGCAAAACGGACATCAAGGTAAATGCAGGCATACCGAAATTCAAGTACGGTTATTCGCTCAAGATGAATGACATGCTCCGGGCACTGGGCATGAAGACTGCATTCTCTGACAGCGCGGACTTCTCCGGTCTGAATGCACTCGGCGGCAGCAATATTGACGCCGTGATCCACAAGACCTTTATCCAGGTCGATGAAAAAGGCACCAAGGCTGGCGCCGTGACCTTCATTGGCGTGGAAGCAACCTGCGTGGAGGATTCCAGAACGGTGTCCCTGAACCGTCCGTTCATTTATCTGATTCTCGACAACAAGACAAATCTGCCGGTGTTCATGGGCTATGTCCTGCACCCGACAGAAGTCGTCGAATGACAAACATCTTCCTTAGCCTGTTCAGAAGCACTGAGCAGGCTAAGGGTATTGCAAATCAGCACGAACAGTAACAGAACAGGAGGATTTACCATGAAATTCAGAAAAACGATCTCCGCAGCACTCGCCGCCTGTATGCTCGCGGGCAGCTGCATCACGCCCGCATACGCGGATACACAGGAACCGGCGCAGGTTTACGGCGATGTCAATATGGATCAGTCCGTAGACGTTGCAGACGCCGTCGCTGTGGCAAGATACTGCGTCATGGATTATGATCTGAAGCTGACCGATCAGGGCAAATTGCAGGGCGACGTCAATGCAGACGGCAATCTGGATGAAGCGGACGTCCTGAAGATTATCCGGTTTATCGCAAGACAGATTGAACGCGATGCCCTCGGCAAGCCGGATCAGCAGCCCGCTGAACATAAGTATCAGGCAACCTGCCTCACGGACGCGATTGAACCGGGCACCGCATCCAAAAAGAAAGCGGACGAAACCTTCATCGCAAGCCAGATGAAGCTGACCGCCGATCTGTTCAGGGGCGCGGCACAGGATCCGCAGACCACGGATAATATGCTGATCTCCCCGCTGTCCGTTTCGCAGGCGCTCGCCATGACAGCCAACGGTGCAGAGGACAATACCAAAACGGAAATGGAAAAGCTGCTCGGTGATACACTGGATATAGAGGCGCTGAATCAGTATTATGCAGACTACACTGCCATGCTGACCGCCTCCGACGAACTGAGCATTGCAAATTCCCTGTGGGTGCGCAACGACGAAACACGCATCAAGGTGCCGGAGGCATTCCTGCAAACGGCAAAGGATTACTATCATGCAGACGCATTCAAGGCGCCGTTCGATGAGAGCACGGTCGAAGACGTCAACAACTGGGTCGATACCAATACAAAGCATATGATTCCGACGCTGATCGACGAAATCGACCAGAACTGGATCATGCTGCTGATCAATGCGCTTGCGTTTGAAGCGGAATGGACATCTCCCTACATGGCAAACGATGTTCATGACGGCGTATTCCACGCCTACGACGGCGACATGACCGCGACGATGATGTACGGTGAAGAAAGCACCTATCTGGAGGACGAGTACGCGACAGGCTTCCTGAAACAGTATAAGGGCGGAAAGTACAGCTTTGCCGCGGTTCTCCCGAAGCAGGAAAAGTCCGTGACCGTTTCCGATTATATCGGTATGATGACCGGCGAATCCCTGCAAAATCTACTGAGCAGCAGCAAGAAGACCGAGGTCCACACCATGCTCCCGAAATTCAAATATGATTACACCATCACGCTGAACGATGTTCTGTACGCGCTCGGCATGAAAGACGCCTTCATATACCCGATCGCCCGCTTCGGAAAGCTGAACAGCATCAATCCGGAATGTAAAGTTGATCTGGTGCTGCACAAAACCTTCATTCAGGTCGATGAGCTGGGCACGAAAGCAGGTGCCGTCACCATGGTCGCAATCGCAGACAACGCAGTCGGCCCGACGGATTACAAGACAGTCTATCTCGACCGCCCGTTCATTTACATGATCATCGACAACGAAACACAGCTTCCGGTATTCATCGGTACTGTCATGCACCCGACAGAAGCAGAAAATCCGGCTTCATAAGATAACAAATGCGCCTGTTCCGGCAATCTGAACAGGCGCAGAGCCGTAAAGCATAAAACCGGAAAAGGAGGTACGACAATGAAATTTCTGAAACAGACAGCAGCGGTGCTTGCAGGCAGCCTGCTTGCGGGCAGCTGCATCACACCCGCGGCCGTTTCCGCAAAGGATGCCGTCCCGGCAGGCATCCGGGAATACGGTGACGTAAACGGGGACAATTCCGTGGACGTCGCGGACGCCGTGCTCACGGCAAGGTATGTCGCTGCGGATCCGAACGCAACCGTCACCGACATGGGCAGATCTTGCGCAGACGTCAATCTGGACGGCAATGTGGACGGCACGGACGTGACGCAGATCCTTGAGTATATCGCTAAAAAGCGCGACTATCTCGGATACCCGAAAACCAGTGATCCGGGTTATCAGTCTTTCAGCCTGACGAAAGACATTACCGCACAGACCGTCAAGGACAAGGCCGTTGACGAAGCATTTTTCAAAAGCCAGTATGATCTGACCGCAAAGCTGATGAAGGAGATCTCGTTCAGCGATACCGAGCATGACAATATCCTGCTCTCGCCGCTGTCGATTGCTTCCGCACTGGCAATGACGGCCAACGGCGCAGACGGCGAAACCAGAGCCGAAATGGAACAGCTGCTCGGCGGCACGCTCTCCATGGAGGAGCTGAACGCATACTACCTCAATTACCTTGCAAATCTGCCAAGCAGCGACAATGCAAAGCTGCACCTTGCCAATTCGATCTGGAACAGCGAGGAACTGCAAATCCGTGACGATTATTTGCAGACCGTCAAGAATTACTACGGCGATATGGACGTTTTCAAAGCGCCGTTCACGGACAGCACAAGAAGCGCGATCAACAGCTGGATCAGCGACAAGACCGATCACATGATCGAGGATATGCTGAAATACATGGATCCGAACGCCGTGACCTATCTGGTCAATGCACTCGCATTTGATGCGGAGTGGGAAACCTCATGGAAGGAAACCGCTGACGGCGTATTCACGGATTATGACGGCACCAAGCTGGATGTCACACTGATGAAAGGCACTGAGAAATACTATATCTCCGACAAGTACGCAGAGGGATTCATCAAGCCGTATGCTGGCAGCACGTACAGCTTTGTCGGCATTCTGCCGCGCGAATCGCTGTCAGTGACGCTCTCCGATTATGTCGGCATGATGGATGCAGATTCGCTGCAAAAGCTGCTCGGCAGCCGCACGGAGGAAGCCGTGCAGGTCGCGCTGCCGAAGTTCGGGTTTGCATACGATACAGGCGATACGCTGCTCGGCAATGCATTGCAGAAGCTCGGCATGAAGAAAGCATTTTCCGGTGAAGCCGATTTCAGCAAGCTCTATGAAAAGGACAGTGAGGGCGTCTATATCGGCAGAGTGCTGCACAATACGTTCATCGACGTCAATGAAACGGGCACGCAGGCAGCGGCCGCAACGGTCGTGGAAATGACGCGGCAGGGAGGCGCGCCGAACCTCAGCTTCACACGCCCGTTCCTGTTCATGATCATTGATGAACGTACCCAGCTTCCGGTCTTTATCGGCAGCGTCAGAAATCCCGGCAAAACAACGGAATGATCAGCAAATGCGTCTGTCCGGCACGCACGGGCAGACGCAGAATCAAAAACCACTATGAAACGAAACGGAGGAACACTATGAAACTGCACAAATCATTCGCAGCAATGCTCGCGGTCTGTATGCTGGCGGGCAGCTGCATCACACCGGCGGCGGTCAGCGCAGCAGACACCCCGGCACAGCTCAAGGTGACGCGCTACGGTGACGCGACCATGGACGGCTTTGTGGACGTCGCAGACGCCGTGCTGATTGCCAGATACGCCGCTGCGGATGCATCCGCGAAGATGACCGACAACGGACGCCTGAATGCAGACGTCAATCTGGACGGCAATGTGGACGGCTCGGACGTCAGCCAGATTCTGGAATTCATCGCCAAAAAGCGCGATGTGCTCGGCAAGGAGGAAAGCACACAGGGCTACAAGGCACACTCCCTGACCGAAAAGCTCACCGCACAGGATGTCACGGACAAGGCCGTTGACGACGCATTCGTCAAGAGCCAGTACGATCTGACGGCCAAGCTGATGAAGGAAATCTCGTTCCGTGATACGGAGCATGACAATATCCTGATCTCGCCGCTGTCGATTGCATCGGTGCTTGCGATGGCCGGCAACGGCGCGGACGGCGAAACCAGAGCCGAACTGGAAAAGCTGCTCGGCGGCAGCATCTCCATGGAGGATCTGAACGAATACTACCACAATTACCTTGCCAATCTCCCGAGCAGTGACAAAGCCAAGCTGAACATCGCAAATTCCATCTGGAACAGCGAAGCACTGCAAATCCGTGACGAGTATTTGCAGACCGTCAAGGATTACTACCCCAATATGGATGTGTTCAAGGCGCCGTTCACCGACAGCACAATGGGTGAGATCAACAGCTGGATCAGCGACAAGACCGATGACATGATTCAGAATATGCTGAAAAGCATGGATCCGAACGCTGTGACCTATCTGATCAATGCGCTCGCATTTGATGCGGAATGGGAAACCGCATGGAAGGGCTCCTATGTAACCGATTTCGGCACCGACACCAAGCAGAAGGTCACCATGATGACCGGCTCGGAGGAATACTACATCTCCGACGAATACGCAGAGGGCTTTGTCAAGCCGTATGCGGGCGGCACATACAGCTTTGTCGGCATTCTGCCGCGGGAATCCAAGTCTGTGACGCTCTCCGACTACATCGGGATGATGGATGCGGATTCGCTCGGGAATCTCATGGACAGCCGCAGCAAGGATGAGGTCAGTGTCCGGATGCCGAAGTTCACATTCGACTACGATACCGGTGACGAGCTGCTCGGCAGTACCCTGCAAAAGCTCGGCGTGCAAAAGGCATTCGACGGCGGCAAAGCAGACTTCAGTAAAATGTATCAGAGCGAATCCGGCGAATGGCATCCCGGCGATGTGTATCTCGGCAGAGTGCTGCACAACACGTTCATCGACGTGAACGAAACCGGCACCAAGGCTGCCGCCGCAACAATCGGTGAGATGACGCAGAAGGCCCACATTGCACGCGATCTGAACTTCGACCGTCCGTTCATCTTCATGATCATTGACGAGCGCACCAAGCTGCCGGTCTTTATCGGAAGCGTCAAGGATCCGCAGACGGATGATGCGCCGCTGCCTCCTCAGCAGCAGGAACTGCAAAAGGATGAAATCCGCTTCACGGTCGTAGATGCGGATACCGGCGAACTGATTCCCCTGGACGATGACCACAGAATCTCGATCAATACGACAATCGCTTATCACACCGAGCAGGGCGATATGATGACCGGGCCGGTATACATCATCAGCGAAAACCCTTATATCGTCAAGGATGATCTTGCACGGCATTTCAATGCTGACGTCTTTTCCATGTCGGTCAGTCCGTACCATCTTCCGGACGGATACACACTGCCGGACGACAGTATCTCATGGAAAAAGAACGAAAACGGATCCGGAGAAATCACGGTCAGACTGAAAAAGGAAGCACAGGCGCTGAACGACGGCGAGATCCGTTATACCGCTGTGGATGCGGATACCGGTGCGCTGATCCCGCTGAACGCAAATGATCCGCTTGTTGTGGATGTCAGAACTTACTCTCCGAAATATTCGGACGAGGTCAGTGAAACCTCCTCCACCACCCATTTCGCCTCTGCAATGACCGCAAACCCCTTTACCGTCAAGGCGTTTGAAAAGGACAGCGACATTGCGAAGTTCGCAGCAGAAGTGGAGCCGGGTACCGTTCCAGCAGGCTATACGCTGCCGGAGAACGCCGTCACCGTGACAAAGCTCGAAAACAACAAATATGAAGTGACGATCAGGCTGAAAGCAATGTCAGAGCTGAAAAACGATCAGGTTCGCTTCACTGCTGTTGATACGGAAACCGGTGAACAGATTGCAATCACCGATGATAACGCTTTCGTCATCAGCACAAGCATCTCTTACAATACCCCGAACGGCAAAGTATCCAGCGGTCCGCCGATCCGGATGAATGCGAACCCCATGACTGTGGATAGCTTCGCACATCATTTCGACGCAGACAGCTTTTCCATGGGGATTAATCGGGTGAATGTTCCTGCCGGCTACGACCTCTCCTCCATGGCGGTAACCATGCACGACAACGGCTCCGCTGATGTTGCAGTCCGGTTAAAGCCGATGAAAGCGCTGAAAGAGGGCGAGGTGCGGTTCACGGTTGTGGATCGGTACACCGGGGAACCGGTCACACTGAACAAAAATTATTCGCTGCTCATCTATACGGATTACATTGAACAGCCGGAGGATCCGGTTCTCGGTCTGCCGGTTCTCACACTGGACGAGAACCCGAAAACATTTGCGAATTATGCAAACTGCTGTGATGCTGAAAACAATCTGCGGCCGGTCGTACATATCAGTTCGCTGTCCGGACGTTACGAGCTGAAGGCAAATCACATGCAGATGACCAAGCACAGCAACGGCTCCTATGATGTACGGATCCTGCTGGACGAAATCATTTATGTTCCGAACAGCTGAACCGCTGCATGAAAAAGAAGCTGCCGCCCCGCAGAGGGACGGCAGCTTTTTCACCTGCTTATGATTCATATTTCGGATGCATCACGGTTCCGATAAAGACCGGCAGATTGGTGCGGTTATCCACAATCATGTAAATGAAAGGCTTTGTCAGATACACAAACACGGCACCGTCCGGATATCCGCCGCCGCCCATCATGCTGACAGCTGTGACAGCCGACGCACGGGTTCCGACCTCGGTCACTTCGATCACCGTTTTTTGCAGAACGGAACCGATCCAGGTTTCTCCGAGTGCGTTCAGACCGGTGAAATCAGCGGAACACGGATCAAAGGCCTGCTTCATGCCGAGTGCTTTCAGCGTGTCGTTCAGCGTGACCTCATAGGAGCTCTTGAACTTCGGCAGACAGGTGTACACAAGATGCGGGTTCTCCTTTTTGCTGTCCATCAGCTTTTTCAGAGAGGCGCCGTCCATGCTGTCAATATAATCCTGCACCGTCACGCCGTCATTCGGCAGCAGTCCGACAAAGCTGTAATTGTCACTGCTGTAAGGCTTTACGAACCCGACTGCTTTCTCATCCTGAACGTAGAAGTCCTCCTGCATGGACATATAATCGACATCGCAGACTTCCTCCGGCTTCGCATTTCTGACAGATTCATAGTCATTCAGATCCAGCTGCTCATTCAGATAGAAGGTTCCGGGCGTCACCTGGTAGCCTTCATACTGCTTCTTCCATGCGGCGTCAAAATACAGCGTATTGATCAGATCCATGATCTCCAGATCGTCAAATTCCCGGATGACCTCCGGAACCATTCCGCGGGTACGGCTGCTGGTCCAGTCATTGATGTCCTTGATTGTACCGTCGTCAAACGGCGCACGGAATACACCGGCATCAAAGAAATCCTTGTTGGTCTGCAAAAAATCCTCAGGAACAACAATTCTGGATTCATCGTCCTTGATCCAGATCGAATTTGCGATTTCCAGTCTTTCCCTGTCGTCGGACGGAAGATTGGAAACATAGTCGTAATAATACGCGTTCAAGGTTTCAATGTCAATCTCACCGCCGAGCAGCTTCTGCATCTCTGCACGCGTTTCACCTTTGGCGCCGTTTGCGGTCATGCCCAGCGCCAATGAGAGCGACAGCGGCGAAATCAGGATATTCTGATCCTTTTCTGAATCCTGACTGATCTGCTTCATGAGCTTCGCGGTCAGATCGAACTGCGCAGTCACAAATGCATCATCGACCTCTTTGCCGGATGCACCGGAAGGTTCGATGCCCGCCATCATATCGACCGTTTTGGTCAGCTTCTCCGCAGGCGGCTGTGCTGTTCCGAGCGACGTCCGCTTGTGCGCAATATACTCAAGGATCTGCGCAACATCCTCGCCGTCAAATTCGCCGTCGCCGTTGACGTCACCGTTCTTTCTGCCCTGATCTGTCAGTTTCGCATCCTTATCCTCTGCGGAAAATCTTGCGCCGAGCACGGCATCTGCGACGTCCACAAAGCCGTCAGTGTTCGCATCGCCCGGACGCACGGATGCTGTATCCTCTGCATTGGCCGGAAACGGTGCGATACAGCTTCCCGCCAGCATACAGACGGCCATAAACAGGCCGAATCTCTGATTGTGTTTCATATGATCTGTCCTCCTGTTTTTCAATCGTTCCGTACATAAAAATTCCCCGCATGTGTTCGGGTTCATTCCGGCTTCATCAAATAGCCGATATACAGCGGAAGCTCCGTGCGGTGATCCGCGCGGATCAAAACCCTGCCGTATAAAATGATTTCGGCCGAAAATCCCCCTTTTATTATATAGAATCCGTCCGCGCCCTGTCAATAGTAATATTAAACAAATCATTCCTGAAACCGGCTCTAATCTGACAAAACGGCATCCGGTACGCTGTTTCAAGAGCACGTCTGCATATCAGAAACCCCTTCCCCGGAGCATAACCGGAGAAGGGGCTCATTTCTGTTCAGTTTTAGCCCATGCGGTAAATCCGGACGGTGAAGCAGGTTCCCTCCCCCTCCCGGCTCTCCGCTTCGACGGTACCGCCGTGCGCGAAAATAATCTGCTTTGCAAGTGCCAGCCCGATGCCGACGCTCTGCGCGGATGCGTTTTCCGCTTTATAAAAGCGCTCGAAAATATGCGGCAGATCAGCAGCCTTGATGCCGCAGCCGTTGTCCTCGACCGTCAGCTCCGTGAACAGATTGTTCTGCCATGCCCGGATCCGCACATACCCGCCTTCGTCCGTGTGTTCGATGCAGTTTTTGATGATATTCATGAGCGCTTCGGTGAACCAGTGCCGGTCCGCCTCCAGCGTCAGGACAGGAATCTCCGTCTGAAGGTCAACGCCTCTTAATTCCGCCATGACCGCCAGCGCGTCGGTAATCTCCGCAATCAGCTCCGGCAGCGAAAACGGCTCCGGCTTCATGCTCAGAACACCGGCCTCCATCCGTGACAGCGCCAGCAGATTGCGGATCAGCCATGTAATCCGGCTGACCTGCAAATCAATCTTCTCCGCATAGTCCATGCGCGTATCCGCGTCGAGCTCCGGCTGCTCCAGCAGCTCGGTCATCAGCTGAATCGCGGTCAGCGGCGTCTTGATCTGGTGCGAGATATCCGAGAGCATGTCCGTCATATATTCCTTCTGCTTTTTCTCGCCGGAATACTGCTCTCTCAGCAGCGCAATGACCTTATAAATCTCGCTCTGCAAAATCCCGGTCAGCCCCACGGCGGCACATTCCGGCGCAGCCAGAGAGAGGTCGTCCTGCACTCTGGTAATGTATTGAATCAGACTGTTCAGCTGCCGCCGCAGCCGCAGCTCTGCAATGACGTTCTCCGCGAGAAGCGCCGCCGCAAAAACCGCAAGAATCACGCAGCAGGGCACCGGCCTCCGGATCAGCAGGCAGAGCAGCAGCACTGCGGCCGCAGCAATCAGCTTTCCGTACAGCTTCATCCGTCAGCCCCCGTCAGTCCAGCCGGTAGCCGAGGCCGCGCACGGTCTGGATCACCTCGTCGCCGTCCTCGAGCTTTTCGCGCAGACGCTTGACATAAACGGTCAGCGTGTTGTCCGTGACAAAATCTCCGGAAACATCCCAGATATTGTGCAGAAGCTGCTTTCGGGAGAGAACCGTCCCGCGGTTATTGAGAAAAATCAGCAGCAGCTTGTATTCCATTGCCGTCAGCACAATTTCCGTATTGCCGCGGAACACCTTGCCCGTCCGGATGTTGACGTCACAGCTGCCAACCTTGACCGCCTCGCCGGTTTCCGCCTTTTTCCCGGTTCTGCGCAGTACGGCCTTGATGCGCGCCATCAGTTCCCGCATCCGGAATGGCTTTGCGATGTAGTCATCCGCACCCTGCTCCAGCGCCAGCACGGTATGCACCTCATCGTCGCAGGCGGTCAGGAAGATGATCGGCGTATCGCTCTGTTTCCGGATTTCCGCACAGATATCGTAACCGCTGCCGTCCGGCAGCATCACGTCCAGGATACAGATATCAAAGGTCTGATTCAGATATGTCCGCGCCTCCGCAACGGATGACGCAGCAGTCAGGGTGCAGCCCTCCGAGCCGAGCGCGAGCCGCAGCCCCTCCTGAATAATCGGGTCATCCTCAACGAGCAAAATCTGCATGGGGTGGCCTCCTTTTCGGCATATTCATCTGTTATTATACCACAGCCGCATGATTCTGTCAATTTGTCAGACCGTACCGCGGCGAATCTCCGCGATGATGTCCGAGCGGTCTGCCTTGCCGCAGCAGAGTCTTGTGATCACAAACGCAGTGGCGCAGATGCATGCGACGATGCCTGCCATCAGCAGCCAGGGCACCGGCAAACTGATTCTGCCGAGCTGCCGGTTGATGAACCGACGCAGCACCGTGAACAGCACCGCACAGATGACGCCTGCAATCAGCAGTCCCCTGCCCGTCAGCATCAGAATTTCCAGATCGTGCATATGCCGGAGCTGATGATCGGTCATGCCGACAGAGCGCAGAACTGCCGTTTCCTGTGTACGCTCAGCCGCCCTACCTCGAATCGAATTGAACAGGTTGAGCAGGCAGATCATCGAAACCAACACCGTGAAGCTGTATGCCAGCACGCGAACGATTGCCGTCACCGCCTGCCGGATGTTCAGTGTGATGTTGCGCTTGCTGTAATCCCCGACTGCGACATCGCTGCCGCGCGCCTCGCTTTCGGTTTTGATCTCTTTGAGCTGTGCAGCCACACTCTCTTTGTTTTCAGGATCCGCTGCAAGAAAGACCACCGGAGAATAAAACTCCATTTCTTCACAGAGCAGCTCGTATGCACTGCGGTTCAGAAGCAGGTACGGCACAGCCGTTCTGATCCGGATCAGATTTTTCGCGGATTCCGGCGTGACAAAGCCTGCAACCGTCATCGGTGTACCGGGTTCCAGGATCTGGTCGCCCTTCACCTCGATCGTTCCGCCCTTCGGTACATTGATCACGTCATCCACTGTGAAATACCGGTATTCGTGATTCTCCGATCCGAACCGGAAATACTCTGTTGAAGGATGTGCTTCATTATAAACCAGAACGGCAGGAATATTGCTGTCACCGGCAATCTGCATATCCGCATCCCCGCTTTTCGCCAGCGCCTGAAAATCGGCATCGTCCACTGCAAGCACATGAATCTGCTGGATATCGCCGTGCTTTTCATAATACGTATTCCAGTCTGCCTCCGTGTGGTTATCAAACTGCAAATAGATTTCCCTGAGCGCGTCGATATACGCATCACTGACATAACAACTGCTGAGCCATGTGAAGCCGTCGGTGATCTCCTTGTATGCAGTTACGATGCTGCTTTTCTCCAGTGCAGAAAGGTTCTGATAATCAGCTTCATCCTCTGCCATTGCGTAATAATCAAAGGTTTCCGGAATATAGTCCCAGCCCTCTTCTTCGGACATGGCCGTCATAACATGAATGACAGCCTGTGCGCCGTAAAGCGTCACCATGGTCAGCACACTGAACACGGCAATGCTGCGGATGATGCCCTTTGTCAGATGACCGGATCTGCTGACAGCATTTTCTGCAAGCAGACGTTCCGGCTTTCCCTTTGCAAGCAGACGGGTTTTCGTCGCAAAATTCTTTTTCTTCGCGATTTCAGCATTGCCGCGCACGCTCTCGACCGGCTGGATCTTTCCGATTTGATATGCCGGGATCAGCACAGAGATCATCACCGTGGCTGCACTCATCAGAATCACAAGGCCGATCGCCTTCCCGTCTGCAAAGAGCTTCACCGGAGCGCCTTCCGTTAAGCCGAAGCTCGTCAGAGAAAGAATCGTATCAAGCCCCGGCTTCAGCAGATGCATTGCACCGTAGACCAGACCGAGCCCCGCCAGAATGCCGAGCGGCAGCGCAGGAATCAGCAACACAAAGCACTCGTAGTAAATACTCTGCCGCTTCTGATGCTTCGTCGCACCGACCGATGCGAGCATGCCGAGATACTTTGCACGCTCTGCAAATGACATGTTGAACACATTGTAGATCAGGATCATGGATGCTGCCATAATCAGCACCGTGAAAAACATCTCGATCATGACGGTCATCTCATTCAAACCGCTGTAAGAGCTGTTTGCCGAAAATGCCAGCAGCATATCATTGGTTTCTGTTTTCGTATCGCGTCCGGTGATCTCCCGGATCTGCTCCTCCAGTTCAAACGGATCTACCGAACGGTTCTCCGCAAAGCGGATCGCGGCATTTACGCGGCTGGGTGAAAGACCGTCCATGCCGCAGATCGCGATATAGGACGCACCGGCCTTCTTTTCAAAGGACGGCGTTTCCATGATGCCGACCACAGTCATATCTGCGTCTGCACCGGTCGGTACTCTTTCCTCCGTATAATCTGGATTCTCGGAATACGACATAAAGCTGCCGGGGACTTCAAGGGTTTCGCCGTATTGCAGGACAAGGTTATCATACGGGAAAACGGATTCCTTGTTTTTCGGGTTGATGCCGGTGATCGTTCTGCGGAAGAACGCACCGCTGATATGATCACCGATCTGAATGGCAGAACCGTCCTCCGCGGCAGAGCTGCTGATCACGACCTCGTTTGCATTTTCGGGGAAGCGGCCTTCCTTCATCCGGATGCAGAAGAATTCCAGCGACTCCGGCGAATAGGCTCTGAGATCCAGAAACGGCTTGTATCCCGGATCGGCACTCTGCGCAAAATCCAGCTGTCCAAGCTGCGCGGAACGCCCGATATAATCAACGTCGTCCAGCGCCGCAATGCGGTCTGCCTCGTCCGGTGTCAGGTCGTAGGCCGTCATATGCCAGCTGCCCTTATCCTTTGAAGCAACATGCTCCAGATATGAAAGGGCAGTCTTTTTGCCCGCAAAGACACAGGTCATCAGCATGACCATGAACACAATGCCGATAAAGGTGATGACCGTGCGGCGGCGGTTGCGCTTCATATAATGCTTTGTCACCTGAAAAATAATGTTGCTGCTTTTCATGGCTCTGTCCCCCGCTTTTTACATTTTTGTCCGGACTGTTTCGTTCCGGACAAGTCTGCCGTCCTCCAGATAAAAGACGCGGTCTGCCTGCATGGCAAGGCGCTCGTCGTGGGTAATCAGGATCAGCGTCTGCTTCTGCACGCGGTTGGATTCTTTCAGGAGCGCCGCGATCTCGTCGCCGGTCTTGCGGTCGAGGTTGCCGGTCGGCTCATCCGCCAGCAGAATCGCCGGGCGGCTGTACAGCGCTCTGCCGATCGACACGCGCTGCTGCTGGCCGCCGGAAAGCTGTCCCGGAAGATTCTGACGGCGCTCCGTCAGGCCGAGGTGCTTCACGATGCTGTCCAGCCGTTCCTGATCGAGCTTGCGGCCGTCCAGCAGATGCGGCAGCGCAATGTTTTCATCGACATTCAGCACCGGCATCAGATTGTAAAACTGATACACCAGACCGATCTGACGGCGGCGGAACACCGCCAGCTTGTCCGCGCTGAGCGCGCCGAGATCGGTGCCGTCGATAAAGACCTTGCCGGAGGTCGGCTTGTCCACGCCGCCCAGAATATGCAGCAAAGTGGATTTACCGCTGCCGGACGGGCCGATCACCGAAACGAATTCGCCTTTCTCAACGGTAAAGGATACGCCGTCGAGCGCGCGCACTGCGGTTTCGCCCTCGCCGTACTGTTTGACTACGTTTTCAACTCTCAGAATTTCCATGGTGGATTCCTCCGTTCGTTTTGATGTCTTTATGATACCATGTCAATATGACTGCTCCGTGAATTTGAACGTGACAATTCTGTCATTTTGCAGATGACATGCCAAAGCCCTGTGAACAGATCACAGGGCTGCGCTGCAATAAAATGTTATACGAACCGTTCCAGTGCAATGATCTGATTGCCCTTGCGGGTTGTGCCGGTAACGCCCGCATAGCGGAATTTGCCGCAGCCGCGCACCGAAACCACATCTCCGGGCTTGAGCTGCGCGCTGCTGTTTTCCGTCACCGCACCGCCGAGCGCGACCTTTCCGGCACGGAACAGCGCCAGGCACTCCCCGCGGGACATGTGATACAGCTTTGCAATGAGTCCGTCAATGCGCGAGGACGCCGCCTGCACCGTCACCGTTTCAAAATGCGTTTCCGCGGCCTCCGGCAGCGTGTCCGTCACGGCGCAGCAAACAGTCGTATGCTTCACGCGCGTCATTTCCCGGCAGATATAATCGCCCATGGCCGGCGTGCAGAACAGATAGGCTGCCTTGCCCTCTGTCAGAATATCGCCGGTCTGTCCGCGCTCGATGCCAAGATGCATCACCGCACCGAGCACGTCGCGGTGACTGAGCTGCTCCGCGAATTTCTCCTGCACCGGCTGCACCGCCACGCAGACAATCGGGAACGGCTCCTCATAGCCGAGCTGCGCCTCACTCCCGAATCGCAGCATGACGCGGTCGGCATTCTCATGTCCGCCCCAGACCGTACAGCCGCAGCGCGGGAGCTGCTCCCGCACGGCAAGATATTCACCGTATTCCGCTTCCGTCAGAAAATCCGTGAACGTAAAGCGTCCGGTGCGATCCGCCTGCTCCGCAAGATCTATGATGCGGCGGCGGAAAAAATCGTCTTTCATATTTGCCTGCTTTCTGTTTTCATATCAGCGGATCCGTATAAAAAAGCCTCCGGACATCCGGAGGCCTTAACATTGCGATTCAGCTTCTTCTGCTGCGGGAGCCGCCTCTGCGCTCGCTGCCCCGCTTCAGATCACAGATCTTGTCCTCGCTGGTCTGCTTGAAATGCAGCAGCTTATCCTCAAAGCTCATCTCCGACTGCGGCACTGATCGCTTCGGCTCGTAGATACGCGGTTTCTGCTGTTCGCGGGGTCTGCGCGGCTTCTGCTGCTCCGGCTGCGGTTCTGCTGCCTGCTTCACAGACATGCTGATCTTGCCCTGCGGATTCACACCGATGACCTTCACCCGCACGGTATCGTCCTCGTGCAGAAAATCACGGATTTCCTTCACAAACGTATTTGCGACCTCCGAGATATGCACCATGCCCGTCACACTGTCCTGCGGTGTTTCCCCGCTGACCTCAACAAACGCGCCGTACTGCGTAATGCTCCGCACACGACCCTCATAGATCTGTCCGATTTCCAGCTGCATACTGATCCTTTCTGTGCTTAGTTTCTCGACGTGTCATAAAAGCGGCGCTCATTCGGGTAGGCGTAATTGAGATCCTCAATCGCGGCCTTTTCCATATACCCCTCCAGATCATCCGCCTCCACGAATTTTTCCAGCTCAATATATTCATCTGTCGCCTGCTCGATTGCGGCTTCCAACTCCGCCTGCTCCTGCCGCTTCTCATTCAGCGCCGCCTGTGTCGATACAAATGAAATGATACAGGCGATCAGCAGAATGACGGCTGCAATGCGGGTGATCAGCCACTCCGCAACGGCGCGTCTGCGCACCTTTGCGGCCTCGCGGCGAATACCCTTGTTCCGTTCCATGGTCACTTTCTCCGTTCTGACATGCCCGGCGTTCACTGTCGCGGGCTCTCTCTCTTGCCGTATCCGATAAAGATACAGTTTTATTATACAGCAAAGCGCGGAAAACGTCAAGTGCTTTCGGAGATTTTTTTCTGTTCCGCGTTTTTTTCTGTATGAACGGTCAGCATTCTGCCGATATATTGCCGCAGTCTGCGGATCTGCAGCAGGAAGTGACCCCATAAGCGCCCGGCTGTCAGCATGTAAACCGAAAGCCCGAGCAGCTCCCCGCATGCATACTGCCAGCGCAGTGCGGTGTCCGCGTACATCCAGACGAAGCATTGCAGCAGCAGGCACAGCGAAAATGTGTACAGTGCATCCTCAAGGAACACTGTCAGCGCATGATGCGGCAGCAGTGCGCGGAGCGTCCGGAACAGATCGAGCAGCAGTCCCGCAGGCAGCCCGAGCAGCATGCTCTGCGCAAAACGCATCAGCTCCTGCCCGACGGTCAGATGCGGCGTCATCGCAGCAGCCGCCCGAGCAGTCCGTCCGGCGCCGTGCGGCTGCGGTCGCTGTACCGCATGGCCTGCACCTCGCCCTCGACGATCACGTCCCCGGTTTCCACACTGATCTGCTGCATATGCAGCTGCCTGCCGAGAATTGTCAGCTGTCCGCAGCTTGTATACAGCACCACGGCGCGGTCATCAAAGCTGTCGATGGCCGTGACGCCGGATAATTGCAATCTTTCGCGGTTTTCCAGTATTGCGCTGTGCTCTGTTCCCATGCTCTCCCCCGCTTATCTTACAGCTCACGAAACAGTTCGATCTCCTCGCCGAGCGGCCCCGTGCAGAAGGCCATCCGCAGCGGGAACGGCGGATCCGACGGAATCACACGGTCATTCGGCTCGATGAACACATCATAGCCCGCGGCTCTGATCCGTGCGGCAAGACCGTCTACGTCGTCGGTCAGCAGGGCAAAATGCCGGATCGCACCCTTTTCCCGGATGCCCGCGCCGCTGCTGAAAATCTCAATCAGGCCGCAGCCCGTGTCAATCATGATGCCCTCAGCCCATTCGCGCACGGCGCGCAGCCCGAGTATCTGCAAATAGAAATCCTTTGCCTGCTGGTATTCGGCTGCCGTGCCGCATTTCATGGAAATATGATGAATGCCCCGAATCACCGGACACACCTCCGTTTTGTTCTGTTGTCTGCGCTCTGTTTTATCCTATGACGCAGCGGGAGAAAACATGCCTCATTTCAGATAATCGCGCAGGAACTGTCCTGTATACGACGCTTCACAGGCCGCAATCTCCTCGGGCGTCCCCTCCGCAACGATCATGCCGCCGCCGTCGCCGCCCTCGGGGCCGAGGTCGATGATATGATCCGCGACCTTGATCACGTCCATGTTGTGCTCAATCACAACGAGTGTATTGCCGGTATCCGCAAGCTGCTGGAGCACCGTAATCAGCCGGTGAACATCCGCATTGTGCAGGCCGGTCGTCGGCTCGTCGAGAATATAGATCGTCCGGCCGGTCGCGCGCTTTTGCAGCTCCGTCGAGAGCTTGACGCGCTGCGCCTCGCCGCCGGAAAGCGTCGTTGCTGGCTGTCCGATTTTGATATACCCGAGCCCGACATCGCGCAGGGTATTCAGCTTTTTGGCGATCTTCGGAATCGCGGAGAAGAATTCGCAGCCCTCCTCAACGGTCATTTCCAGCACATCGCTGATGGTCTTGCCCTTATATTTGACCTCCAGCGTTTCGTGGTTATACCGCGCGCCCTTGCAGACGTCGCAGGGCACATACACATCCGGCAGAAAATGCATCTCAATCTTGACGATGCCGTCGCCCTCGCATGCCTCGCAGCGGCCGCCCTTGACATTGAACGAAAAGCGTCCCGGGCCGTAGCCGCGTGTCTTTGCATCCTGCGTCTGCGCGAACAGCTCGCGGATATCCCCGAACACACCGGTATAGGTCGCGGGATTCGAGCGCGGCGTTCTCCCGATTGGTGACTGGTCGATACAGATGACCTTGTCGAGCAGCTCGGCGCCCTCAATGCGGTCATAGCCGGAGGAACGGATCTTCGCACGGTTCAGGTGCGATGCAAGATACTTATACAGCACCTCGTTGACCAGAGAGGACTTGCCCGAGCCGGATACACCGGTCACACAGATCAGCTTGCCGAGCGGGAAGTGTACGTCAATGCCTTTCAGATTGTTGACCGATGCACCGTAGATCACCAGCTCCTCACCGGAGCCTCTCCGCCTGATTTCCGGCACAGGTACCTTTTTGCGCCCGCTGAGATACGCGCCGGTTTCGGAATCCGGGCATTTGATAATCTCGTCCAGCGTTCCGGCACAGACAATCTCGCCGCCGTGAACGCCCGCACCCGGGCCGATATCCACGATATAATCCGCTGCGCGCATCGTGTCGTCGTCATGCTCCACAACAATCAGCGTATTGCCGCAGTCGCGGAGGCGTTTCAGCGTCGCAATCAGCTTTTCATTGTCCCGCTGGTGCAGACCGATGCTCGGTTCGTCCAGAATATACAGCACGCCCATCAGAGAAGAGCCGATCTGCGTTGCAAGGCGGATGCGCTGGCTTTCGCCGCCGGAGAGGGATCCCGCCGCGCGCGCCAAAGTCAGATACCCGAGGCCGACGCTTTCCAGAAAGCCCAGTCTTGCGCGGATCTCCTTGATAATCAGCCGCGCAATCATCATCTGGCGTTCGGTCAGCTGAATCTCATTGAAGAAGCGTACAAGGTCGCGGACACTCTTGCGGCAGAGCGCGTCAATGTCAATGCCGCCGACCGTAACGGAGAGCGACACCGGCTTTAAGCGTCTGCCCTTGCAGTCCGGGCAGGGCACCTCGCTCATATACTGCTGAAGCTCGTCCTTGGCCCACTGCCCCGCCGTCTGATAGCGCCGCTTCAGATTCGGAATCAGACCCTCAAACGGGTGAACATAGGTCGCGCCGCCGTATTCCGGCGCCTGATGCAGCGTCAGTTCCTCGTCGCCGGTGCCGTAAAGGAACAGGTCGCGCTGCTCCTTAGTCAGCTTTTTTAGCGGCACATCCAGCGGGACGCCGTAAGCCTCATGCAGCGCATTTGCATACATATTTGCGACAGATTTCGGATCCTTCCAGTTCCAGCCGAGCACCTTGAAGCCGCCCTCCTGTATGGACAGCGACTTGTTCGGCATCAGCAGTTCCGGATCAAATTCCGCAAACACACCAAGACCCGTACAGGTTTCGCACGCGCCGTAGGGATTGTTGAACGAGAACATCCGCGGGGTCAGCTCCTCCACGGAGATGCCGTGCTCCGGGCAGGCATAGGACAGCGAAAAGAGCTGCTCCTCCCCGCCGATGATATCAAACAGCACAAGCCCGTCCGTCAGGGCCGTCGCCGTTTCAATGCTGTCAGCCAGACGCGAGCGGATGCTCTCCCGGACGACCAGTCTGTCCACGACAATCTCAATGCTGTGCTTTTTGTTCTTGTCCATTTTGATCTTCTCGGAGAGATCGTAGATACTGCCGTCCACGCGCACGCGGACATAGCCGGATTTCTTCGCCTGCTCCAGCTCTTTGGTATATTCGCCCTTTCTGCCGCGGACAATCGGTGCCAGTAACTGCAGCTTCGTCCCCTCCGGCAGCGCGAGAATCTGCTCGGTGATCTGGTCAACGGTCTGCTGCACAATCTCCCTGCCGCAGACCGGACAGTGCGGCGTACCGATGCGCGCATAGAGCAGACGGAGATAGTCGTAAATCTCCGTGACCGTGCCGACCGTCGAGCGTGGGTTCTTGGACGTCGTTTTCTGGTCAATGGAAATCGCCGGGGACAGTCCCTCAATGCTGTCCACGTCGGGCTTCTCCATCTGCCCCAGAAACTGCCGCGCATAAGAGGACAGCGACTCCATATAGCGCCGCTGTCCGTCTGCATAGATCGTATCAAAGGCAAGCGAGGATTTTCCGGAACCGGAAAGCCCCGTAAACACAACCAGTTTATCCCGCGGAATCTCCAGATTGATATTCTTGAGATTGTGCTCTCTGGCACCGCGGATAATGATTTTATCGAGCATGGAAACAGACCTTTCTTTCAGGGGTAAAAATCATGAACAAGGCACAGGCCGGATCACCAGAGCACATATGCCAGCACCAGCGCACCGACCGTAACGAGCAGCATCAGCAGCGTGACGCCGCCGCTGACGAACGTCGCAATCCGGAAGCCCTTGTACTGCTTCTGCGATTGCTCGGATAAGTCCGCCTGAAAGCGCCGCTTCGCACGGCGCGCAAGAAACAGGAATACAAAAAATGCAATCAGATAAAACACAAAGTTGACAATGCCGGTCAGACCGATACCGATAAAACTGAAAACTTCACCGTCTGAATTCATAATAACCCTCCTTTTTTCCGATGCACTCAGCGAAACAATATCATTGCGAGCAGCGCCGCCGCCAGTGCAATGCCGACCGCGGTCAGCATTTTCATCTTTTCCGCTTTTTCCGGATCCGGCGCCTGCTCCGTCTGCGGACGGTTTTTCAGTTCCTTCCATGTCACAGGACGGTTCTCCGCCGGTACATGTTTGATTTGCGCCCGTACAAGCACCCACGCACCGATCACCGCGCTCCCGATCAGAATGAGCATGAGCACGGCACCGGCGCCGTGAATCAGCCTGTCCAGGGCGATCTGCTCCGGTGACGGACTTTCATTCGTATACGCCGAAACAAAGAGGATCACCAGCAGGAAAATCAGCACAGCGGGAATCATGACAAGAAACTCCAGAAACTTTTTCACGCGCGCCCTCCGTTCATCCTGCAAACAGCCGGAACAGTCCGGCCAGCACGGAAAGACCGACCAGTGCAAAGATCACCGCGAGTACGCGGATGACATTCGGCACAGTGGTGTGATCCTGTGCAGTATAGGCAGAATGCTCCGCCTGTGCAAACGCAGGATAATCCTCCTCAAACATTACGGTCGCGGTTTCATCCACGGAAATCCCGCGGATACTGCGGTATTCAACGCTCCCGTCCGGCAGAAAGCCGCAGACCGATTCCGCGCGATGCCATGCCTCCTGCGTTGTACGCATCAGCGGATATTGAAACAGACGCAGCTTCACGCGGCTGCCCTCGGTCAGTGCAAGCGGCTGATCCGCCGTCAGACCGAACAGCGCGGTCAGCGCTTTGCCGTCGCGGTTGTAGGCAATCGCAACATGATAATCGTGAAACGCGGTTTTCCCCGGGATCCGTGCGCGGTTCTCGCGGATCTGCGTAACACGGCCGGTCACCGGAGCAGACTCCTGAAGCCGCTTTTCATACTGCGGATCAGCCGTCTGAATGCAGTCCGCGACCTTCCGCGTACCGGCGGCTGCAATCAGCCATACTGCGCCGATCACCGCCGCAATGATAAATAAGATTGAGGAGATGACATATGCAATCCCGTCTATGCTTTCCGAAAGTCTGACGGCAGCGAACAACGCAGCCACCTCCGTCCGTCATGCACCTGCCGCAGCGGCCGCCTCCGCCGCTGCAAAGCCGGTCGCAAACGCGATCTGTAAATTGTAGCCGCCGGTATACGCATCCACATCCAGCAGCTCCCCTGCGAGATACAGCCCGGGGCATTTCTTTGCCTCCATGGTATTCGGATCAATCTCCTTCACGGAAACGCCGCCTCTTGTGACAATCGCCTCTGCAATCGGGCGCATGGCGGATACGTGAAGCGGAAAGCGCTTGACCGCCTCCGCGAGCGCTCTGCGCTGCTCCTTCGTCACATCATGCACCTTCTGTGTCTGCGGGATACCCGCGCGATGCAGCATCACGGGAATCATGGAGGCAGGCAGCAGCCCGCGCAGCGCATTGACAATGTCCTTGTTCTGCTGCTCCGAGAAATCACGCAGAATCCGTGCGTCGAGCTGCTCCGGTGTCAGCGCGGGCTTCATGTCGATGGTCAGCAGATACTCACTGAGCTTCTGCGGATCCATGCGGCAGCTCGCAGACAGCACCAGCGGCCCGGAGATGCCGAAATGCGTGAACAGCATTTCCCCGAGCTCTGAAAAGACTTCCTTTTTGCCGCGTTTCACGGTCAGCGTCACATTGCGCAGGGAAAGCCCCTGCATCTCTGCGGCATCCTGCTCCGCGGTTTCCAGCGGAATCAGGGAGGGCTGCGGCGGAATCACGGTCAGACCGGCCTGCTCCGCGAGCCGGTAGCCGTCGCCGCGGGAGCCGGTGCGCGGATAGCTCATGCCGCCCGTTGCGAGCAGCACCGCATCCGCACGGATCTCCCCGCCGTCAGAGAGCATCACGCCCTCGCAGACGCCGTCACGAAGCAGCAGCTTTTTGACGCGGGTATTCAGATGCACGGTCACGCCCGCATCCTGCATGGCGTGATACAATGCCTGCACAATATCCTGCGCACGGTCGCTCTGCGGAAACACGCGCCGTCCGCGCTCGGTCTTGAGCGGAACGCCCTCCGCCTCAAAAAACGCCTGCACATCCGACGGCATGCACCTTGACAGCGCGGAATACAGAAACCGCGGATTGCGCGGAACATTCTGCAAAAAGGTATCGAGGTCGCAGTCATTTGTGACGTTGCAGCGTCCTTTTCCGGTGATCGACAGCTTGTGGCCGGGGCGGTCGTTGGCGTCCAGCACAGTGACCTTGCAGCCGCGCCTTGCCGCATGAACCGCAGCGTACATACCGGCTGCGCCGCACCCTGCAATCAGCAGATGCGGCATATCATTCCTCCCGCAGGGCGCGGAGCTTTTCAGCTGCCTCTGCCCGGCGTTTTTCGGTTTCCTTCATATCAACGGCATACCGGCCGTCCGCCTTCACCAGCACGTCGCCCTCGGCAGCGTCCTCCGGCAGCCAGTCCGCCGGGAGATTTTTGTAAAAGGTTTCGCCGGTCGCCTCGTCGTACAGACAAAGCACGGCAAAATCGCCCTCAAATCGGTCAATCGTCATGATCATGGTAAGGCTCCTTTCTGCGGTACAGCGGTTTATTTTCTGCGCTGTCCGCCGGAATGCTTCTGCGGCCTTCCGCCGTGCTGCGGACTGCCGTTTTTCTGCGGACGCCCGCCCGGCTTCTGCGGACGGCCTCCGGATTTCTGCGTTTTTCGCTCAGCGGCGGGATCCGCGGGGACAAGGCAATGCGGCCCGCTGCCGATCAGGTCACGGCGCCCGGCTTTGATCAGCGCCTGCCGGATCAGCGCATGGTTCTCCGGCTTGAAGTATTGCAGCATCGCACGCTGCTCGGATTTCTCCTTCGGCGTGCGCGGCACATAGACCGGCTCCAGCGTATACGGATCCAGTCCGGTATAAAACATGCAGGTCGAGATCGTGCCGGGTGTCGGATAGAAATCCTGCACCTGCTCCGGCCGGATTCCCTCCTCTTTCAGGAAGCAAGCCAGCACAATCGCATCCTTCATCGTGCTGCCGGGGTGGCTGCTCATCAGATACGGCACGAGATACTGCTCCATATTCATGGATTTCGTCAGCTCATAAAAGCGCTTCTGGAACGCCTTGTAGTATTCAATATGCGGCTTGCCCATCTTATCCAGCACATGATTCGAGCAGTGCTCCGGCGCGACCTTCAGCTGTCCGGACACATGATACCGCACAAGCTCCCGGAAGAATTCGTCGTTCTTGTCCGCGAGCAGATAGTCATACCGGATGCCGGAACGGATAAACACACGCTTGACCTTCGGCAGCGCGCGCAGTTTTCTCAGCAGCCGGAGATAGTCCTGATGATCGACATACAGATTCTTGCAGGGCTCGGGCGCCAAGCATTTGCGGCCCTTGCAGAGCCCGTGCTTTAACTGCTTTTCGCAGGACGGGTGCCGGAAATTCGCAGTCGGGCCGCCGACATCATGCAGATAGCCCTTGAAATCCGGCAGCGTGGTCAGGTATTTTGCCTCCTCGATCACCGATTCCTCCGAGCGCATCGTCATGCGTCTGCCCTGATGCAGCGCAATCGAGCAGAAATTGCAGAACCCGAAGCAGCCGCGGTTGTGCGTGATCGAAAAGCGCACCTCCTTGATTGCGGGCACTCCGCCCTCGGATTCGTACATCGGGTGATACGTCCGCTGGAACGGCAGCTTGTAGAGATCGTCGAATTCCTGCTGTGTCAGCGAGGTTGCAGGCGGGTTCTGCACGAGCATTTTATCGCCGTGCCGCTGAATGATGCGCTTGCCGTAAACCTCGTCCTGCTGATCGTACTGGATGCGGCAGGCCTTTGCATAGGCCTCCTTGCTCTCCTTCACCTGCGCATAGGACGGACATTCCGCGGAGCCAAAGGGCGTGTCTGCCGGATCGCAGAGGTAGCATGTGCCTCTGACGTCGCGGATCTCGCTGACCGGCACGCCTGCATCCAGCAGTGCGGCCATTTCCAGCATGCTGTGCTCCCCCATGCCGAAGCTCAGGATATCCGCGCCGCTTTCCAACAGCACGGACGGATGCACGCTGTCGTCCCAGTAATCGTAATGCGCAAAGCGGCGCAGCGACGCCTCCAGCCCGCCGATCAGAATCGGCACACCGTTTCCGTAAATACTGCGGATTTTTTTGCAGTATACAATCACGGCTCTGTCCGGGCGCTTGCCCGCCAGATTTCCTGCGGAATACGCATCATCGGAGCGCTTTTTCTTTGCCGAGGTATAATGCGCGACCATGCTGTCAATATTGCCCGCGCTGACAAGAAAGCCGAGGCGCGGGCATCCGAAGCGCTGAAAATCGCGGTCGGATTTCCAGTCCGGCTGCGCGAGCATCGCAACCGAGTAGCCTGCGTGCTCCAGAATGCGGCAGATGATCGCCGCCCCGAAGCTCGGGTGATCGACGTAGGCATCCCCGTTTACGTAAACAAAATCCGGCTGTGTGACGCCGCGTTCCCGCAGCTCCTCTGCCGTCACCGGAATAAAACCGGTCATGCTGATGCTCCTTTCCGGCCGGATATGCAGATGATCCGGAAATTCTGTAAAAACTGAAACAAATGTGCAAAAGCTGCTCCTGCACATAAAGTCTGTGCAAATTTTGCGGCCATATTATCCATGTTTTCCGAGAAAACGACGTTTTGTTTGAAGTACGGCGGTTTCTGAAATCAATACGATTCAATCTGCAAATCGCACAGAAGCCCTGTACAAAACGGCGCATCTTCTGAAATATTGCGGATTCCGTGCTGTGCTGCTCAGATATTGCCGCCGGTTTGTCCATGTTTCCTGCAAAAGCTGCATATCAGTCGGGGCAATGTGCAAAATCGTCCTGATATTCAGCATAAAATGCATTTTTGTCGCAAAAATTGCGAATCAGATTCGGCACTTGTCATTCCGTGCGGTCAAGATACTGCACGGGGACGTTGTCCGTCAGCCAGACGCCGTTCTCTGCCTGATAGAAATATGCGCCGTCGCGGTGCATTTCGCCCGCACGCACGCGAAGAATCACAGGCTTGCCGTGCCGCTGCCCGACCTTCCGCGCAGTTTCCTGATCTGCGGAAAGATGCACCTGCTGCCGCGACATCGGGCGCAGTCCCTCCGCAAGAATGCTGCTGAGAAAGCGCTCTGCGGTGCCGTGCCAGAGATATTCCGGCGGTGCTTTTCGTTCCAGACCGAGCTCCACATGAACCGAGTGTCCCTGATTCGCGCGGATCTTCGTGTGGTCTTCGTTGAAGGAATACCGCATTTTTTCATCCGTGCGGACAATTTCCTCCAGCATGTCCGGCGTGACCGGATGCCCGGCCTTCTGCATTCCGGCGAGCAGCAGGGCAACCTCTGCCCAGCCCTGCCGGTCAAGTGAAATGCCTGCCGCCTCCGGCTGATGCCGGAGAATCAGGCTCAGAAATTTGCTGTGTCTGACCAGATCAGCCATTATGCATACCTCCTGACCTGTCGTGATCTGTAAATGTCCTCCGCAACTCAGACGCAACACGGATCAGCGCCGGGGCGTCGACTGCATCTGAGATGTCCGCGCGGCTCAGCCCTTATTCTTCACCGAGATAAAGAACCGCACTGCGCCGATCATGAACACGGCTGCACCGAGGAAGGTCAGCCCCATCGTAATCATCTTGTGATGGATCAGATTGCGCTGCACCACCATCAGCGATGCAACTCCGAACAGGATCATCAGGACGTTCAGAAAAATGGTACCCTTAGAATGCTTCATTTTGATTTCCTCCTATGCATTTCGCATATTTTTTATTCAACCTTGCTGCCGTTTGAGGCAAGCTGTAATTTCCATTCCGTCAGCTGCTGGGGCGTCATAATGACCTTGCGCGGCTTGGCGCCCTCCGAGGGGCCGATGATGCCGCGTTCCTCCAGCTCGTCCACAATGCGCGCGGCCTTGGCATAGCCGAGCTTTAAGCGCCGCTGGAGCGCCGTCGTGGAAAGCTGTCCCGCATCGACCGCGAGCTCCGCGGCTTTCAGCACGAGCGCCTCGTCACCGGTCAGCTCTCCGATCTCCTCGTCGCCGGTCTTTTCGCCCTTGGATGCCGGGCACGCCTGCTCGACAGCCTCAATAATCTCCGCATCGTATTCCGACGCACCGCTGCTCTTTAAGAATGTTGCGACTGCCTCAACCTCCTGGTCGGACACGAAGCAGCCCTGCACGCGCTTCGGCTCGCGCCAGCCGTTCGGATAAAACAGCAGGTCGCCGTTGCCGAGCAGCGTTTCCGCGCCCGTCGTATCGAGAATGGTACGCGAATCGACAGCCGATTTCACGCTCATGCCGATCCGGCTCGGGACATTCGATTTGATCAGTCCGGTGATGACGTCCACGGTCGGACGCTGCGTTGCAATAATCAGGTGGATGCCCGCCGCACGCGCCTTCTGCGCAATGCGGATAACCGCCGCCTCGACCTCCTTGCCGCTGCTCATCATCAGATCCGCAAACTCGTCAATGATAATGACAATCTGCGGGAGCCGTTTCAGCTCGGGGTTCTTCTCCGCGACCGCGTTGTAGCCCTTGAGGTCACGGACGCCGTAGGTCGCGCACAGCATATATCTGCGCTCCATTTCCAGCACCGCCCAGTTCAGCGCGCCCGCCGCCTTCTGCGGCTGCGTCACGACCGGAATCAGCAGATGCGGGATGCCGTCATACGGCTGGAATTCAACGACCTTCGGATCGACCAGAATCAGCCGCACCTCGTCCGGCGAGGCATGGAACAGAATGCTCATGATAATCGAATTCGTGCAGACGGATTTGCCCGAACCGGTCGTACCCGCAATGATCATATGCGGCATCTTTGCGATGTCGCCGAGGATCACATGTCCGTCAATATCCTTGCCGACCGCAAAAGTCAGCTTGCTCTGCGAATTCTGGAATTCGTCGGATTCGAGAATCTCTCTGAGAGAAACCGTATCCTTCGTATTGTTCGGCACCTCGACGCCGACGGCAGGCTTGCCGGGAATCGGCGCTTCAATACGGACGGATTTTCCGCCGAGGTTCAGGCCGATGTCATCTGCCAGCGAAGTGATCTTTGCGATCTTGACGCCCGCAGCAGGCTGAATCTCATAGCGTGTGACCGTCGGGCCACGGCGGATGCCCGTGATCCGGACACTGACGCCGAAGCTCGCCAGCGTATCGACGAGCAGCTTGCCCTTTTCGCGCAGCTCCATGGATTTATCCGCATCGTTCGCGGAGTTGTCCGCACGGTGCAGCAGCTCCAGACGCGGTGCGATATAGGGAATCTCAGGAACCTCCTCGTAGATGCTCTCGTCCTCTGCGTCATCGCCGTCTGTGA
This sequence comes from Oscillospiraceae bacterium, assembly GCA_016281125.1. Taxonomy (GTDB): domain Bacteria; phylum Bacillota; class Clostridia; order Oscillospirales; family Ruminococcaceae; genus Firm-04. Next base: position 47,368 of record JAEEIA010000001.1, on the reverse strand, counting down.
GCCACGGCAGCGGATTCGTATCCTCGGATTCCAGCGAGGCCTGCTCCGCCAGTGCCTCCAGCGAAGCCTCCTCCTCCAGCGTCATCCGGAAGCCCTCCGCACCGTTCTCCGGCTCCGGTGTCAGGCGGTTGATTTCCTCATCCGGAACCGTTTCGGTATGATCAAAGACCGGGACGTCCATGTCGATGTTGCGCAGGGAATCACGGTCGATCTGCGGCGGCGGGGCTGCCTCGCGGTCGAGCATAAAGGCGATTTCCTGCTCCTCCTTCCGCCTGCGGCGGCGTTCGGAGGACTGCGGCTTCACCGGCTCCGGCTGTGCGGGATTGCGCTTGCTGCTGCGGACATACTTCTGCCGCGGCGCATCGGGTTCGGGCTCGGATTCCTCCGGCTCCTCCCCGGGCAGCTCAAAGCCGTCGATCATATCCATGCCGTTCGTTGCGGCGCGGACGATCCCGTGCCAGATCCAGACAAAAGGCTTTGCCGCAATGCGGAGCATCTCCGGAATGCTGCGGTTCGTGACCAGCATCAGAAAGACAATCACGAACAGCGTGATGATGATTCTTGCGCCGATCACGTCAAAGAACGCGACAAGCGGCCCGACGATGATACCCGAAAGCAAACCGCCTCCGCGGAGCTCCTTGCCGTTTTCCCAGAGCAGCTTCACGGCATCTCCGAAGTGCGTCAGCTCACCGGTCTGGGGATTGACGCCGGTCAGCGGATCCCCGAAAAACGCCTGCACAAACGAGCAGACACACAGCGCAAGCATTACCGTCCAGAAGTTGCTGCCGGAGGCCTGCTTATCCTTGGACTGCGCGATCATCCAGCCGGAATAGATCAGGATAAGCGGCACAAATGCCACGCCGACACCGAACAGCCCGCGCAGGCCGTTCTGAATTGCAAGCCAGACACGCGTCCCCGGATAAAATGCAAACAGCGCAATCAGCACGCCGAGCGCGATCAGCGCAATCGGCCGTACCTGTCCGGCATACTGCGCGGACTCCTTTTTGGCCGCTGACTGCGTGCGCTTTGACGTACCTGATGTACGCCTGGCAGGTGCCTTTTTCCCGGATGCGGATGACGTCCGCTTTCCGGTCCCGGCTCTGCCGGTTTTCTTTTTCTCTGCCATGATGTGACCTTTCTTTCGCGGATAATCTCTCTGTTTCAGGAATGCGGAATCAGCCTCTTGCTGCGACCAGCCAGTAGATGAACGTGCCGCAGGCAACGAGGAACGTGTAAATCGAGAAGATGATGAAATTGTCGGAGCGGATCAGCCACTGCACGAGCTTGATTGCCAGAATGCCGACAACTGCTGCAACGACAAAGCCGATTGCTGCCGCACCGATATTGACCTCAATGGTGCCCTCCAGCAGATCCTTGAGCTCCACAAGGCAGCCGCCGAGAATCGCCGGAATGCCGAGGACAAACGAATAACGGACGGCGGTTTCCTTCTCCAGACCTGAGAACAGGCCGCCGGAAATCGTCGAGCCGGAACGGGACACGCCCGGGAACAGCGCCGCACACTGGAACAGACCGATCACGACAGCATCCTTCACGGTGATGTCACCGGCCGTCTTTTTGTTATTGCGCTTTCGGCTTGCAAAGAACAGCTCAACCGACGTAAACAGAAAACAGAGCGCCAGAACCGGCAGCGAGATGTTTTCAAAGACGTCCTTGATCAGATAGAACGGGACAAGCAGCACCAGCGAGATAAACAGCATGATGAGCATTCTGCGCTCCGGGTTCATGGACTTCCATTTGAATTTGCCTGTGAAAATATCCTTGATCAGGACGAAAAATTCCTTCAGCAGCGCCCAGATCGTATCCCAGAAGGCGATACAGACCGCCACAAGTGTGCCGAGATGCAGGATCACCAGCAGGAATGTGCCTTCCTCCACGGACTGTCCGGTCACGGCCTGATACAGCTTCAGATGTCCGGAACTGGAAACGGGCAGGAACTCCGTCAATCCCTGAATGATTGCCTGAATAATGGCGTCAAAAATGCTCATAGCTTCCTCCTTGAATATGCATAGATATACTTTTATATCATACCACATTTTCCCCCTCCTGTCAAGCATCAGCGCAACACGGCAGCACAAAACCCGGCTTGCTTTTTCTTGCGAATTGTGTTATAATAGTATGAAAAAAGAAAAACCGCCCGGTACCGGACGGCTTTCTTTGGAGAGGGTTTCGGGAGCCTGTAAGAGGGTATGCTCCCGTTTCAGAAGGTCAACTTTATTATAACACGCTTTCGTAAAAATTGCAAGCAATTCAGTATCATTTCTGTAAATTCAACAATCATTCGGAAATTATTTTGTGCAATCTGATGATCTTCCTGATCCGCATAAGGAAAAACCGCTCCCGCATCGTACCAGTAAATGAAAGCAGCTTTCAGCAGAATGGAGAACACTATGGAAAACGGCGCGACCTATTACCGCCGCTGGCTGGACGGCGATGAATCGGCTTTTGCAGGAATCATCGAGGAATACCGTGATCCGGTCACCTTTTTTATCCAGAGGTACGTGCATGACATCTGCGCCGCGGAGGATATCGCCGCGGACGTGTTCATGTATCTGGTCGTACATCCGCGCAAGTATAATTTCAGGGATCCGTTCAAAACATTCCTGTATGTCATCGCCCGCAGCCGCGCGCTGGACTATCTGCGCAAGCGCAAACGGGCGGCGCAGATTCCTCTGGACGAGGCTGAGCCGTTTCTGGCGGACGAAACAGACCTGGAGGAGCATGTCATCCGGGACGACCGCAAGCGCAGGGTCAACGAGGCGCTCAAACAGCTGCCGGAGGATCAGCAGCTGGCGGTGCATCTGGTGTACTTTGAGGAATACTCCTACGAGGACACGGCACGGATTATGAAGAAAAACCGCAAACAGGTGGACAATCTGCTTTACCGCGCGAAAAAGACGCTGCGGGATCTGATCGGAGAGGAAGGTGAGCTTGCAGAATGAGAATGTCGAATGAAGATTTTCAGGCTGAGGTGTTCCGCAGAAGCGCGGCCTATCAGCGGAAGCAGCGCTCCCGCATCCGGATCCTGACCGGCGCAGGCGCCTTTGCATGCTGTCTTTGCCTGACGGCAGCGCTCGGCATCTTCCTGCCGCAGCTCCACGCTGCCAAAACTTTTGAAAACGCCACCACCGACAATATGTCCCAATATAAGGGTGAAGAGGAGCAGGCTGAAGAAAATACCCCGGAAACCCTGAACGATGAACCGGCAGACGCCGCCCCGGATATAGCAGAAACGCCGGAAAACAGCGAAGCAGAGGACAACACTGCGGAGCCTGCCCCGGAATACGACGGGCCGACTGTTTTTGTTGAGAAAACGGACGAGGAGTTGCTCGATTACTACGGGCTGGATTCGCTCCCCGCTGCGTTCGATGAAGACATCGAGCTCGCGTCAAAAGAAAAATTCTGGGCAATTTATGATCAGTATCAGCACGGCCTGACCGTTGCGGAAGACGATCCCGATACCGTAACAGAGGACAGGAATACCTGGGCCTACATCGGGCACATGCGTTTTGTTTATCTCACGCTGTTCAAATGGCAATACGGTGACAGCGAAACGCAGTACGATCATAAGGATAAGGAAAGTGAATATGAAAGCATTACAGATTATGCCCTGTTCACTGCAAACGGCATTGGTGTTCAGATCAGCTATGCCTCTTTCAAACCGGAAGATTTTGAAGATCAGAAGATGATCAAGAAAATCGAGCAGGAGGTTCGGGACTATCTGAACGAGCACAGAACAGACAGCGCAGAATCCTGAAAAAACGATCCGATGTGAAAAATGCAGCAGATCTGTTCAGCCGGGAACCTGCCGCGCATGCCGCGGACATCCGGGGAATCCGGCAGACACCGGGCGGCTATGCACGCCCTTACGGAAATCAGAGCGCTTCATTTATCATACAATTATAATATGAATGAAAGGAACCAAGTAACATGAAACACCAGAAATTGACAGCATTCTCCGCAGCGCTGACGCTGCTCGTCAGCATGACAGGCTGCACCGGCCCGACAGCCGCTGCAAAAACCGTTGCACTCACGCAGAATCTCAAGGCAGAGCAGGTTCAGGGGCTGGATCCCGACGCGCAATTTCTCAGCGGGCAGAATGCATTTGCATTCACGCTGATGCAGAATGCTGCGAAGGACGCCCCCGGCAGCAATATCCTGATTTCTCCGTTTTCGCTGATGCAGGTGCTCGCGCTGACGGCAAACGGCGCAGGCGGCGAAACGCGTGCGGAAATCGAGCAGATGCTCGGCGGCATTCCCGCGGATACGCTGAACAAATATCTTTACAGCTACCGCACCAACATGCCGGACACCGAAAAAGCACGGTTCCACACTGCAAACTCCGTCTGGCTGCGCGAAGAGAAGGGCACATTCCCCGCAAAGGAAACCTTCCTGCACGCCGCCTCCGATTATTACGGCGCTGAAATATACAGCTCGCCGTTTGACAACAAGGCTGTGGAGATTGTCAACAAATGGTGCAGCGACAACACAGCCGGAATGATTCCCAAGCTGATTGATGCGTTTTCCGAAGAATCTGTCATGATGCTGATTAACGCGGTCATTTTTGACGCAAAATGGGAAAGTCCCTATGAGAACGAGCCGAGCAAGCACCAGTTCCGCACTGCATCCGGGCAGGAAAAGGAATGTAGCATGATGTACAGCCAGGAGCTTTATCTGGAAGATGAAGCCGCTGAGGGCTTCTGGAAGCCGTATGCAGACGGCTATGCATTTGCGGCAATCCTGCCGAAGAATGACCTGTCACCGGAGGAGTACCTTGCTCAGCAGACGCCCGACAGCCTGAACGCACTGCTTCATGATATTGAGCAGCCGGAATATGCAAACACGGGACTGCCGCAGTTCAAGCTGGAATACACCACCAACCTGATTCCGATCCTGAAGGAAATGAACATGAATTCCGCTTTCGGAGGAAACGCAGATTTTTCCGGCATCGCGGATTCGCAGCTCAATATCGGAACGATTATGCAGAAAGCCGTGATCGAAGTCAACACCGAGGGCACCAAAGCCGCTGCTGCGACCGTCGAAGTGCTTGACTCCGCTCTGGCGCCCGAAACGGAGCATGAGGTCATTCTCGACCGCCCGTTCCTCTATATGATCGTGGATACGGACACCATGCTCCCGATCTTTACGGGCATTCTGAACACGCCTGAGTCCTGACAGAAAACCATAGCCGCACCGGTAACCCATTCTGTAACCGGTGCGGTTTTCACTGTTCCTCTATACGAAAAAAATTTGTGACCCGATTCTGTTACTTTGCTTCTCCCGTTCCCGTCAGATAAAGTGAAGGGGACAGCATCATCACCCCGGAGAAAGGAGGGATCCCGCTATGACCAAGGACGAAAAGCTGCTGCGGATGTTTCAGGCGCGCGACGAGCAGGCCTTGCAGGCTGCGTCCGTGCAATACGGCAAGCTCTGCCGCACGATGGCATACCGCATTCTGGGCGATCGACAGGATGCAGAGGAATGCGCGAACGATGTGCTGTTAAAGCTCTGGAACGCCATTCCGCCCGCAGAGCCGCGCTCCCTGACGGCGTTTGTGTCCGGCATCACGCGGAATCTCGCACTGGACAGGCTCTCTGCACGCCGTACCGCCAAACGCGGCGGCGGAGAAATGGAAACGGCGCTTGATGAGCTGGCACCCTATCTCGTATCGGACGAGGATCTGGAAGCCCGTCTGGATACAATCGCTTTGCAGGAAGCTATGACGCGTTTTCTGCGTTCTCTGCCGAAGGAGCAGCGCATGATTTTTCTCTCGCGCTACTATTCGATGCAGCCGATTGCGGAAATCGCAGAAGCACACGGCTCCACAGCCGGACGTGTGAAAATGATCTTAAAGCGCACAAAGGAAAAGCTGCGCACGTATCTGAAAGAGGAGGGTTTCCTATGAAAGAGCAGGATCTGATCCATGCACTCAGCAATCTGCCGCAGGATCTGCTCGATGAGCTGGATGAATGGCAGAAAAGCGGCGCCCCGCTGACCGGCAAAGATGCCGACGGCGATTCTCCTGTGCGGACAGACAAACCCGTCCTCACACGAAGGAGGAACATTGAAATGAAACAGCGCAAAGACAAGCGCACGGTAAGGCCGTGGGCATGGACGGCGGGCATCGCCGCAGCCGTTGTACTCTGTACGGCCGTTGCGGTACCGGTCGGAAAAGAGGCGATCCGCCGCACCGAGCAGAAGAATGCGGGATATACCACCGAAAGCGAAGCGCAGCCCGCCGCGGGCGTCAGCGAGAACGCTGCACAGCAGAAACAGGTTCCGCTGATCCAACATATATTTGACTTCGGCGGAAACGATGAGAACAGCCCTGCAGTGTCTGAAAACGGCGTGGTTCGTGTTCTGCGCAGCATGAACGATTGGCAGCAGCTGGCCGCAGATACTAACCTATCATCAGATAGTCCGAATAGAATGTTCATTCTCAGCGAGGACACATTCACGGAATACGACGTCCTGTATTTTGCATATAAAGGGCAGCAGCTGCCGGCCAATTACCTCAGATATTTTGACGAAGAATTCACCGGCGCTTCCCTCTCCGCGGACGGCACGCTCACCGTCCGGTATTCAGCATTTCTGCTGACCGATCCGCAGACGGATTTTCTCCACAAAACCGGTTTATATGAAAACTACCATTGCTTATACACGGTACCGAAGAATGAATTGCAGGACATCAGCGGCGGAAAGGTATCTGTGGAATATACGGAAACGTATTACGACGAAAAACTGCCTGACCGCGTGATTCCGGACTTGAAAGACAGCACGGAAATGATAAGCTATGACGATATATCGAGCCTGACAAGCTATGTGCAGAATACGCAGGAATACAAGGACTGGCGCAATTCCCTGCCGGAGCATCTCTTTATCACATGGAACGAAAAAGAACCCGCGCAGCCTGAGGACGCAGAACAGACGTATGTCACCGAACAGCCGGATTCAGATGCGTTCTACGCATGGTTCTGGGACGGTTACAGCGGCGATGACATTCCGCTGGACGGCATCACCGTTGACGTCATCCGCACCGCAGCGGACGGAAAGCGCTATCTGACCGGCAGCGGCCAGCAGAATGATACCGCGCTGACGACCTTCCTTTCTGCGGACTGGCTTGAAAAAGCACTGCCCGACGGAGAAGCCATCGTGGATCCTGTTTCCGGCACGCACATTTCGCATGACGGCCAGCCGCATGACATCATCTTCATCGGCGTTCCGGCCAGCGAGCTGCCGCGCAATACCGCCATCGTCAATTATCACGACGGAACACTGACACCGTCCGGCGAACTGCATATCGACCTCAGCGTTCTGACCGTATCGGATGCAGCGCAGCCGATGATGCCGGCTGACAGACAGTATGATGAGAGCAAAAACCGCTATTTCTTCATCTCCGTGCCGGCGAACGAGATTCCGGATGCCGTCAAGCCGGTCATCGGTATGACCGAATATCACACGGATGAACTGCCGCCGGAGGATGTCACGGATCCGACAGCCGCAGAGAACTGGTACTGGAAAAACAGAGCAGGACAGGGCTTTATAGCATCCATTTTCGGAAACAAGGATATTCACCGGATTCCGGAGCAGACCGGTTCCGTCACAACGATCTATGCAAGGGTAAGCGAAAAGCCGGAGTTTGCACTTCCGGGTCAGGCACCTGAACGTGTCACTTACCGCACATATGACGACGGAACGAGCAAAATCGTTCTGACGATGCTCGTGGATGAAGCTGCGAAAGCCACCGCAATCTCCAATCTGCATGTTTCCGCAGACGGCGTTCTCTCTCTGACAGTACACGAGCTTTGCCAAAGCGAAGCTGATCTGACAGAGACGGCCTGGATCCAGTGGGAGCTGGTAGTCCCGTCCGGCATACTGCCGGATATCACCGGATGCAACATGCAGCTGAGTGCAACGACAGACGAAGATGCATTCATGCAGCTTGCAGGACAGCTGATCACCGTTACAAAAGACTGACAGACAACAGCAAAGCCCGGAGCGGTTCACAATTCCGCTCCGGGCTTTTTCTGTACTGTTACAGATTGATCTGCAATTCCAGCGGGCAGTGGTCGCTGCCCATGGTATCCTTATGGATAATCACATCGTCAATCTTCTCTGCAAGCCGGTTCGACAGGATCCAGTAGTCAATCCGCCAGCCGACGTTCTTTTCCCGCGCTCTGCCCATGTACGACCACCATGTATACGCATCGGTGCGGTCAGGGTATTTGCTGCGGAATGCGTCCGTGAACCCTGCCGCGAGCAGCTCGGTCATTTTCGCGCGTTCCTCATCAGTATAGCCCGCATTGCCCTCGTTGGCCTTTGCATTTTTCAGGTCAATCGGCTGATGCGCGACGTTCAGGTCACCGCAGTAAAGCACCGGCTTTTTCGCATCCAGCGCCAGCAGATGCGCACGCAGCGCGTCCTCCCACTCCATTCGCAGCGGAATCCGGACAAGATCGCGCCGGACATTCGGCACATAGGCATTGACCAGATAAAACGCCGGATATTCCAGCGTCAGCACTCTGCCCTCATCGGAGATGCCGCCGGTTTCCATTTCCTTTGTGACGGAGAGCGGCGCTTCCTTTGCGAACACTGCCGTACCGGAATAACCCTTTTTTTCGGCGCTGTTCCAGAATGCGTGGTATCCCTCCGCCTGCCAGGACAGCGCTGAAAGCTGATCCTCCTGCATTTTCGTTTCCTGAATGCAGAAGAAATCCGCATTCATCTCCGCAAAAAAGTCCGCAAAGCCTTTCTTTTCGCAGGCTCTCAGACCGTTTACATTCCATGTGACCGCTCGCATGACCGTCCTCCGTTTTCGGTATTCCGTTACAGTTTGATTTCTCCGCTGATGATTTTCCCGATGAATGCGGGAAAGCTCTCCGCAACCACCTCCGGCGATTCGGGCTCCGCCGCCGTGCCGTACTCGACGCTGCCGAACTGCGTATCAATCGCGTAATACGCGGATGTACTGCCGCTGCAAATCACAACAGGCAGATGATAATTCCAGAAAGCCGTCACAGCAGCGCACTGCTCCTCATCGTTCCCGGCTGCCGCCGTACTCCGGCGCTCAAACTGATTCCAGCAGGCATCCTCTGCCTCCTGCTGATAATCCCCGAAGGTCAGGAACCGGACAGTGCCGTCCCCGCTGACGCACTGCTGCACCGGTGCAATAAAGCACTCCCACGCAGCCGGTACCGGATACCGGTCCGCGATTGCCTCCGGCAGTGATCCGCCGGGCTCCCCCAGCGTGATCTGCCAGCCGTCCTCCTCCAGGCGGCTGAGCCATTGCTTGAACATAAAAATGATCCTTTCCACACCCGTAATTTTGTTCCCGCAGCATCCCTTCTGCGGAATCAGTTATAAAACTTCGCCTCAGAGAACTGCACCTGTCCGCTGAACGGATTGAACACGACGTCCGAAACGCCCCGCTTGCAGATCAGATACCGCTGCTTGTAAAACAGCGGAATAAAGCAGTGATCCGAGAGAATTGCCTCCTCCGCCTGACGGTACAGCTCCACGCAGTCCGTCAGATTCGGCTCCGCCGCTGCCTGCTCCAGCAGCTTCCGGACAGTCGCGGCACCGGAGCAATGCAGACGGCTGTCCGCCAGCACGCTCTCAAAAATCGCCGGTGCAGCGTGATAGGCGCCTGTCACCGCATAAAGCGCAAGCGCATAGTCGCCGCTGCGAAGCCGCGCTTCGTATTCCGGCTCCGTGACCTCCTCAATGCTGAAATGGAGATCCAGCTCACTGCGCCAGAGATCCAGCACCTCAGCGAGCAGTGCATAGTCCATCATACCGGCGCAGACCAGCACCTTGCCCTCCTCCAGCTCGGAGATGCGGAGCTTGCGCATCGCCTTGTGATAGAGCCGGTCGGCTTCCGGCGGATTATAGGACTGATAGGCTGCATCCGCAATCAGCTCGCGGCAGCTCTTGTTGAGCAGCATCGCACCCGGCGGCAGAATGCCCGCTGCCTGACGAATATCGGGATCGTCCGCAGGAAACTGCGAACGGTCGAGCGTCAGTGCCATGGCCTCCCGGACATTCGGATCTGAAAAATGCGAATCCGGATTTGCAATCAGCCCGAGCGTGATGCTGTAATTTCCCTGCGCGGAATACTCCGAATGCCCGACCAGACTGTTCTGCGTCGTCACAAAGCAATCCGCATTTCCCTCGGTAAAGACCGCGGCAGCATCCGCATCGGATTCCTCGATAAAGAAATTGATGTCTGTCGGGAACACGCGCTGCACCGCATGGTTCAGCGGATTGCGCACCAGCTGCACCACATTGTATTTGCCGTAGGGATCGTACAGCCAGCGCTGCATGGCAAAGCTGCCGTTCCCGATGACCGATGCCTCATCCAGCCCGTAGCGTCCCTTGCTGCTGTCAAAATACTCCTGATTGCAGGGCAGCGCGGCAGGCGCCGTCAGCAGCATGAGAAAGCCTGTGTTCGGATAATCCAGCGTGAATTCCAGCTCGCTGTCCGATTTCGCCGTCACGCCAACCGTACCCGGAGCAAGGCGTCTTGCCATAATCTCCCGCGCATTCGCAATGCAACTGTACGCCGCAGCGTTCGGGGAGCCGTATTCCGGATCAAACAGCCGCTGAAACGCAAACACAAAGTCCTGCGCCGTGACGCGCCGCTTTGCATCCTTGCCGAACGCACTGTCCTCCGCATAGGCATCGTACCAGTAGGAATCCTCCCGCAGCCGGAAGGAATAATGCAGCTGGTCGTCGGAAATCTCATAGGATTCCGCAACGCCGTTTTTCAGATTGCCGTCCGCATCCAGCGTGAGCAGTCCCTCGAACAGATTGGCCAGCACCGTCTTTGCAGACGCATTTTCCGCGAGCTGCGGATCCAGCGTATCCGGATTGCCGACCAGGCAGTACGAAAAGGAATGCCCTGCGCCCTTGATGACGTTCTCATCCTCGCCGCAGCCGCAGCAGAACACTGCGGTCAGCATCAGGACAAGCAGCAGGGATCGCATCCTGCGCATGGTATCACCCTTCTTTTGTTCATGATATATCTTTCTTTTTCATCTTTCACGGATTCCGAACGGAATCAAGGAGAGGCAAGAGGCACGGGGCTGTCCCCTGCTTCCTGCCTCTTTTGTCATTGTATCTGTCTGCTCAGAGCGAGAACGAATGCGGCAGAAGCCCGCCGAGCGAATAAACGCCGTCGGTGAGGATCACCGGGAAATCCGGGCCGCAGAACTCCGAGAGCACCTGCCGGCAGATGCCGCACGGAAAGCATGGCTCCCCGTTTTCGCCGCCGACAATCGCAATCGCGGAAAACGCCGTTTCTCCGGCGGAAACCGCCGCGCAGATTGCGGAACGCTCCGCACAGATTCCGGCGGGATAGGAGGCGTTCTCGATGTTGACGCCGAGATAAACCTGACCGGATGCGCCGACCAGCGCCGCACCGACACGGAATCCCGAATACTTCGCGTATGCCTTGCCGCGGACTGCATCCGCAATTTCCAGCAGCGCGCGGGATTCGTCATCCAGCGGGAGCTTATCCGGCAGAACCGCGTCCGGATCGGACTGTGCGCCCCCGGAGCGGTCATGCGTTTTGAAGCTGTGCTCGACTGCCCGTACAGTGCCCATCGGCCGGATCAGCCGCCCGCTTTCGTCCAGCGGAAGCACATAATCGTCCTCCTCGCTGCCCTCGCGGAAAATGCCTTTGATCACATCCTTGAAATTCGCCATACGGCTGTGCCTCCGTTCGTCATTTGACAGTGCCAAAAATCGCTTCTCAAATTTGTGTAAAACGTCAAGCAAAAATGCCTTGCGTTTTGTGCATAACTAGTGGTATAATAATATATATCACTCAGAAATCAGTGCCAGCGTGTCGCGTGCGATCAGCAGCTCTTCGTTGGTCGGCACGATCCAGACCTCAGTCCTGGAGTTCGGCGTGGAAATCTTCATCAGCTTGCCGCGGGTATTTCTGTTGAGCTCCTCGTCGATCTCGATGCCGAAGTAGGTCATATCCTTGCAGACGCGCTCACGCACTTCCCAGGAGTTCTCGCCGATACCGCCGGTAAACAGAACAGCGTCCACGCCGTTCATGGCTGCGGTGTAAGCGCCGATGTAGCGCTGGATCTGATATGCGAGCATTTCGCTTGCGAGCATTGCGCGCTTGTCGCCCTTTTCCGCAGCAGCGGTAATCTCACGGTTATCCGAGGAGATGCCGGAAATGCCGAGGAAGCCGGACTTCTTGTTCATGTACTGGCTCATCTCATCCGGTGTGAAGCCGTGCTTATCCGCAACGAAGGTCACGGCAGACGGGTCAACTGCGCCGCAGCGGGTGCCCATCAGGATGCCGTCCAGCGGGGTGAAGCCCATCGAGGTGTCGATGCACTTGCCGCCCTGTACAGCGGTGATCGAGGAACCGTTGCCGAGGTGGCAGGACACGATCTTCAGATCCTTGATATCTCTGCCCATCGCCTCTGCGAGCGCCGCGGAAACAAAGCGGTGCGAGGTGCCGTGGAAGCCGTACTTGCGGACGTGGTACTTTTCGTAATCCTCATACGGCAGTGCGAACATATATGCCTTCGGCGGCATGGTCTGATGGAACGCGGTATCAAAAACAACAACCTGCGGCGTGGTCTTCGGAATGACGGCGGTGCAGGCACGCAGCGCCAGCGCATGTGCGTGGTTGTGAACCGGAGCAAGCTCTCTCAGCTCATCAATCTTGTCGATGATCTCCGGCGTGACAAGGCACGGACGGTCAAAGACCTCTGCGCCCTGAACGATACGGTGGCCGACAGCGGAAATCTCGTCCATGGACTTGATGACGGCTGCATCGCCGGTCGTCAGAACCTCAACGAGCTTTTCAAACGCCTCGGTATGCGTCGGGAAGGTGCAGTCCGCATCGACGGTTCTGCCGTCTGCGGTCTTGTGGCTCACATGGCCGTCAATGCCGATGCGGTCGCAGTTGCCCTTTGCAAGAACGCTCTCATCATCCATATTGATGAGCTGATACTTCAGCGAGGAGCTGCCGGCGTTGACTACGAGAATTAACATAACAATTCTTCCTTTCAAAATATACTTCTGATAGACGTCCGTTCCCGGAACGGTCAGTCGCATCCTTTATTATACACGATAATCCCGCAACTTGCAAGTGGATTATCAAAAAATCCGCATTTCGCATTGCAGAATACACCGTGACCGTGCCCGGTTTGTCCGGAATGACGGCAAAGCGCCGCGCGGGACGCATCTCACTGACAGCAAGGAGGCAATTTCATGAAGATCAGCGGTATCATCTGCGAATACAATCCGTTCCATAACGGCCATCTCTATCATATCGAACAGACGCGCAAAAACGGCGCGACGCATATTGTTGCCCTGATGAGCGGCAACTTTGTCCAGCGCGGCGACGTGGCCGTGCTTAACAAATTTGAACGGGCCAAAACAGCGATCCGGTGCGGCGCAGACCTTGTCATTGAGCTGCCGGTCGCCTACTGCCTGAGCTCCGCGGAAACCTATGCCAAGGGCGCCATGTACATCCTGAAAGGCCTGGGCTGCGTCGATGAGCTCTCCTTCGGCAGCGAATGCGGCGACCTGTCGCTGCTGACCTCGGCCGTCAAGGCAAGCTATGCCTGCGCAAAGCGGCCGGAGCTGGAGGAACTGATGAAGCTCGGCAATTCGTATCCGAAGGCGCTCCAGATCGTCATCCGCCAGACCTGCGGCGATGAAGTCGGCATGCTGTTCAGCTATCCGAACAACACCCTTGCCATCGAATACCTCAAGGCGATGGTCGCGGTAAAGCTGAAAATCCAGCCGTTTACAGTCAAACGCAACGAGATGCATGACGGCATGAACGTGACCGGCAAAATCGGCAGCGCCTCGCTGATCCGTCAGCTCATGGAAAACCGCAGCGACGACTTCGACGACCTCGTCCCGGAGGCCTCCGCTGCCGCAATCAACAGCTGTGCCGCAACCGGCACCGTCGCAAGATTTGAAAAGCTCGAACGCGCGCTGCTCTATAAGCTGCGGACGACCACCGCAGAGGAAATCGCTTCGCTGCCGGAGGTCGGGCAGGGACTCGAAAACAAAATCCTCGCCGCCCGCAATGAAACCTCGCTGGAATCGCTGCTGCTCGCAATCAAGAGCAAGCGCTATCCGATGGCACGCATCCGGCGCATTCTGCTGGATCTGCTCATCGGCATCCGGCCGGAGGATACGCAGAGCCCGCCGCCTTACGGCAGAATCCTCGCAATCTCCGAACGCGGCAGGGATATTCTGACCGCCGCGAAAAATGCCGGCACCACACTCCCCTACGGCACCTCTCTCTCAAAGCTGGCGGAGCTCGGCCCCGCGCAGAAGGCCTGCGCAGAGCTTGAAGCACGCGCGACCTCGATCTACGGACTGGCGCAGCGTCGGATCAATCCCGCGGACGCGGACTATAAGGCAATGATCGGCATGGTGAAGTAATGAAGAAAAAAAGACTGCTGATCACAATTCCGGTTCTCCTGGCTGCGGGCATCGCGCTGCTCTGTTATCACGGCAGATACCGGACGTATGATTCGTTCTCAGACTACACCGAAGACGGCGGCGAGGTTCCGTTCCTGCCGGGCAGCGGCGCAGAGAATATGCGCTTTTTGCAGCGCAGGCTGCTGCTCAGCAAGCTGTATCTGTATTCGTACACGCTGCCGGAGGACACCGCAGAGGATTTTGAGCGGGTGCTTTCGGAGCGGTACCGGCTGCACCGGGATACAGACAAGCCCGGGCGTGAAACGCCGGCATACTGGTACGGAAAAAAAGCAGGGGCATGCGCTTCTGAGGACGAGGGACTGGATGCGTTCCCGCTGCATCTGCCGTTTGACCGCGTCACGGACAGGGATATTGCCGACGCGACGATCATCGTCTACAATCCTGTCGGCAGCGGCAGCAGAAGTTCCGGCGTCCTGACCTTTCCCGATACGCGGGAATATATCTGCTTTGAATACTTATCGAGATAACACGGAGATCATGTATGATTGAATTTACCACCGTTGCAGCGCCCTGTGAAGGCAGCATCACCGAAAAACGCTCGGAGTTCATTGCCCAGCTCTTCCCCGCAAAAACAGAGGAGGAATGCAGGCAGATCATCGAGGCGGTGAAGGCGAAGCATCACAAGGCGCGCCATAATGTCTGGGCATATATCCTGCGGGAGCCTGCCGCGACGCGGTACAGTGACGATGGAGAGCCGCAGGGCACCGGCGGTCTGCCCGTGCTCGGCGTCCTGCAAAAAAACGAGCTGACCGACGTCTGCTGCGTGGTCACGCGGTATTTCGGCGGCGTCCTGCTCGGCGCGCCCGGCCTGACCAGAGCCTATTCCGGTGCGGCAGCGGAATCGCTGAACAGCGCGGAGCTGCTCCGGTTTCGGGAGTCGCACCGCGTCCGGCTGGAAACGGATTACAGCTTTTACGGCACACTGAGCCACATGCTGCCGCAGTACGGCATCAAGGATGCGGGCAGCGATTTCAGCGATAAGGTCACGCTGCTCTTTGATATTCCCGCTGCTGATTATCCTGCAATGGAATCCGCGTTGACGGAGCTTTATAACGGCAAGCCCGCGCTGGAGCTGCTCGAAACACATTTTGTCAGCTATTGAGAGGTTTTTATGCGTATTTCCTTTGATCTGGACGATACCCTGTTTGTGGCGGAGGAGGACGGCTTTACGCTGGAGCCGCCGCTGAATTTTCCCTGGTGCAAAATCTATCATGAGCGTCTGCGCAAGGGTACAATCGGACTGATGCAGCGGCTCAGAGAAGCGGACTGCGAAATCTGGGTTTACACGACCTCATTCCGCTCACCGTTTTATATCCGCTCGCTGTTCCGGCATTACGGCATCCGCATCGACGAAATCGTCAACGGCGCGCGCCATGCCAAAGAGGTACAGGCGGATCACAAGGATCCGATGCCCTCAAAATATCCCGCGCATTACCGGATTGACCTGCATGTGGACGACGACCGCTCCGTTTACGCCAACGGGCAGTATTACGGCTTCCGCGTGTTTCAGATCGGCCCGCCCGATGACGAATGGGCGGATAAAATCATGCAGCAGGTTGAGAAAATCAAAGCTGCTCCTTGATTTTTGCGATAGCCGCCTTCTCGATGCGGGAAACCTGTGCCTGCGAAATGCCGATTTCCTGCGCAACCTCGACCTGTGTCCTCCCCTGCCAGAACCGGCGGCGGAGGATATTCTTTTCCCGGTCGCTGAGGGCGGCCAGCGCGTCCCGCAGGGCGATTTCCGACATCCAGCTGCTCTCATTGCTGTCGGGATCGCTGATCTGATCAATCAGGCAGAGCGGATCGCCGGAATCCGAATAGATCGGCTCGTACAGCGAAACGGGATCGCTGATGCTTTCCAACGCAGCGACAACATCCGAAGGCGCCGCGCCGATCTCCGCGGCAATCTCCCGTGCGGTCGGTTCACGGTTAAGTGAGGCGGTCAGGCGCTCCCGCGTTTGCAGAACCTTATAGGCAAGATCCCGCAGCGAACGGCTGACGCGGACGGCGTGGGAATCCCGCAGATGCCGCCGCAGCTCGCCCGCGATCATCGGCACGCAGTAGGTCGAGAAGCGCACGTCCTTTGACAGGTCAAAGTTGCTGATTGCCTTCATCAGACCGATCACGCCGATCTGAAACAGGTCGTCGGGATCCTCGCCGCGGCCGGTAAAGCGCTGCATGACGCTCAGCACCAGCCGCAGATTCCCGAGGATCAGCTTTTCGCGTGCCTGCTCGCTGCCGGTTTCCTGCATTTCCCGCAGGAGCTGCATTTTTTCGTCCTCTGTCAGCACGGCCAGCCTGGAGGTATCCAGCCCCGCGATCACGACCTTCTGATATGCCATATGCCGCATCTCCCTTTTCCGGATTTGCTTCCAGTATGCCCCGGAATGCGGGATTCATACGCAAAATACTGCGCGGCAGCTGCGGCTGTGCTATAATATTCTTTCACATAAATGAAACCGCCCTGAATAATCAAGGCGGTTTTCTTATGCCGGACAGTTTGGCTGCCGATGATCCTCTCTGCACGGAATCTTTTTCGATTTCACTTGACAGTCCGGCGCAGTTGTGCTATAATCATCTTAACTAGGTAAAGGCAATCTGCACCTGAATCATCATGACTCTCGCCGCGGGCATCGCACCGATGCTCCCGCCTTGGTACGGTGGCTTCGTGCAGGGTGCTTTTTCTCTTTATTTGTCGGATCAGACGCATCATGCAGACACCGTCTGCAAAGAATACATGAGAAGGATCGGTCAAGCAGAACATGGATCTTGAACAGCAGAAGCGCGCCCCCGTATACGAGGCGCTGGAACGGCTCCGCAGACAGCGGGTCGTCCCGTTTGATGTACCCGGACACAAGCGCGGCAGAGGAAACCCGGAGCTCGTGCGCCTGCTCGGTGAGCAGTGCGTCGGCATCGACGTCAATTCCATGAAGCCGCTGGATAATCTCTGTCATCCGGTTTCTGTCATCCGCGACGCCGAGGAGCTCGCAGCGGATGCCTTCGGTGCGGCACATGCATTCTTCATGGTCGGCGGCACGACCTCTGCCGTCCAGAGCATGATCCTTTCTGCGTGCAAGGCCGGTCAGAAGCTGATCGTCCCGCGCAATGTCCACAAGAGCGTCATCAATGCGCTCGTGCTCTGCGGCGCGATTCCGGTGTATGTCAATCCCGATGTGGAGCCGCGCATCGGCATTTCGCTCGGCATGGAGCTTTCGCAGGTCGAGCAGGCCATTCAGGAGAATCCCGATGCCGTTGCCGTGCTTGTCAACAACCCGACCTATTACGGCATCTGCTCGGACATCCGCGGCATCGTGAAGCTGGCGCATGAGCACGGCATGCTCGTGCTCGCCGACGAAGCCCACGGCACGCACTTCTATTTCAACGAACAGCTGCCGGTTTCCGCAATGGCTGCGGGCGCCGATATGGCAGCGGTTTCCATGCACAAATCCGGCGGCAGCCTGACACAGAGCTCGCTGCTGCTGCTCAATACCGGCGTCAATGAGGGCTATGTCCGCCAGATCATCAATCTGACGCAGACCACAAGCGCCTCGTATCTGCTGATCTCCAGCCTGGATATTTCCCGCCGGAACTTAGCGCTCCGCGGACGGGAATCCTTTGCAAAGGTCATGCAGATTGCAGAATATGCCCGCGCCGAGATCAACGAAATCGGCGGCTATTACGCTTACAGCTCCGAGCTGTGCAACGGCACAAGCTGCATGGGATATGACGTCACAAAGCTGTCGGTTTATACCAGAGACATCGGCCTTGCGGGCATTGAGGTCTATGACCTGCTCCGCGATGAATACGATATTCAGATTGAGTTCGGTGACATCGGCAATATTCTTGCATATATCTCGATCGGTGACCGGATGCAGGATATTGAGCGTCTGGTCGGCGCACTGGCAGACATCAAGCGCCTGTATTCGTGCGATACGACCGGTATGCTCTCGCAGGAGTATATCCCGCCGAAGGTCGTTGCGACGCCGCAGGAGGCGTTCTACGCAGACAAGGAGATGCTCCCGCTGGAAGAAACCAGCGGCAGAATCTGCTCGGAATTTGTTATGTGCTATCCGCCCGGCATCCCGATTCTTGCCCCGGGCGAAATCATCACGGATGACATCATCCACTATATCCGCTACGCAAAGGAAAAGGGCTGCTCCATGCAGGGCACGGAGGATCCCGAAATCGAACATCTGAACGTATTGCGTTAAGAGGAAACAGAAATGGTTGAGATCAGCTATTCCACAGGCAGTGACTGCTATTTCCGCATCACCGGACTGCCCGATCCCCGAAACGAGCTTTCGTTTTTTCTTGATCTGTTCAAACAAAACGGCATCACCGTGAACAGAACGAAAAGTGATATCCGTTCAACGGTGATGGAGGACGGAGATGACGAGTACGAATGCGTCTGCGGCGGCATCCGTTTCACACTGGTGCATGACATGTACTGGGATATTGTGAATTTCGCTGTCAAAAATCCTGCGCAGCGCAGCACACTTGCGGAAAAGCTGAAAGCAATGGTTCTGAACACAGCATCTGCTCAGAGATAACATCCCGTTCATACTGACCGCGCCGCATTCTGCGCAAAGGAGGGCGAACATGATCGTCAATCAGACTGCAATGAACAAACAGGACATTGACTTTCTGAATGCCCTGCTCCGCAAACGGCCGTTTCTGATCATCCTGCGTATTCTTGCATTTCTGCTCGGAACGGTCTGGTTTCTTTCCGGCAGCGCAGGACTGTTTTTTCTGATCCGTGACCGTGACGGCAAGCCGTCTTTCTGGATCTATGCGTCGCTGCTGTTCATCGGCGGTTTGCTTTTACTGCTCCACGTCTTTTTCCCGCGTGCGATTGCGCGGCGGAAATCAATGAAGCATCCTTCCCTGTTCGCACCGCGCACCTATACCTTCGATGAAGCCGGTATTTCCGCGCATCATACCTATGAAGGCAGCGATGTGACAAACCGGTTTGTATATCCGAACACGGAATGCTGCTATGCAGAAGCCGGCACGGTCTATCTCCGGCTGCACGGTGAGAAGAAACAGAAATTCTATATGTGCCTGCACGATGACGGTTATTCCGAGGGCAACCGCGAAGAACTGCTCAGACTGCTGGAGAGCAAGGGCATCCGGATCATACAGAGGTAATTTCATGAAACAGACAATGATTGCCGTTGCAGTTGCGGCGGTATACCTGATTCTCAGTCTGCTGACCGACGGCTGGGCATGGACATGGATCATCTGGATCTTTTACGGCATATACAGGATCACCGATATGGTGAAAAAATCGAATGACGAATAAGGAAAAAGACATGTTTTTCAGGAAGAAAAAAGAAGAACCTGCCGCCGAACCGCAGATCAAGCTGCCCGGCGACCTACATAATGAATGGTATCAGACCATTCTGGGCGTCATGAAAACGGCGTTCTCGCAGCCGAACTGCACCATGACACCGGAGCAGCTGCTTGAAAAGATCTGCCCGCCCGGAATGTTCACCGAAGAGGAACGCACAAAGCTGCTGAAAGAAGCCACAGAGCAGTAATCCCTGAAACAAAGGAGGAACAGAAATGGAATTCTGGTTTTCCGAAATGCATACAGACAATGTCAAGGCGTCCATCCGCTGCGAAAAACAGCTTTACAGCGGACAGAGCGACTTCCAGCGCATCGACGTCTTTGATTCCGCGGAATTCGGACGCTTTCTCGTATCCAACGGCAGCGTCATTTTCTCGGAGAAGGACGAGTTTATCTACGATGAAATGATCGTCCATGTGCCGATGGCCGTGCATCCGGATGTGAAGCATGTGCTGGTGATCGGCGGCGGCGACGGCGGCGTCGCAAGAGAGCTCTCCCATTATGACGAGATCAAGACGATTGACGTCGTGGAGCCGGATGAAATGTTTGTCGATGTCTGCCGCGAGTATTTCCCGGACAATGCAAAGGGGCTTGACGATCCGCGCGTCACGATCTACAATCAGGACGGCCTGCGCGCGCTCAGAACCCGCCACGGCGAATACGACCTCATCATCAACGACGCGACCGATCCGTTCGGGCATACGGCCGGACTGTTCACCAAGGAATTCTACGGCCTGTGCTACAAGGCGCTCAAGGATGACGGCATCATGGTCTATCAGCACGGCAGCCCGTTCTATGACGAGGACGAGGGCGCATGCCAGTCCATGCACAAAAAGGCGTTCCGCGTGTTCCCGATCTGCCGCGTCTATCAGGCGCATATCCCGACCTGTCCGGCGGGCTACTGGCTGTTCGGATTCGCGTCCAAGAAATACCACCCGCTCCGCGATTTTGATGCGAAGCGCTGGAAGAAGCGCAACATCAAAACATGGTACTACACCACGAACCTGCACACCGGCGCATTCATGCTGCCGAAGTACGTGGAGGAGCTGATGGAGGACGCCGAGGAGCGGAAAAAGTAATGAAGATGCAGCGATACCGTCTGCCGTTTCAGTGGACCGCCGCATTTCCGGCTGACTGGATCCATGAATACGATGCGGAATCCGACCAGAATCTCTTTTATCCGCCGGACAGCGATCTGACCTTCCGGCTGACGGCCTTCCATGCGGAAAAAGCAGGCGTTCCCGCGCCGGAACCAGTCATGGAAACGGTCTTTGCTAAAAGCGCACCGGAAAACAGCACGGTCATTGATATTCCTGAACTAGTTGTTCCCGGCTGCACCGTTCTGATCCGCGGATGCAATTATGAGGAGGACGGGCAGACTGTCGCACATATCTGCGCAGGCTGCATCTGTGAGGGAAATCTGCTGACCGTCAACATCTTCGGCACGGATGCAAAGCAGGTCTATGAAGGACTTGCCTATCTGACGCTGATCGGACGGGAAATATAATCATTGATACATGACGGGATTCCAAAGGGACATTGTCCCTTTGGCGCAGTTTGGGCGCGCAGCCCATTTCAAATCCGTCCGCGCAGCGGACACATAACAGGAGGTACATTACAATGAGCAGAGTTTTGATCATCGGCTGCGGCGGTGTGGCATCCGTCGCAATTCAGAAATGCTGCCAGAATGATGCAGTTTTCACGGAAATCTGCATTGCAAGCCGCACCGTATCCAAGTGCGACGCGCTGAAAGCGAAGATCGAGGGCGAGGGCAAGACCAAAACCGTCATCACGACGGCGGCACTTTACGCGGACAACAAGGATGCCGTGCTTGCACTCATCAAGGAATACAAGCCGGATGCCGTGCTGAACCTCGCGCTCCCCTATCAGGATCTCACCATTATGGAAGCCTGCTTAGAGGGCGGCGTACACTACATCGACACGGCGAACTATGAGCCGGAGGACACCGACGATCCAGCATGGCGCGCAATCTACGAGAAGCGCTGCAAGGAGCTCGGCTTCACCGCGTATTTTGACTATTCGTGGCAATGGGCATACGATGAAAAGTTCAAGGCGGCGGGTCTGACTGCGCTCTGCGGCTCCGGCTTCGATCCGGGCGTCACCTCGGTCTTTACCGCGTATGCACTGAAGCATTATTTCGATGAAATCCACTACATCGACATCCTCGACTGCAACGGCGGCGACCACGGCTATCCGTTCGCAACGAACTTCAATCCGGAGATCAATCTCCGCGAGGTTTCCGCAAACGGCTCCTACTGGGAAAACGGTCACTGGGTTGAAACCGAACCCATGGAGATCAAGCGCGTCTACGATTTCCCGGAGGTCGGTCAGAAGGACATGTACCTGCTGCACCATGAGGAAATCGAATCTCTCGCAAAGAATATCCCGAACGTCAAGCGCATCCGCTTCTTCATGACCTTCGGACAGAGCTACCTGACGCACATGAAGTGTCTGGAAAATGTCGGTATGCTCTCCACCACGCCGATCAATTTCAACGGCACGGAGATCGTCCCGATCCAGTTCCTGAAAGCACTGCTGCCGGATCCGGCTTCGCTCGGCCCGCGCACGGTCGGCAAGACAAATATCGGCTGCATCTTCACCGGTATCAAGGACGGCAAGGAAAAAACAATCTACATTTACAATGTCTGCGATCATCAGGAATGCTACAAGGAGCTCGGCTCGCAGGCAATCTCCTACACGACCGGCGTTCCGGCCATGATCGGCGCGGCACTGGTCGCAAACGGGACATGGCGCAATGCGGGCGCCCGCACAATTGAGGAGTTCGATCCGGATCCGTTCATGGACATGCTGAACAAATGGGGTCTGCCGTGGGTTGTTGACGAAAACCCGCAGACGGTGGAATGATGCGGCGGCAGGATCTGCCGACTCCCTGTTATATCATTGATGAGGCAAAGCTCCGGAGCAATCTGGAGCTTTTGCATCATGTGGAACAGGAGAGCGGCGCACATATTTTGCTTGCGCAGAAGGCGTTTTCATGCTTTGCGGTCTATCCGATGATTGCACAGTATCTGAGCGGCACAACGGCAAGCGGCCTTTATGAGGCACGGCTCGGCGCAGAGGAATTCCGGAAGGAGAACCATGTGTTTTCTCCGGCTTACGATCCCGCGGAGTTTGACGCGCTCTGCAAAATCTGCGATCACATCAGCTTCAACTCGTTCACGCAGCTGGAAAAATTCCGTCCTGTATGGGAAAAGGCCGGTGTCAGCGTCGGCATCCGCGTCAATCCGGAATGTTCCACGCAGGGCGACCACGCAATCTATGATCCCTGCGCGCCCGGCTCGCGGCTCGGCGTGACAAAGGCAAATTTCCGCCCGGAGCTGCTGCACGGCGTTGAGGGACTGCATTTTCATACGCTCTGCGAGCAGAATGCCGACGATCTGCTCACAACCTTTGCGGCGTTTGAGGAAAAATTCGGCGCGTACCTCCCGCAGATGAAATGGCTGAATCTCGGCGGCGGCCATCACATCACCCGCGACGATTACGATGTCCCTGCGCTGATTTCGCTGGTCAGACGCATCCGGGCGCAGTACGGCGTGACGGTCTATCTGGAACCCGGCGAGGCGATTGCGCTGAATGCGGGCTGGCTCGATACGGAAGTCATGGACATTGTGGAGAACGGCATCAAGGTGCTGATTCTGGACGCATCTGCTGCATGTCATATGCCGGACGTGCTGGAAATGCCGTACCGTCCGCCGCTGAAAGACGCCGGAGAATGGGGCGAAAAGCCTTATGAATACCGGCTTTCCGCGCGCACCTGCTTAGCGGGCGACATCATCGGGGATTACAGCTTTGACCGCGAGATCAAAGCGGGCGACCGCCTGACCTTCTGCGATATGGCGATTTATTCCATGGTCAAGAACAACACCTTCAACGGCATGCCGCTGCCCGCAATCGCAATTCAGCACGAAAACGGCGAATGTGAAATCATCCGGCAGTTCGGCTATGAGGATTTCAAGGAGCGGCTTTCATAAAAATTGCAGGATGAAAGGGCGTGACTGCTTTGGAAAAAACATTTTCCGTCAAGCATATTATCTGTCTGCTCGGAAACAGGAATTTTGCTGATTTCGAGTTCCGGAACGGCTGTGCCTATGTGTATTCCCGCGAAGCAGGGGAAATCGTCATCGAAGCGCCGGACGTTCAGATCCCGGACAATCTTGTCAGGAATGTGATCGAAACACTGGAGCATCTGGATGAATGTATCCATAAGGGACACCTCTGGCTCAAAGATGCGAAAATAGACCTGGAACGCTATCCGCACGCACTGGACAAGGGCTTTGCGGTCTACGGCATGTATTTCGGGAACTGCTTCTGGAACGATGATCTGTTTCCGAACGGGATCGGTTTTACGATGACTTTTACAACGGTCGAATCCTATCCCTTGGATTTTACCGTGAAGTTTTTCAGCGACAGGCATCCGATCGCGCTTGAAGTTTGGGGCTGCTGAAAGGAAGTGATTGCTGTGCAGAAGCCTGTATGCTATGATCTTGCTGAAGTGATAGCCTTTTTGAAAGAAGGGAACTTTTCCTTCTTCGACTTTGGCAGCGAAGGCGAAGAAGCATATGCAATGATTGATACGAAAGAAGCCGGCGTACTCCGTATCTACAATGTATCAGACAATGTCATTCCGCCGAAAACAGTCAGGCAGGTTCTGGATGTGCTGGAGCATCTTTATGCATGTATCCGGAAAGCACACGGCTGGCTGATTCATCTGAATTCGGATGAGAATAAACAGATAGCCTGGTATCTGAAATGGTTTCCGCAAGAAATGGATAAGATATATGACGGATTATGGAGAATCCAATTCGGGAAAATCAGATGGGGACATGATCCGAATCCAGTCACAGACGGCTTTCTGATGACCTTTATATGGGACGGTTATGATCCTTGTGCTTATTCCGTAAAGTTTGTTTACGAAGACATGCGTCCGGTTGCGATCGAAGAATGGGTCATTTAGATTTACCCGGTTTTGAATCACCGGAAAGGAGCGATTGCCTTGTATGAATTCAATTCTATGGAGGATGTCATCACCTTTCTGAAAAACAGGGATCTTTCACACTTTCGCTTCAAAGACGGCAAAGCATATCTGGATATTTATTCGGAAACACCGGATGCGATCGGGCTCTGTGCGGATGCGCCTGACAATACGATTCCGGAGGAAACGGTCAGCCGGATGCTGGATGTGCTCACGCATTTTGACGAATGTCTGCGGAAGGCATACGGCTGGCTGAACAATCTTCGTTTCAACGATACACTGTTTGCGCACCTGTATCCGAAATGGTATCCGGATGAAATGGATAAAATCTATGAAAAAGAGCTGGAACTGTATGAAATCTCCTTCGGGAAAATCAGATGGGGACATGATCCGAATCCGGTCACAGACGGCTTTACAATCTCTTTCATGGACGATGCAGGGGGATGGGCTATGATGTATACCGTGAAGTTTGTTTACGAGGACATGCGCCCGATCGCGGCCGAAAGGTGGATCAAGGTATTCTGAAAGGAGTAAAAGCAGTGAGTATTGAATATTTCCGTGATGAACTCATCGACATTCTGAAAAAAAGGGACTTTTCGCGCCTTGGGTTTCACAAGCTCGACAACGGATTTCCCTATGCGTACTGCTTTCTTTATACGACCGGCACATCCGCTGATGAAGAAGAAGCATTTGCGAATGGCACACCCGATTCTGTCGAAGTATCCGTTCACACCCCTGACAATACGATTTCCGACGAAACGGCAGACCGGATGATTGATGTGCTGGAGCATCTGGAGGAATGTATCCAAAAGGCATACGACTGGCTGAGCAAACAGGACCTGCCCTATGCGTGGCTGCTGCAGAAGAATTATCCCATGTGCGACCTGCGTTTCGAGGTCGCTTCCATTGAGCCTGGCGGCAAAAAAAGGGTCGGCGGCAATTTTATACTTGTCTTCGATATGCCGGAAATGAGGGATAATCCCTGGCATTATGACGTATGGTTCCACTACTATAATTTGCAGCCGTACAAGAGCGAAAAAGACCTCTGGTGAACCGGAAACGAAAGGAGCGAGCGCAGTGAGTGCCAGATATTCTCGTGATGGACTCATCGACATTCTGAAAAAAAGAGACTGGTCGCAATTATCGTTCTACGAACAAGTTAACGGTCTTCTCGGTACACTCTTTGATCTTTCTGAGAATGAAAAAGCGGATGATGAAGTCGAAGTTTCTATTCACACCCCTGAGAATACGATGGATGAAACGGTCGATCGGGTGATTGATGTGCTGGAGCATCTGGATGAATGTATCCAAAGGGCATACGTCTGGCTGAGCAATCAGGGTCTGTGTGACAAGTGGTTTACGAAGCCGTATTATTCCCCGCAGGAGCTTGCGCGGTTATTTTCCATGGATGTGCTGGACTTCCGGGAAGCCGGCAGCGAGCCGGGCAGCCCCGATCCGACCGGCGGCGTTTTTGTAATGACCTTCTTTATGGATCACACCAAGCTTCCTCCCGGGAATTTTTATCCCTAGTATTATGACGTGTGGTTCCATTACGATGATCTGCAGCCGTATCAGAGCGAAAAATACCTCTGGTGAATGCAGCTGTTTGAAGTGCATCAACAGATGAATCAATCAGGGGAACAGTATTTCAAAATGGATATTTCAGAAAGGAGGCCGACAGATTGACCACACCGAAAAATGACGGCTTTCATATGCCGGGAGAATTTGAACCGCATCACGGGACTGTGATGGTCTTTCCGGAGCGCCCCGGCTCATGGGGGGCGGATCCGGCAGAGGCACAGAAAGCATTTTCGATGATCGCAGCAAGATTGTCACAGTGCGAGCAGGTCTATATGCTCGTCAATGACCGGACTGCAAAGACCGCCGCTGCGATGCTGCCGGACGGCGTGAAGCTGCTGCATATTGACACGGACGATTCCTGGGCGAGGGACATCGCGCCGACCTTTGTGCGCAGTGCAGCCGGTTCGCTGCGCGGCATCTCGTGGCAATTCAACGCGTGGGGCGGCGATTTCGACGGGCTTTATACCGATTACGAGAATGATGACGCCGCAGCAGACGCATTCTGCAAAGCACTCGGCGTGCCGTGCTATAACGCCCGCCCGTTTGTACTGGAGGGCGGCGCGATTCATTCGGACGGAGAAGGCACCGTGCTCGTGACGGAGGCCTGCCTGCTCTCCGGCGGACGGAATCCGCAGATGACAAAGCAGCAAATTACCAAAACACTCTGCGAATATCTCGGCGCAGAAAAGGTCATCTGGATTCCTTACGGCATCTACAACGACGAAACAAACGAACACATCGACAACATCTGCGCATTCACTGCGCCCGGCGAGGTTGTGCTGGCCTGGTGCGAAAATCCGGACGATCCGCAGTATGCGATGTCGCAGGCGGATTTCGACGTATTATCGAAGGAAACCGACGCAAAGGGACGGCGGCTGCGCATTACCAAGCTGCCCGTGCCGCACAAACCCGTCTGCGTGACGGCAGAAGAATGCGGCGGCTATATTTTCGCAGATGGCGAGGATACCCGCGAGCCCGGCGAACGTCTGGCTGCATCCTACGTCAATTTCTATTTCGGCAATGACTGCGTGCTCGTCCCGCAGTTCGGCGGCGAATACGCAGCGGACGATGCGCGCGCCTGCGAGATTCTGCGCGGCTGCATCCCGGACAGAGAAATCGTGCCGGTGCCCGCCCGTGTCATACTGCTCGGCGGCGGCAATATCCACTGCATCACGCAGCAGATCTCCGCGTATCAATAGCGGTATCTCCGATGAATTGATCATGGGGCGCTGCCCCATACCCCGCCAAAGGGTCAGTGACTCTTTGGCGGTTTCGGGTGAAACCCATGATCCATCATCGCGCAGCGATACAATTTCAAACAAGCAAAAAGCACCTCCGGATGCATTGTCCGGAGGTGCTTCGTATTTTTGATTCTGATTATGAGAGCTGTCCGAGTGTTTCATTGAGCGATGCCAGCGCGCCCTTGATATCGCCAAGCGCACCGCCGATCAGCTCTGTGCTCTTGCCGGTTTCGCTGACGTTCTCATCGAAGCCGTCGAGCGAGTACATCGTCGTTTCCAGAATGCCGACCAGCTGGCGGACACTGTCCTCATCCATGACCGGATTGCCGTTGCAGAACGCAACCACATTGCGCAGCAGGTCCGTGACCATGACGGCACGCTCGCCGGTTGCCGCAGAGGATGCGTCAATCGCTTCGATGCTCTCGCTGATCGCGTCGGTCTTTTCCGTCAGCTGCTCCGCGAGCTTTCTGCAATCGTCTGCAATGCTGCCGAGCTTTTCCGGCGCCGCATTGCCGAGACCCTGCTCCAAAACCTCCTTGGCATGGACAATGCAGTTGTCCGTGGAGTTCAAACCGCGGAAGATCGCGGTTGCCATTTCACGGCAGGAGCGATAGCCGCAGGCATTGCAGTCCAGGCAGCGCTTGTCATCGGTATCCTTGCCCAGCTCCTGGAAGATCGGCTCAAGCTGTGCATCACTCGGCATGACGGTCGGCTTGGAGGGCTTGTAGCTGCGGACGAAATCGTTGAAGTTCAGTTCCTCGTCAAAGCGGCGGAACAGCTTATCCTCAGTGCCGCGGAACACGCTCGTGGAGGTCTTGCGGCGATCCTCCGCCTCACGCTCAACCTGACGCATCGTCAGCATGATGTCAAACGGCGTCTGATCGGAATCGGAGGCCGGTCCCATATTGCAGCCGAATTCGCAGGACATCACGTCGTAAATCTGCGGATGCTTGTTCTCCGGCATCTTTGCATAGGTTTCCAGGTCGCGGTAAACTCTGTTAACGCCCTCGGAATGGGCAATCGCCAGCTCCGGCGAATGCTCCAGCAGGTTGTCGCGCATGCCGCACGGTCTGGAATAAATCGAGCCGAGCGCGCCCTGCACATCGTCGAATTTATACTCATAATCATCGACGGGATTCGTCGCAATCCGGATATCATTGCGGTCAAAATACTCCATCAGCTTCTTGAACGTGATGCTGTAATCAACCAGGCCGGTTTCGGAAAACTCGGTTTTCTTCGCAATACATGCAGAGAGCACGGCAATCGGGTTGTCACGGCGCTGATACTCCTTGATATACTTGACGCTGCACGATACCGGGCTGTGAATCGGAGAGAGATTCGTCAGCAGCTTCGGCTGATACAGCTCGATGTAGCGCACGACAGCGGAGCACGGCTGCGTAATGACATTGCCGATTCTGCTGTTTTCCAGCGCACGGAGATGCGCCCATGTGCAGATGTCTGCGCCGAACGATACGTCGTAAAGCACGCAGCCCTTGCTGCGGAACCAGTCCAGAATGCCCTTCCACTTGGTCGGGTAAGCGGCCTTGATTTCCGGCATAACCACAATGATCGGCTTCTCGTCGCGCAGAACGGCCGTCATCGCATCCTCGGTATCGTCGATATAATCGCGTGCGCCGTGCGTACAGGTCTTGATGCACTCACCGCAGGCGATACAGCGGTCGGGGTTGACCGACGTAATAAATCTGCCGTCGTCGAGCTTTCTCGTAATGTTGGCCTCCGGTGCGGGACATGTTCTCACACACGCATTGCACCCGATACATTTTTCCGGCTTGACAATAATGATTTCGTTCATTTTACTACACTCCTCAATTCCTTTTCAAGTCTGTTTCCTGATTATGTCACGACTTTTTCCGACCCGGATATTTGTATTTCTTTTTGCCCTGCTGGGTGAGCGCGTCCGCCTGTGCAGCGAGCGCGGCCAGATCCGGAACGATTTTGCCGACCTTTTCCGGCGTTACGGCCGCCTCATGGGCTTCCGGAGAGAGATGCTCCCCGCCGTTCTCATCGGCAGCCTCTGCCTCAGCAGCCGGCGCAGCTTCCTGTTCCAGCACCGGAGCAGGCGGCTGCGGCATACCCGGAACGGGTTCCTCCGGATTCTCACCGTTCAGAGAATTTGCCATCGCGCGCAGGCGCTTGAGCTCATCCTCACGGCGGATCTTCGCCTCAGCTGCGGCTTCGTCCTCCGGCGTATAATATGTGTGATCGACCGGTTCATATTCCGGCTCTGCGGGCACCGTATTCTTCGGTACGATGATCTCGCGGTAAACAGGCACGCCGCCCGCCCTAAGATCCTCGTCTGCCCGGATCAGCAGCTGTTCGGCCTCGCTCAGCGAGGACACGCCGCCTTCCCGCAGATTCTCGAATGCCTCTCTGAGCGCGGTGACGTTCTGTTTCAGCCGCGTCACGTCGTCCAGCACATAGGCCTTGATATTCTCGGTTGCGGCAGAAAGCTGCTCGCTGCGCGTTTCAGAATCGAAGAGCAGCTCCGCGCTCTTCGTTTCTGCGTCATAGATCAGCTTTCTGGCGGTATTGTTCGCCTCAGCGACCAGGTTATCCGCAAGGCGCTTGGAATTGGCCTCCAGCGCAGCGGCATCCTTCTTCGCCATGCTGACGAGCAGGTCTGCTGACTTCTGCGCCTCGATGAACACGGCGCTGAGCGCTTCCGCATCGGAATTTGCCTCCAGATAGGTCAGCTTTTCGGTTTTCTGCGTCAGTGTATCCTGAAGCTCCGCGATCTGCGCTTTCAGCTGCGCTATCTCCTGATCGCGCGCGGCCAGATCGTCCTCAGCCGCACGGATTTTCTTTGTCACGGTTTCGTTCTGTGCCTGGACCTGCGCCATTTTGACGCGCTCATCGGAAAGGATCTCCTCCAGCGCGGCGGCCTCGTCAGAGCCTTTTTTCAGTTCTGAGAGCAGCTTTTTGGTTTCCCGCAGCTCATTTTTCACGGTAAAGAGCTGTGTGCTGAGAGATTCAAACCGTTCCTCAACGGCAGATCGCTCATAGCCGCCGAACAGCACAGTCTGCATAAATCTCGATTCAGACATATTTCAACCTCCTGTCCGCAGGCAGTTCCGCATCCGGATCCCAAGCAAAAGACCCGTCCGGACGGTGCGCATAGCCTCCCGCGGCTGCCTGTGCGCACGCTGCCTTATATATAAATCTATTATACTACGGAATTCATGAAAAGTCAATATATTTTCGCAACCCGTAATATTTTTTTATATCATTTTATACATTGAGAAAAACACGGGGAGAAGATCCGCTTCCGGATCCTCTCCCCTGCTGTTTTCTTCATTTTCCGGCCTGCAAATCAGATGTTCACAACCTGGAGAATCTGGCCGCCGCCCGCGCGCTTTGCATTACGGAGCACATTGTCCATCTTGACAAGCAGCGAGTTGACGTTCAGGCAGTCGCCCGCAAGATAGTGATAGGTACTTGCGGAAACGGAGAGCTGCACCGTCAGGTTGAAGATCGTGTACGGGCTGCTCATGACAGCTGCAATGCTGTCCACCAGACGGATGGCCTGCGTATCGGAAACCGTACGCTTGAACACGAAGCAGAACTCATTGCCGGTGATGTTGTAGATATCAGCGAACTGATCGAATTCACTCTTCAAGCGCTCTGCAACCTGCGACAGATATTCGTCGCCGAAATCATAGCCGTAGGTATCGTTGATGCTGCGGAAATTGTCCATATCGAACACGGCGATATTGAACTGCTCCTCCGCCAGACGGCCGCCGATATCCTGCTCAAGTGCATAACGGTTCTTCAAACCGGTCAGGATGCTCGTGACAGCAAAGTCCTCCATCTTTTCGCGGGAACGCATCAGCTTGCTGGAAGCATCCGCGAACTGTGCATTCTTACGGCTGAGCTCTTCCGTTGCACGCTTTCTGAACCGGCCTGCAACGATGATTGCAGCCTCGCCGATGAGCAGAATGCCGAGCATGAGCAGTCGGACAAGGTTCATATTCCTGTTGAGGGCGCGGGTTCTTTTCGCTGCTGCAACATTCGAGATACCGACCGTTGCGACCAGCATTTCGGATGCAGATGCCTGAAGCGGCGCGATTTCCTGCTCATAAATATCCGGCAGCTTGCTGTAAAACTCTGCCTTTGCTTCTTCATCATCGCCGTCCTCGTAATTCAGGACCTGCGTGCAGTACTCAATAACCTTCTGCTGATATGCATCAATGTACGCACGCGCATGCTTGAATCGGCGGATCGCATATTCATCGTGTCCCTCAAGGCTCTCAAAAGTGTTCAGGGAAGCCTGGATCGCCGGGAACAAACCGTTGATCGCGCCGGTATGCTGACGCGGAACACCGATCTGCGTAACAAGCTGCGTGAACTGCTCGTTCAGTGTCTGGAGCTGACCGTTCGCGGAGTTGATTGCCTTACTCTGCGTTGACATCAGGTCGGAGGTTTCAGTGAATCTGCCGTAAACCCAGTTGACAAGGAAAATGTTCACTGCCATAACCAGTGCGAAGCCGATCGCAAGGAAGATATATCCCAAACCGGTTTTCGTTTTTTTGTTTGCCATTTCTGTATCCTCCCTCTCTTAGTAACCGATATACTTCTTCGGATCCAGAATCAGCTGAATATCATCGTCATCAATGTTCTCTGCCGTCACATACACAACACCGGTATACTCCATGCCGGAAGCACCGCCGCCGGTAGCAAACTGCCCGGCATAGTACACGCCGAGGTAGCCGATGTTGTACGGATTCTGGACAACCAGTGCATCCAGAACGCCGCCGCGGAGATACTGGAGCTCCGATTCATTGGAATTGAAGCCGATGACAGTCATTTCATCCGGCTCAAGTCCCAGCTCCTGAATCGCCTGGCAGACACCGAGCGTCGAGGTTTCATTCGTAGAATACACGACCTTGATATCCGGATTCTCTTTCAGTGCCTCCATCGTCATTGTCTTTGCAACATTCAGGTCACCGCCGCAGTTTCTGACCATGACATTCGCCGGGAGCGTACCTTTGCCGCCCTGCATTGCCGCTTCGCGGGAAGCTGCCGCTTCTTCCGAAGGGCCGCTTTGCTCCGCAGGAGGGCCGCCTGCGCCGTCGGGAGGAGGACCGCCTGCGTTGCCCTGCTGTGCATCTGCCGGAGGACCGCCTGCGTTGCCCTGCTGTGCATCTGCCGGAGGACCGCCTGCATTGCCCTGCTGTGCATCTGCCGGAGGACCGCCCGCATTGCCCTGCTGCGCGTCTGCCGGAGGACCGCCTGCGTTGCCCTGCTGTGCATCTGCCGGAGGACCGCCTGCGTTGCCCTGCTGTGCATCTGCCGGAGGACCGCCCGCACCTTCGGGAGGACCGCCTGCGTTGCCCTGGCCGCCCTGCTGCATTGCAGCAGCTCTTGCCATGGCCGCTTCCTGCATAGACTTCTGCATTGCCTGACCGTAAGCCGGACCGTCAATCATGCACATGCCGCTGACACGGGAAACTGCGGAGTTTGCAGTTTCGGAATGCGTTACAACAAGGATCTTCTCGTTGACCGGATCGGTAAGCGCCTCGACAATATGGCGGCCTGCGATCTTTCCGGCCGTCAGGTTATTCGTGCCGACATAGGACGAACGCATCGAGGTATCTTCAAAATCCGCGTTGATCGTGATAATGGTAAGGCCGGCATCGCGTGCTGCCTGAATGGAATCCTTCAGCTTGGCCTCATCATTCGGCGAGATGACAATCGCGTTTGCCTGCTGAGAAATCGCTTCATTGATCAGATCGATCTGTGACTGCACGTCCGAAACGGATTCCGCATTGGAATAATGGATCTCGTAACCGAATTCCTCACCGGCTTCATTTGCACCCTGCTCAACGTCGTCCCAGAACGAAATGCCCTGTGACTGACCGATTACATAGATTTTTGTGGTCTGTGGTCTGCCGCCGGCGGAGCCGCTGCTTCCCGGAACTGAGCAGCCGGTCAGCGTGAAACTCGTCAGCAGGGCGAGCCCGCACAGCAGCGGCCTGATCCGCAGCTTTCTGCTTGCCTTCTTCATGTAAACTTCCTCCTGCATTTTTGGTATAACTGACTGTGGTTTACCCGTATTGAATCCGCAGAATGCTCCCTTCACTGACACATCCTGCCCTTTCATATATTTATAATATCACAATTATGCAAAAATATCAAGGCTTAATCAGTTTTACAAGGCACAATCTTTTTATTCATTTTTTATGCAAAATAAACAAACGCAAAGTAAAATAACCGCATCGAAAGTCCCCCTTTAATATCAGAAAACATACGAATTTCCACACTATTTGCGTATTTTGTTTTTCATTTCCGCAGAGGGAGAAAACCGCCTTTTTTTCTTAGCGGATACGCGAATTAAAGCGCACATCTTACTTGACAACTGCGCAAAAACATGCTATAATGTCATAAGTAGTATCTTTGGTACGGCGTACTGCGCCGTGCCGCACAAAAAAAGGTAGATCCAGACTGAATCAGGAGAGTTGACTATGCAGTGTGAGAAATGCCATGCAGAACTCCCTCCGAACAGTATTTCCTGTCCGGGCTGCGGAGCACCTGCCCCCCAGAACATAGAGGGATTTGAAAATACCCAGCATATTCAGCTGCAGCTGAAGACGATGCTCAAGGAGCATTCGGGCGACCTGTTCATGAAGTACAACGGCAGCCTGCTCTTCCATGAGAAACGCTTCACTGCGCTCATCAATGATTACATTGCCGAATATGACAAGGAGAGAAAGCTCCTTCGTTCCATGATTGAAGACAACATGCTCGGCGTGCTGCTCTCTGAGCAAGGCAACCACGAGATGGCGATTACAAAAGCCAAGAGCATCATGCTCGGCGAAAAGTTCCTTTCGGACAATGCCGCCGAATTCGTGCTCGCATGTCTGACCTATATGCTCGGCTGGCCTTATGAATCCCCGCTTCGCGTCAAGGAGAAAACCGGGGAGGAAGAGGAAAAGCAGGAACGCACCCGCCCCGTCAGCGTCAACGATAATGTGTTCACGCGCGCGGCGGCTTCCAAATACCGTTTTCTTTCGCGGAATGTCGTCATCCCCGACGGATGTACGAAGATCGAGGAATTCAGCTTCGACGGCTTCGGCAACCTGCGCTCCGTGCAGCTGCCGGATTCCCTGCTTGCAATCGGCGAATACGCATTCTCCAACTGCAAGCACCTCAGAATGATCGAGCTGCCGGATTCCCTCCGCATGATCGGTCAGGCGGCGTTCAGCCAGTGCGAGAAGCTCGTCAGCATCAATCTGCCGAAGGGCGTGTTCGAGATCGCAGACAGTACATTCTCCTTCTGCAAGAGCCTGGAGATTGTCGAGATTCCCGATACCGTCAGCAGCATCGGCGAGCAGGCCTTCGCAGGCTGCGAAAAGCTCCGCAAGCTGACGCTCCCGAGCAGCGTCAAGTTCATTGACAAGAATGCGTTTGCATACTGCCCGCGGCTGACGATTGTCTGTGTTGAAAATTCATATGTATACAAATACTGCCTCAGCAATGCAATTCCGGTAGAAACCTATCTCCCGGCGGCATCGCGCTGAATCCGGACATCATTCTCGGACTTACATTACTAAAATACGGGAGGACAGATTCGTATGGTAGAGCTTTCGATCGGCCAGGAAGTCGAAATGGAGTACGGCGGCAAAGCGCAGGTACTCGGTGTCATCGGCAGCGGCGGACAGGGTATCGTCTACCTCGTCCGGTATAACGGCATGAAATGGGCGCTCAAGTGGTATGACATCGACAAGATGAAGAACCCCAAGGCGTTCCGCAAGAATATCCAGAACAATATCAGTGACGGTCCCCCGAGCAATAAGTTCCTGTGGCCGAAATACCTGACCAAGGAAAAAGAGGACGGCACCTTCGGCTACCTCATGGAGCTGAAGCCCGAGAGCTTCGATTCCTTCGTCGATATCCTCAACACCTACAAGCTCTCGGTCGATCCGCTGACCGGACGTTCCACAAAGACGCCCGTGCGGTTCACCAGCCTGTACGCAATGGTGACGGCGGTCATCAACATCGTCAATGCGTTCCGCCAGCTCCATCGTGCCGGAAAGAGCTATCAGGACCTGAACGACGGCGGCTTCTTCATCAATATGGATACCGGCGCCGTGCTCGTCTGTGACTGCGACAACATCGCACCGGACGGCAGCAACTTCGGCATCGGCGGCAAGCCCGGATATATGGCGCCGGAGGTCGTCCGCGGCGTTGCAAAGCCGAATGTCCAGACGGATAAATATTCGCTCGCGGTCGTGCTCTTCAAGCTGCTGTTCCGCGGCGATCCGATGGAGGGCGAAAAGGTCGTCAAGGACGTGTGCCTGACCGAATCCTCAGAGCTGAAGCATTACGGTCAGAACGCAGTCTTTATCTACGACCCGGATGACGCCAGCAACCGCCCCGTCCGCGGCATCCACGACAACGTGATCAAGTTCTGGCGCATTTATCCCGATTATGTCAAGGACGCGTTCATCCGCTCCTTTACGCTGGGCATCTCCGATCCGAACAAGCGGATCATTGAGAACGAATGGCAGAAGATCTTCATCCGCCTTCGTTCCGAGATTATCCAGTGTACCTGCGGCAGAACCAATTTCACATCCATGTTCAAGATGGTCGATTTCAAGACCTATAAATGCCCGCAATGCGGTACAATCTTTGAAACGCTCAAATTCAGCAACCGCAAAAACCGTATGCCGCTGTATGTCGGATCCGTCTTCTATGACTGTGAGATTGATCCGGATTCCGAGGACTTTCAGACAGTCGCCGGTATGCTTGTCGAAAACAAGCTGAAGCCCGGTGTGCTGGGCTTCAAGAACATGTCCGACAAAACATGGCGCGCAAAAATGCCGGACGGCGATTTCTACGAGATTCCGCCCGGAAAGGGTTTCCCGATCTGGCAGGGCCTGATCATTGATTTCGGTGAGGTGACGGCATCGCTCTGATGCCCAATGATGCATCCGCATTTTGGAGGAAAGGAAGTATCTGAATAATGAGTAAGGACAATAAAAACAAGCCGACGGGCAATCCGGCGGATAAGCTGCCGGAGGATGCTGCAAAAGCGATGGAAGCGACTGCGGCATCGCTTCAGAATCTTGCGGCGGCAGCAGAGGGCAAGGCCGCTCCTGCTCCCGTTGAGGAACCCGATGATGCGCTGTTCGACTTTGATGACGACGATCCGCTGAGCGCAACCGGCGTTTCCAAAAAGAGCCTCGTCATCTTCTTCCTGATCGACACCTCGCGCAGCATGGTCGGCAAGAAGATCGGTGAGCTCAATACCGTTATGGAGGAGCTGATTCCGGAGATCCGCAGAGTCGGTGAAGCAGACACCGATGTCAAGATCGCCGTGCTGACCTTCGGTACACAGGTTCGCTGGATGTACTCCGAGCCGATCCTGATCGAAGACTTTGAATGGTCCCGTCTGCGCGCGGACGGCGTGACCAATATGGGCGAGGCATTCCGTGAGCTCTCCTCCAGAATGTCCCGCAACAGCTTCCTCAATTCGCCTTCCCTGTCGTTCGCACCGGTCATCTTCCTGATGACGGACGGCTATCCGTCGGACGACTACAAGGAAGCGCTTGAGGAATTGAAGCAGAACAGCTGGTATAAGTTCGGTCTGAAGGCCGCACTCGGCATCGGCAGCGAAGCCAATGACGAGATGCTCGAGGAATTCACCGGCTCCAAGGATACCGTTGTTCATGCGTATTCCGGCGGACAGCTTGCTGCCATGATCAAGATCATCGCAGTCACCTCCGCCCAGATCGGCAGCAAGAGTATGACGCTCTCCGACGACGTCAACCATGAGCTTTCCGAAGAGGAAGTGCGCTCTGCAAAACAGAAGCTGCTCGGTCAGCAGATCCAGGATTCCATGACGAATCTCGGTGACGCAGACGCAATCTCGCTCGATACCGGCTGGTAATCCCGCGGATCTGCGCATTACAAAATTACCATCACTCAAGGGGGCCTGTTGCGATGTTCGGCGGTTTCAGCCATTCTGTTATCGGCGCGAGCCACGAAGCTACCGGTCTTGTGTGTCAGGATCATTCGGCATATGAGGTCAACGAGCACTACGCCATTGCCGTCGCAGCTGACGGACACGGCAGCAAAAAATATTTCCGGAGCCATGTCGGCTCGCAGTTTGCAGTGGAGGCGGCACTCGAAACCGTCCGTCGGTTCTATATGGATCCGGAGCGGTTTGAGCAGGATTTTCCGGCCAACCACAGACTGGTCATCAAAAATATCGAAAAACAGATCATCGTCAACTGGAATACCCGCGTCCAGCGCCATCTGGAGCAGAATCCTGTCCGGCTTGAGGAATCAAAGAAGTTTTCAAAAGAGGAATTTCAGGCAATTCCAAAGGAATCCTATTACGGCACAACGCTGATTGTCGCGGTTGCCGGAAAGGGCTTCCAGTTCGGATTCCAGATCGGTGACGGCAGCCTTGTCGCATTGTTTGAGGACGGCACGCCCGTCATGCCGATGAATTACGATGAATCCGCCCCCGCCAATATGACCGCATCCATGTGCAACAGCAATGCTGCTTCCATGTTCAACAGCTTCTATACCGAGCATGAAAAGGTCATTGCCATGTTCACATCCACAGACGGTCTTTACACCTCGTTCAGCAATGAGGACGATTTCCTCGAGTATCACCTGATCCTCACCGGTCAGCTCGACCGGCTGGAGGAATTCGGCAAATCCGTGCAGAAGAATCTGGTCAAGCGTTCGCATTTCGGCACAGAGGACGATATCTCCCTTTCGTGCATCTGCGACCGCGAGCTGCTCACGGAAATGGCGCCCGTGCTCCGGCAGAAGGCCGCAGACAACAAAGCCCATGCCGCAGAGAGAAAAGCAAAGCGTCTGGCTGCGCTGAAAAATACAGACTGATATCCGTCGCGCGGCGTTCAGAGATTAAGGAAGGTTTGGTGAAATATGGAAGTCATGGAGCTTATCAGCACCGCAAAAGCGTTTGCACTGAAAGTGAAAGACACATTTCCGGAGTTCGCAGCGATCCCGGAGGCATCCGTCACGCTGATTTCTGCGGACCGCGACAGCATCGTCAGCGGTTCCACCGGCGTCAGCTTTGCCGACGGTGAAGCAGTGCGCACGGAATCCGAAATGCAGGCGGTCAGCGCACTCATCGGTGCAAAGTTCGCATCCGGCATGGTCACGGTTCTTGTTGCGGACGGTACCGTCAGAGAGCCCTCCGAAGATGCTCTGAAGCAGCTGGTCAAGGCCAATATGGCGAATGCTGCATGCGCCGTTGCCGTTTCCGATACAGAGAGCAAGGAGCTTTCTGCAATTATCCCGGTTTCGCATGAGGAGGTCAGCGATTTCCTCAGCGGATTTGAGGATGCAGAGGCTGCACCTGCTCCGGCCAAGAAAAAGCTCGGTCAGCAGACTGAATTTGTCGGCGGCGTTCAGATAGATGAAAGCAATCCGTTCTTTGCGGCACCGAATACCGCAACGGATGATGTCAAAACGATTGAGCCCGAGGCAGGCGCGCAGCAGCAGCCGTATCCGCAGATGGGCGGCGGTGATGCGCACGGCTTCCAGTTCCCGGTGTTCAACGGGCAGCAGGGCGGCGCTTATCCGCAGATGGGCGGCTATCCGCAGCAGGGCGGTTATCCCCAGATGGGCGGCGGCTATCCGCAGCAGGGCGGCTACCCCCAGCAGGGCGGTTATCCGCAGCAGGGCGGCTATCCCCAGATGGGCGGTTACCCGCAGATGGGCGGTTATCCGCAGCAGGGCGGCTATCCGCAGCAGGGCGGCTACCCGCAGATGGGCGGTTATCCGCAGCAGGGCGGCTACCCGCAGCAGGGCGGTTATCCCCAGCAGGGCGGCTATCCGCAGCAGGGCGGTTATCCGCAGAGCAGCTATATTCCCCCGCAGCAGCAGCCCAGCACCTATATGCCGCATAATCCGGCAACGGGTGCAGTGCAGTCTGTGCATGCTTCTGCCGTTCCGACCAGCACGCTGGTTTCCCAGAATCTCGGTGCAGGCAGCGGCGGTGCTTTCAGAAAGCGCCTGAACAACTTCCTGGATGACGATGCTGCCGCAGAGGCGGACGCCGCGGAAGCCGATGCAACCGGCCTTTCCAAGGAAGAGATGCTCAAGAACGCCAAGGAGCGTAAGAAGGTTGCGAAAAACAACTTCAACTATAAAAAAGGCATGTAACACACAGCCCGTATCCGGACAACAAGGATACGGGCTTTTTTGACGGCACAATGCAGACAACAGAAAGGCCGCACAGGCATCCTGTGCGGCCTTTGGTGCATATTTGAAAAAAGGTATCCCTGCATTGCGCAGCTTACTTGAAATTGACGCGCCAGTTGGAATTCGCACTGACCTTGCTGTACAGCTTGATCAGCTCCTTCTGACGGCTGGAGCGGTACGTGAACGTAATCAGCACGGCAGCTGCGACAGTCAGCACAGCAGCCAGAATATACGTAAAGGTTTCCTTGCCGATCAGCAGCCAGCAGATCGCCCAGATCACGGCAACAGCCAGCAGAATCAGCGGCAGGCAGAACGACGTGAAGGTTCTGTCCTTCAGCTTCACATAGCGCTGGATCTCCTTGATATTAAAGCTCTCATAATGGCGGGCGATGAAGTTATCCGGACGTGCCCATTTGCAGAACTGCTTGACATTGTCAAATTTGACCGTATAGTCCTGCTTGGTATAGGTGATGCGGTAATAGACCGTCACCGTGCCGTCCTTGTTATTGAGTGCATCCATGATATGCACAATGGTTCCCGCCTGCACCTGATTGCTCAGGGTCTTCGTCACGAGGAATTTGCGATCTATTGCTTCGTCAATATCATTCAGCATATAGGTCATAAATAAGCACCCCTTCTATCGTCTTGTTGCCGCTGCAAAATGCACCGGATCATGTAACTTCCCTATTAAAATCTTTATACACTCCGTATATCGTATATTATACCATATAATCGAAAAAAAAGCAAGGGGTAAATCGCATTTTTTTCTTGATAAATCGTAACTTCTTTGTGAAGTATCGTACTTTGTTCCGGATGCCGCGCAGAATATCGGCCTAAAAGCGCAGTTTTCGGGATTTTTCTTCCGTATTTTTCAAATTTGCAAATTATACAGAAAAATCCTGCCGGTTCCGAACGGCATCAAACTTCCGCATGAACGCCGGACGCGTACCGCAGCTCGGACGCCGGTGCAGGGAAATACGGAAAACATCAGCGTTCACGACCTGAAACGGTATCGGCCCGGTATTTCCGTACACAGCCGCGCCGGGTCCTGCAGCGAATAAATTACATCACTGTAATAGTCTGTATTCTGTATACGTTTTGTATATTTCTAAGGTTGTACGCACGCAAGGCAATATTATCATATTTTTTGCCATACATTCCAGTTTCCGTACATCACGCAACAATTTGCGTTCCCGGTTCTTCCTGCATTTTACGTGATAAATTCCAGCTTGTAATATCTGCCGGAATTATAACGTGAATAAAAAAAATTACCGTGAATTTGGTATTTTTTTGCCCGTAACAGTTGACAGCGCATGATTTTTGTGTTATAATCATAAAAACAGAGAGGACAATTTTAAATTTTGGGCATATATATCCTATAATTCTTAATTATTTCCCGATCCCGTAACTGAGAAAGGTGGTTAAAAAGAGTGACTTATGAAATGATCTTCCAGCAGGCGCGGGATGCAGCCGCACAGCGCGCAATGAGCGGTGAACAGGTGCTCCCGGATGATACCGTATGCGTCATAGCAGGCATCTCCGGCAGACTCTACACAGGCTTCAACCGGCGCGACACGATCAACGGCATCCAGCGCAACATCCACGCGGAGATTGAGGCCATGCGCGCCATGAAAACCGCTGGCGAAAGCACGGTCTGCACGCTGCTTCTGATGTCCTGCGCAAACGGAATGCCGCTGCTCCCATGTGATGACTGCATGCGCAGCATTCTGACGCTGAACCCAGATAACATCCGCTGCGAAATCATGATGATGGACCGTGCGGTTCCCATCGCAGAATTCTTCAACCGCATTATGCCGAAGCAGCGCACCCATGCGGACGGCCGCGTCAGTCAGCCGGTCAGCCAGCAGATCAGCCAGCAGTTTAATGCTGCACCGACAGTCACCTCCGTTTCTGCCGTTTCCGTGCAGATTCCCGAGGCAACCAATGACGCCAATCTCCTGCGCAACAAGGTTACCGATCTCCTCAACACAGTTGACGACGACGATGATACAGACGAAGAACAGCCGAAAAAGAAAAAAGGCTTCGGCGGACTATTCAGAAAAAAATAAAATAAGGGTTTGAATATCAGAAAGGGAGTATTGTAAACAATGGCTAAGAAGGGAACCTCTCAAAAATCGACTGTCAACCGCGTGCTCATCCTGCAAATCGTCGTCATGCTGATTCTGCTTGTTATCACGACGGCATTCGTCAGCTATACCACGCGCAAGAACGCGCTCGACCATATGGCGACGATCACCGAGGAGCGCGCACAGATCGTCAGCAACTACGTCGCAAATGCGGAAAAGACGCTGACCGCGTACAGCCGCGCCGCACAGATCACCGATCTGATGCTTCATCCGAATGATCCGGAATATTTTGCGATTGCACAGGAATATACGGAAAACTTCTCCCGCGACGTCGCGTTCCTGGAGGGCATCTACGCCAGCACATGGGATACCAAGGTGCTCACGCATACGAACAGCAAAATCGTCGGCATGACAACGCGTCAGGACGAGGGCCCGCGCAC
This sequence comes from Oscillospiraceae bacterium, assembly GCA_016281125.1. Taxonomy (GTDB): domain Bacteria; phylum Bacillota; class Clostridia; order Oscillospirales; family Ruminococcaceae; genus Firm-04. Next base: position 4,937 of record JAEEIA010000001.1, on the reverse strand, counting down.
GGCGCTCCAGCAGGCCATGATTGACGCCGGAAACGGCGTATATGACACCGGCATCATCCTCTCCCCTGCCAGCGGCAAGCAGATCGTGTCCATGTACAAGGCAGTCTGGGCAAACGGACAGCCGATCGGCCTTGTGGGTATCGGCATCTTCACGGACGGCCTGATTGCGGATCTGCACAACCTCGCAAACCGCGACCTGAGCAACTCCTATTACAGCATGGTCAACGTCAATGACGACACCTACATCTTCCACCGCAACGATTACATGATATCTCAGGTGGCAGAGGACGAAACCGTCAAGACGCTCTGCGCACGCGCAAGAAACGGCGAGGATCTCCAGCCCGGCAACTTTGAATTCCGCGGCACCGACGGCGATTCCTATATCGCATCGTACTCCTACATGAAGGATCACAACTGGATCCTCATGATCAACGACAACAAGGGCGAGGTTTACCGCGTTGCGTACCTGATGCGCATGTTCCTGATGCTGTTCGGCCTGCTGATGCTCGGCATGATCATCGTGTTCAGCGTGATCAACAAGAAGCAGGAGCAGATCAACCAGAAGCTGTCCTCGCAGGTTGTCAAGACCGAAAAGACCAAGCAGTCCCTGACCACTGCAATGTTCAAGGATCTGCTGACCGAAGCAAACAACCGCGTTTCCTTCTCGATGGATGCGGCAAAGCTGGAAAAGCGCCCCGAAGGCTGCTATTACTTCGTATTCTTTGATATTTCCGGATTCAGCCTGATCAATTCCACCTACGGAAACGACGCGGGCGACCAGGTGCTCCTTTCGACGGTGACGGCGCTGCGCAAGGTCTTTGTCAACGGCACGATCTACCGTACCGGCTCCGATGAATTCCTCATCGTGATTCCGTCGGACGATACGACAAATGCTTACAATGAGGTTATCAACAGCGTCAACACGGCACACGCCATCCTGCTGACACCGCATGATACGCCGGCCGGACAGGTTACCGCAGAATATAAGATTGCGGTTGCGAAGAAGTCCGAGAATATCAACGCCTCGATCATTTCGTCGCTCAAGGATCTGACGAACCGCAACGGCGATGCCGTGTTCGGTCAGGTGCAGTACGTCGATCTCGACCAGGCATTCTGAGCAAGAGCATAAAAACAAACCCGCAGGCAGTGAAAGCTGTCTGCGGGTTTTGTGTATTCAGAAAAGAGAATCCAGCAGAATGTAAAACCGGATTCTGTTCCAGTCCGGCTCCATGCCGAGCGCACGGAACAATCGCAGCGGATCCCAGCCGCTGTAAACGGCGCCGCCGTAATAGCCGTTGAAATTGCGGTACATGCTCTGCCAGCAGAGTGCAATGTCATACCAGCGGTCAAAAACACACGCATCCCCCAGATCAATCATGCCCGCAAGGGAATCCCCGGAAAACAGCAGATTCGGCAGGCAGAAGTCCCCGTGTGACAGCGCAGGATCCGGCTCCGGACGGTGTACCCGCAGCCATTGCAGCAGCTTGGCGGGGCTGTAAAAGCCGTCCTCACCGTAGATATCCGGATCGCTTGTATCAACCTGAAACTGCGCGACGCGTTCTTCGGCGCGCGCAAGCATATCGTCCAGCGAATACACGAGCGGGCAGTCCGCCGCATCGGTATTCCAGAGCATTTGCAGCGCCTCCGCAAGCAGCCTGACCTGAAGCTCCGGCTGTTCCATATAGCGCGGCGCACAGGCGCGTTCCCCATGAATCCGGGACATCAGCAGATACTGGTTATCCGTATCGGATTCGCAGCAGAGCACCTCCGGCACGGGCAGCTTTCCGTGCATCCATCGCAGCATCCGGACATGATCCGCAGCCTTTTGTGAAACGGGCTCAGCTTTGAGGACGCTGTCGGGATAAATCCGGACAGTCTCAGCAGAAAGCCCCGCGGTTTCCTCGGAAAAGGGCTGACCGTTCAGCAGCGTTTCCAGTTGTTCCGGCAGTTTCATGCGCACCTCCCTGCGGCAATCAGCAGAGCCGGACAAATCCGGCCAGCGTACTACGGCTATTATATCATATTATTGCGTAAAATTCAATGGGGGGAAGTGTTTTTTCATTCTGAATTTGCCAATATGGGGGATGAAATGGATGCGGGCACTGCCCGCTTATATCATAAATCGCAGTAAAATGCAACTGCCCGGCAAAAAACAAAACAGTCGGCAACAAACCGGATGCCGACTGTTTTACATTTTCCTGCTTTTTCCGGTTTCTCAGCGAAACCGTCTGTTTGCTTCATCATAGCGGAAGCCCGCCGCTGCAAGCTGCGATTTCAGTTCGTCCTCCCTGATTCCCTGCTGCGCGCAGAATTCAGAAAGTGTCACGCCGCTGTCCCGCAGCTGCGTGTTTACATAGCTGAACAGAATAAACGGATCCTTCGGCAGTGCCATTGTGATTCCTCCTCTTTGTAATGAAATGGGGATACGATTGCCGCATCGCCCCCGCGGTCAGGAAAGGCTTTGCACCGGTTTACCAGTATTCCCAGGCATACCACGGTTCCTCGTAAACTTCCTGCGCCTCTGTTTCCTCGTAAAGCACATCCGCCGGCTTGCGCCAGAAATCCGGCACATCCCCGAGCACCTGCTGATCTATCACCACAGCCTGCATTTGCAGCATGTTGTATGCCGTTTCCGTCATGTCCCTGTCATAGCCGACCACATCCTCATATTGCAGCGAATCACTGAAATAATAGCAGTCGTCGTCATACCCGATCAGCACCAGCGCGTGCTCCGGCACCATGAACGTGAAAAGCTGCCCGTCTGACAGATACCAGCTCATCGACTGCTGCGGATACTCCATGTACATCGTCGCCCAGATCACAACCGGCTGCCCTTTATCAACATATTGCTCACAGAGCTTTTCCAGGGGCTGCCCGCGGAGTCCCTTTGCAAGACCCTTTTTGATCTTGTTGATGCCGCGCACCAGTGCGCCGCTGTAACAGCCGAAGCCGTCCATGCTCCGCGGATCGCCGATGAAATACAGCCACGGGCTCTCGCCGTACATTTTGCCGTCAGCCCCCAAGCCAGGATTATCCGCCACCGGGAGAAAGCCGTCCAGAAAGCGATCCGGCGTCATGTCGATGCCGTAATACCGCAGCAGAGATACCCCCGCCAGCGTTTCACAGGCGGTGTAATAATCCGAAAACTGCGTATAATGCGGAACCTTCTGAATCAGATGCCGCCCCTCGTCGTCAAGCACCACCGGACGCGAAAGCGGCTGAACCGGGCGTGCGTCTGTCGTGGTAACCGGGGGCTCTGTCTGCGCTGCCTCGGTTGTGACGGTCGTAACGGCAGGTGTTGTCACGGGGGGCGTCTGCAAGAATTCATCGCGGGAACAGCCGCTCAGGCAGAGCGCCGTAAGCATACAGGAAATCGCCGTCCGCATTCGCTTACTGCCGTTCATATGCATACTCCACCTCCGAAACATAATCTAAACACTGAATTATTATAGTCGATTCCGCAGAAAATGTCAAGAGCATCCGGCAAGCATGTGCGAAAAAAGTAAAACCCGTGCTTTCGCCCGTTCCGTAAAGAACTGTCACCAAACCGGCGCTGCTGCATAGGATAAGGCAAACGGCGCAGGCCGGAACCGGGAGGATACCATGAGCAATACATATTTTCTGGGCGGAGCATCGCCGGAGGGCTTTGTCACATCATTTTATGCAGCGCACAGGCACTGTTTCGGCTATTACCTGAAAGGCGGCCCCGGAACGGGCAAATCCACGCTGATGAAGCGGATTGCGGCGGCCTTTGCCGGGGAGGACGTTTCCTGTTATCACTGCGCGTCGGATCCGCAATCGCTGGATGCGGTCGTGCTGGAAAACCGCGGCGTGTTCATTGCGGATGCAACCGCGCCCCATGCGGCAGACCCGGCGCTGCCCCATGTGACAGGCACGGTCACGGATCTCGGCGCGGGGCTTGACCGCGCATCCCTGCACGAATCCGCAGAAGCGGTGCGTATGCTCTATGCGGCAAATCAGGCAGCGCATTTGCAGGCACGCAAGGGACTGGCGGGCATCGCCGCCATGGAGGAGCAGATTGCGGAGATCGGTGAAAGGGCGCTCCTGCGCGAAAAGCTGACGCAGTATGCGGCAAGGCTCGCGGCGCGCATTCTGCCGCAGAGCACCAGAAAAGGCGAAATCCTTGAACGCCGGCGCATCGCACTGACGCCTGCGGGGCGAGTGTGTTATCTGCCGGAGAACTGTGACCTGATGCTGCTGGATGATCCTGCACATACGGCGGCTGCTCAGCTGCTGACGGCGCTCTCGGAGGAAGCCGCTGCACGCGGGGTGAACGCAGAGATCACGCGCTCGCTGACGCGGAAAGACCGTGCGCCGGAGCTGCTGGTGCTCCCTGCGCTCTCGCTGACTGTCGCGGCTTCATACGCGCTGCCGGACAGCATCGGGTTGACGCCTGTCAGCACGGTGCGCATGCAGCGCTTTTACGGCACGGAGTTGCGTACACAGCGGACGCTCCTGCGGTTCTGTATCCGGACGGAACAGGCAGCCGCAGCGCAGACCGCAGCGTTGCTTTCAGAGGCACTGCGGATCCACGACGAGCTGGAGGCGCATTATATCCGTGCGCTGGACACGGCATTCCTGAACCGGACGGCGGAGGAGCTGATCCGGCGGATTCAAACAGCGGCATGACACATCAATTTCTGCAGCTCCGGCAAAGCAGTCATATACAGGAAAACACTGCCCGGTCCGGATATGACGGATACCCATATAGAAGTTTTGCCCCGAAGCATTTCAAATTGCTTCGGGGCATTGTATGTATTTGACTAATCGGATAAATCAGAATTTGCCGTATTTATTTTCTGCATAAACAATGCAGAATCGTTCCGTCTTCCGGCTTATAAATGTTTCCTTTCTCACAAAGGATCACATCAAAGCCCGCCAGCTCTGCAAACTGTTTCAGATCAGCCGCTTCAAAT
>JAEEIA010000081.1 GCA_016281125.1 Oscillospiraceae bacterium | reverse complement strand
TCCATCTTGATACTCCTGAACTGCAGCTATGCGTTCTTCATTTGTTAGCTTACTTCCTCTTGTCACAAAATAACCCCCTTAGAGTTTTCACACTTTTGTTTTTTGTGTGTCTACTCTAAGGGGATTATATCATAACGCAGGGCTTCCGTGTGACTTATATGACTTTTGGCGAGGTTCAGGAGTGAGAACAGGTTGCAAGCTGCTGCATTCCGATTCTCTGTCCAATACACAGAAGATGCGTCTTCCGTGTGACTTTTCGTGTGACTTTCTATGCAGTTTCGTGTGAATTCATGCATTTAGAACGCCGTACACGCAGTTCCGACTGTATTTCGAGAGTATAGAAAAACCGCGTATCTGGCTGATTTTCTAGCAGATACGCGGTTTTTGCAAAAGCGGAAAGAGAGGGATTCGAACCCTCGGTGCGCTATTAACGCACACACGATTTCCAGTCGTGCGCCTTAGACCAGCTCAGCCATCTTTCCACATGGTAAAACTGTCATCGTCTGCCGCCTAGGGCAGAAAAAAAGTGGTGCGAGTGACGGGACTTGAACCCGTACGCCGAAACACACGCCCCTCAAACGTGCCTGTCTGCCAATTCCAGCACACTCGCATTCACTACTCACCTATTATAGCAAAACAGAGGGGAAAAGTCAAGGGGATTTTCGCATTTTCTTGGATTTCGGCAGTTTGCACAAATTCCGTGCAAAAATCCCCTGTACGTAAATTCAGCGCATCAGCATCCGTTTCAGCCAGCTCAGATCCTTCGCGTCAACCTTCCGGTTAAAGTCCATATCCGCGGCCTTTGCCTGCTTTTCGCTCAGCTGCTCAGAGCCGCACAGATACTTCGTCAGCAGCACCGCATCCGCGATGTCTGCCCAACCGTCCAAATTAATGTCGCCCATAAGCGTCCCCGGGTCAACGACAGGCGTGGTTTCCGTTGTTGCGGTGGTATTGACGGTCGTCGTCGTGACCGGTGCCGGTGTGGTCTGCGGCTGACTGCTCACCGGATCAAGGCTCGGTTCCTTGTCATACCACCAGTCCTCCCACGGATGACCCGCGCGCTGCTTTGCGGCAACTTCGCCCTTCGTCCACGTAAACACATTGTCATAGAGGTGTCCCTCCTCGTAATACCACTGTGCGAGCGCCGCGCCCTCGTCCGGATAATTCGCATAATACCCGTCGTTATCGCCGGTATAATTCGCCCAGCCGGTATTGTGTCCCTTGAGCGCACCGCGCACAACCTGCCAGCCTTCCAGGTTATAATCGACCTTGGCCTGCCGGATAAAATGGATAATCTTGCGCACGCCCATATGATTGGAGATGATCGCGTCGTAGAAGTTCTCCTGCGTCAGGTCATACCATTCGAGCTCGGGAACGTCCTCCTCCTGCATGAAGCTGGTGCCGGGATCCCGGAACGCGGTGACGGCCGTTTGCAGCGAGCCGTAGGCATGGGCGGAGCTTTTTCCGAAGCCCTCGGAGAACGCGGTTTCGATGTCGGCGCCGTCGCCGTTGCCGCCGAGCGTGGATTCCAGCGTGGCGACGCCGAGGAACAGCGCATAGACCTTTTCGCGCTCAGTCTGGCCGAAGCGCAGGCTCACGAGCTCCCAGTGCTCGTCGATCTCCTTATACAGCGCGTATTTGCACTGCTGGACGGTCATTTTGTGGGCGAGCTGGCGCAGCTCGGTGACGGACGTGCCCTCCGGCGCCATGCGCTCCCCGAAGTTGAACGGATTGCCGACGCCCTCCTCCTGGACGTTGCGCGAGGGATCGTGTGCGATCTCGTCAGCGCTGACGGGCACCGGCATGACCGGGAGCGCGGTCAGCAGCATCAGGCCGCCGCAGAGCGCTGCCGCCAGTCTGTGTTTCAGTTTCATAGTGATTCCTCCCCTTTTTGCAGATTGATCTGCTGGTTTCATTGTATCACATCGGTATGCGAATGTCAAGATTCCGCCGGATTTTCATGTTTTCTTAAGCGGTATCTCCGATGGATTGAGAATGGGGACGCCGTCCCCAAATATACGGAGAATACGAAGAATTTGCTTCAGCAATGCATTCCGGACAGTTTGTTTATGCGGACGGTCATGTGGTGCTCAATCAGAAGAAACAGATGCCTGGATTACGGAGCATGATGATTGGCTGTATCATCGGCTTTATGATTATCTGCTCAGGAATGAAAACAGGATAATTGCACTGTAATTGCGCGAAAAACGAATAGACTCACGAAGCACTTGCTGAAAAAGCAGGTGCTTTTTTCAAACCATTACGGAAGAGGTGTAACCTATAAACGACATCGTTACTGAAAACTAAGGACACCGTTAGCAGTATAAACGGCAGCAAACACAGGTGTTTTACTACCAAGGAATCGGGGCAGTATTGCTTCTGACGGTAATTTGCTTTTTGTTCAGTCTTACACTGTTTGCTCGCGTGTAAAGTTAAAGAACAAACTGCACGACCAATCCGGCCAGAGCGCAAATGACCAATGCCAGACCTTCTCCGATAAAGAAACCTTTGATATGGAACCCATAATCATGGTAATCCTTCACCATATCTTCCGTTCCTTTGAACACAAAGTGCGGATCATGGCAAAACCAGATGATATCCAGCACGACTGCATCCCAAAGATTCACAATCGTCCAAAGCAGAAAGCCGTATCCGAACGCCTCCGGAAAGGACGTGTATCCATTGATATATCGGAGTATCAGGCTCAGAATCACAACAAACAGTACGCAGGCGATAAGTTTTGCCGCGATTTTGTTCTTCTGCGTCGGTATGCTGTCCTTATACGCATCCAGGGATTTCACCCGTTCCTGAATCTTCGGCGGATAATTATAAAGTGTATTGATCGGCTTTCTCGACATGACAAAAACCATCAGCGTAAAAACCGCACACAATATAATGCCCTCTATCAGTAAAACCATGTTTCCATATCCTCCCGAAAAGATATCGCTTGATTTCCTTCATACCATTATACCATAATTCTTCCATTCCATCAAGTCAAACGGACAAAAAAGCGCACGTTTGCCTATGGCAAACTGCGTGATTGATCGTATCATACTGCTTCATCCTTTGTTCTGTTCATATCTCCTGACGGGCGTTCCGGACTTGAGATAGCTGCACACGAAATCGCACATGTCCTTAAAATCAGTGCCGCGAAAAGAGCGCTTTTATGATAATTCTTGTATCACGCTGGAGAGCTTTCAAATCGCTCTCTTTCTGAATACGAAAATCATTTTCAAGTATCAGAAAAATAGAAGCAAGGCAAATCAGCTGAATATGGAAAGCGAAATGCCCGGCAACCGCCGGGCATTCACTATATCACTTCAATTCCTGTTAAAAGACGGGATCCTTTTTCAGATCAATCGCGGCAATGACTATGTTTTTTTCCCGAGAATATCCTCCCATGTGATATCCTTGACCGCAACGTATTTCTGCGTATAATATTTCAGAATATTCTGCGCGTCATCAACAGAAAGCTCTTCGTCCTCATTGACATTGGCTGCTTTGATCTGTTTTTCTGTCAGCCCCATGTCTACACCGGCAACCCGCCGGGTATAGGCTTTCAGGGCAAGCTGCGCATCATCCACGCTGACGGTGCCGTCCAGATTGACGTCGCCGAGCAGGAAGTCGTCCGAACCGCTGCTGCCGATCTTCACCTTTCCGCTGCCGGTCGCAAACGTGACTTCATCCAGATCGACATTGAAGGTTGACGGCTGATTGAGCGCAATCTCCACAAGCGCCTGACCTTCCGACGCAAGCACCTCAAATCTCAGCTTCGCAACAACGCCGTTTCCGGTGTTGTTTTCGTCAGCGAGATCATCCCAGTTGAGCGTATACGGAATCAGTGTCAGATCGTTGCCGGCAAGGAATGTTGATGTGCCGAGTATCTTTCCGTCCTGCGCACCGAGCAGCTTGAGCTGTGTATTGTCATAGGAAATCTTCAGGCTCAGCGCCGCAATGCCGGGATTGTTATACAGACGGATCGGAAGCTCAACGGTATCGCCCTTTGCTGCCGACACCGTACCGCCGATAATTGCGGGACCGACCGGCTGCGTCGTGGTCGTTGTACTCTCGGCCGGCGCTGTGTCGGTTGTATTCGTACCGGGTTCGCCAGTGCCGGTCACGCCGGAACTGTCGATTTCCACAGCGCCGTTTCCGGTAACAAACACGACCTCATCCAGATCAACATTGAAGGTAGACGGCTGGTTCAGCGTCACTTCCACGGCTGCCGTACCGGAGGCATCCGGCAGAACCTCAAAGCTCAGCTTCGCAACAACGCCGTTTCCGGTATTGTTTTCGTCAGCAAGATCATCCCAGTTGAGCGTATACGGAATCAGCGTAAGATCGTTGCCCGCGAGGAATGTCGATGTGCCGAGAATCTTTCCGTCCTGTGCGCCGAGCAGCTTAAGCTGCGTATTGTCATAGGAAATCTTCAGGCTCAGCGCCGCAATGCCGGGGTTATTCTGAATACGGATACTGACCTCGACGGTTTCACCGTTCTTCGCGCTGACCGTATCCGCGATGACAGCCGCCGCATCCGCCGGAACAGTAACTGTTTCGTTCTGACCGGAACCGGATGTTGCTGTATTTCCCGTTGTTGTGGTAGTCTTAACCGTTCCGGAGGTTGTTGCACTGGCCGTTGTTGTGGTGGTTTTGCCCGTTCCGGATGTTGTTGTACTGCCCGTTGTTGTGGTGGTCTTAACCGTTCCGGAGGTTGTTGCACTGGCCGTTGTTGTGGTGGCCTTAACCGTTCCGGGGGTTGTTGTACTGGCCGTTGTTGTGGTAGTCCTGACCGTTCCGGGGGTTGTTGCACTGGCCGTTGTTGTGGTGGCCTTAACCGTTCCGGGGGTTGTTGTACTGGCCGTTGTTGTGGTAGTCCTGACCGTTCCGGGGGTTGTTGCACT
>JAEEIA010000080.1 GCA_016281125.1 Oscillospiraceae bacterium | reverse complement strand
GCAAAGGCTACTACTACAACCGCAAATGCAACCACTACAACCCCGAAAGTGACTACCACGACCGCGAACGCTACCACGACTACCGCGAAAGCAACCACCACAACCGCCAAAGCGACCACGACTACCGTGAAAGCGACTACCACTACCGCGAAAACGACCACCACAACCGCGAAAGCGACTACCACAACCGCAAAGGCGACCACCACAACCGCGAAAGCGACCACAACAACAACAAAGGCGATAACCACAACCGCGAAGGCGACCACCACAACGGCCAAAGCGACCACGACTACCGCGAAAGCGACCACCACAACCGCGAAAGCGACTACGACTACCGCGAAAGCGACTACCACAACGGCTAAGGCAACGACCACAGCGGCGCCGGTCACCACGACGATTCCGACAGAAACAACGCCGGTTGTTACAACCTCTGCCGCCCCTGCACCGCTGCGCGGTGACATCAACGATGACGGCGAGGTCAGTGTCGATGATGCACAGCTTGCGCTGAAAGCGTATACAAACCGCATCGCAGGAAATGACATGGGACTGACCGAACGGCAGATTCAAGCTGCCAATGTCAACGGCGATGGTGAGCTTTCCGTCGATGACGCGCAGAATATTCTGAAATATTATACGCAGAAAACAGTCGCGGGCAAGGATATCACTTGGGAGGATATTCTCGGGAAAAAGGCACAGTCATTGCCGCGATTGATCAAGAAGCGAATCTCATCTTTCTGCAAAAACTGAAGCGATACTTTGAATGCCCGGTCAGCGCCGGGCATTTCGCTTTCCATGTGATTCTGATTCGCCGTACATCCATGATTTGAGCAGCTATGGCTTTTGCAAAATTAATAAAAAACTGACACGGAAGATAAAAAAATCAACATAATTTTGTACGATTGTATGATATAATATAATTCAGAGTTGTGAATTTGAACATTCCGCTCATTTTTTACATGAAATATAGAAAAACAGCATCTGGGAAAATTAGGGGGTATCTCATATGAAAAACAGAAAAAAGCACAGGATAACTGCGCTCATGCTCTGCAGTGCGGTGATGACAGCCGGATTCGCAAATACTCCGGCGACACTGTCCGTACCGGTGCATGCGGCATCTGTCTATGCGGAGCTGTATGTTTCGCCGGACGGCGATGACAGCAATGCCGGTACGAAAGCCGCACCGCTGCAAACGCTGGCCGGTGCAAGGAATGCAGTCCGGAAAATCAAGGACGGCATGACCGGCGACATCGTCGTCTATTTCCGGGAAGGCGTTTACCGCATGACGGAGGCCGTTGCATTTGATACACAGGATTCTGCGCCGGAGGGCTGCCGCATCATCTATCAGGCATACGAGGGCGAAACGCCGGTCTTTTCCGGCGCAAAGCAGGTCACCGGCTGGGAAAAGTACAACGAACATCTCTATGCAGCGCCGCTGAACCGCGATACCAAGCTGCGCAATCTCTATGTCAACGATCACCGCGCCAATATGGGCAGTGTCCGCGTTGAGGCGCAGGGCGGCTGGGGCGAATACGGCATCACCGCCGGTCAGGCAGACTGGGCATGGGTTTCCGGCTTGAAATCCGACGGCGTGAAATACCGCGCAGGCGATGTGCCGAAGATCGAATCCAATTTTGATGATCTGGAAATCGTCAACGGCACGACATGGAACGAAAACATCGTCTGCACCCGCGATGTGAAATATGACGGCGGCACGCTGATTCTGCTTTTGCAGCAGCCATACGGCGCGATCGCGCAGACACCGGGCTGGAACTGCGCCTTCAACTGCGGCGGTCAGCATACGATCTACAATGCATTTTCGTTTGTGGATGAACCGGGCGAATTCTACTTTGACAAAACCGCGAAGATGCTCTATTATTATCCGTATGACTGGGAGGATATGGCGGCTGCGGACGTGGAAGTGCCGTTTGCCGATCAGCTCATTACGATTTCCGGAAAATCAACGAGCGACCGCGTACAGAACATTACATTCAGCGGCATCACCTTTGCGCATACCGATTATCAGCTGACGAAAGTGGACGGTTCCCACGGCAAAACAACCTGTCAGGCCGCGCAGACCTATACCGCATTTGCCGATTCCAACTGGCACCAGTATAAATATGAAATGGTCGATACGCTGCCGGGCGTCATCAATGTGACGAACGCGGATTCCGTCCATTTCACGGGCAATGTCATCAAGCACACCGGCGCGGACGGACTGTCCATGCCGAATGACGTCGTCAACTGCACGGTTTCCGGAAACTACATCACGGATATCACCTCGTCGGGCATCACCATCGGGCATCCGCAGCATGTTTACATCGGGGACGGCGACGGCTCAAACAAAGAGAAATATCCCCGCGGCGTGGAGGGCATCTGCAAGAATGATACGGTCAGCGACAATCTGCTCTATGACATCAGCGTTGTACACGGCTTCGGCGGCTGTGCGGCGGTGACCGCATATTTCGTGGATTCCGTGAAGATTCTGCGCAATCAGGTGCAGAAAACCGCATACAACGGCATTCATCTCGGCTGGGGCTGGAATATGTTCCTTGACTCAGAAACCTGCCGCAACAATCAGATCTGTTACAACCGCGTGATCGACGCGGTGAACCGTCTGCATGACAGCGGCGCAATCTATACCATCGGACAGATGCCGGGCACGGTCATCAACGAGAATTATGTGGACGGCATCCCCGCAGGCGGCTTCGGCGCGCCGACCTACGGTCTGCACAATGACGACGGCACAGCATGGATCGAGGAATTTGACAATGTGCTGGATATCAGCAAGGACGTCACCTACACGATCAACTGCGAGGATTTCGGCATCAAGCATCATCTGAACATCAAGCGCACCTATGCGACCGTCAATAAAATGGGCAAGAATCCGCCTGACTGCGACATTGATCCGCCCATTGTCGTGGCAGATGCAGTCTGGCCGCAGAAGCAGTATGAGATCTGCGTCAATTCCGGCTTGCAGGATACATTCAAGAACATCATGCCGGAGAATATGATGACGGATGCGGATTATGTGTTCCCGGCAAGCTGTGCGACAACCGGCGATACGATTATCCCGATTCGCAGCGCAGGCAGCGGCAAAACGGTCTGGTTTGCACCGGCCGGCACAACCGCATTCAAGGCGGGCGGCAATATGACAAAAGTGACCGGCACAGCCGCAAAGATCAAAACACCGGCGGAATCCGGCGAATACTACATTTATGTGACCGACGCCTCCGGCAGGGTGCTGAGCAGATCGAAGCATCTGCTGCGTGTCGGCAGCGGCAGCGCGGCAATGAGCGGCGATGCGGTTGAGGCGGCAGCCTATGATATGCAGCGCGGCGTCGATATTGAAAATTTGCAGGAGGGCGGCAGAGATGTCGGCTATATCGAAAACGGCGACTGGATCGGCTTCAAAAATGTTGATTTCAGGGACGGCGCAGATGCGGTTGAATTCTGCTATGCGTCCCCGTCGGGCGGTTCTTCGATTGAAGTCCGGCTGGATGCGCCGGACGGCAAACTGATTGGCACAGGCGAAGTCAAAAACACCGGCGGCTGGCACGATTTTGCGACCAATACCGCCGCACTGGAGAAGGCCACCAAAAACCATGATCTGTACTTCGTATTCAAGGGCGGCGAGGGATATCTGTTCAATCTGATGTCGTGGAAGCTGAAATTTCCGAATGAACCGGCACAGACAGATGACTGGATTTACGGTGACATCAACGGGGATGAGCTCATTGATGCACGTGATCTGACGATGCTGAAACGCGCCGTACTGAGCGGAACGGTTGCCGGTCTGAACGCCGGTGACCTCAACGGTGATCTGGATATTGACGCAGTGGACGTCCGGCTGCACATTGATTATCTGACCGGAAAGATCGAACGTTTTCCGGTTGAGGAATAATCCGGCAGCGCAGCAGCAAATGATAAATACAGAAAGAGCAGCAGCCGCCCGCGGGCGGCTGCTGCTCTTTGTTCGGCATTACCGATGAAATGATATTGGGGCGATGCTCCCATGAGCAGTCATTGCGCGGAAAAGCGCTTTATCTGCATGTGCGGCTGAAACGCTGCAACCGGCTTACTCCGTCACAAGCTCCCGCACATGGACATGCGCAATCCGGCGTGAAGCGAACCATGCGGTCAGGAAGAAGCAAAGGCAGACAATCGCGGACGGAACCGTAAACATCGCGGGGGTATAATCCGTGGTGAAATCGGTCAGCCCGACAATCTGTAAAATGCCGGTGAGCATTCTGCGCGACCAGAGCATTCCGGCTGCACAGCCCGCCGCCGAGCCGATCAGCGCAATCAGTGCAAAGCGCAGGGCAAACTGTAACCGCAGCCCGCCGACCGTGAATCCGGTTGCCTTGAAAATGCCGAAGTCTGTCCGCTCGCGGATAAACGTCCGCTTGCAGACCGCTGCAACAATCACGGCTGCAAAGGTCAGGAGCACTGCATAGATTGCATAGGAGATGGAATTCAGCAGAATATTCGTGATTGCTTTGATGTTTGTGATATAGCCGCTTTCCTTGAAGGCTTCTGCTTTCAGTCTGCCGGCATATTTCTCATTCAGCATATCAATGATCTGCTGCTGTCCGGCCGGATCGGATACCCTGACAAACGCACCCTCAATTTCATTGTTCCCGAGCCGCTGCATGCCGCCCGGTGTTACAACGGTCACCAGTCCGTATTCCCAGGTGCTCTGGAAATTGCCGGTCACGATGAATTCCTGTTCCTGCCCCTGATAGGTCACTGTCACGCTGTCGCCGATCTGCTTGCCGATCTCTTCGGAAACGGCTTCGGTCAGCATGATCTCATTGTCATACTGCGGCACACGTCCTTTCAGCGCTTTGAACACATCCTCCGGCGAACGGTAAGCGTGAACGGCGAACAGCTCTCCGTCCACGAGCATCCGGTGATAGCTCTCCGTCAGCAAATGCGCATTGCTGTCGATCTGCCGGATTGCAGCTTCCGCTTCATCGGCATCGGGCAGACGGAATCCGCTTGTATCGCTCATACTGATTTCTCCGGTGATATCCGTAAAGAGCTGATCGCCGTCGAGTCCCTTTGTGAGTATCATAATGCTGATGATAAAAAACGTCAGCAGAATCACGATGAATGCCGTGCCGAGATAGCTCTTCCTGCGGGAATTGAGCTGGCGCAGCGCAAGGAAAAATGCCAGCGGCTTTTTCCGGATGCGGACATTCAGACGGCTGTCAAAATACACCTCGCTCTTTGCGCCGGAAATCGCACAGACCGGAGAAATCCGCCTGATCTTTGCCGTTGCCGCAAAAATGAATACAGCGCAGATCAGAATGATACAGATGCTCAATACGGCACATTTGAGAACCGAAACGCCGGTTCCCGAGCGGATGCCGGTCAGGATCTTCCACATGGAAATCAGATAGCGGCAGGCGGGCACAGATGCCGCGATGCCCAGCACTGCGCCGATACATAACGCAAGCGTATATTGCAGGATATAGGCCAGACTGATCTGTCCGGCGGTAAAGCCCTGCGATTTCAGAATGCCGAGCTCCGCCTGATCCATCTCAATCGAGGAACGGATGCTGCTGAACATCATAATCAGTACGACCGTCAGCAGCAGTGCGGAAAAAACAGCAACAATGCGCGTGCCGATCTTTGAGAACACCTCCACGCTGTCCGAAAGCATTTCGCGTGTGAAGGCACTGTTTGCCGTGCTGATGAGCGCGGTGTTCTGACTGAGCTCCCGCCGCAGCTCCGCCTGACTGAGCGCGCCCGTGCCGTCAATGAACAGCTGTCTGACTGAGAGGACATTCCGCTCGTTTCCGAAGAACGAATCGGTCTTTTCCGCAGCAATCCGTTCAAAATCGTGCTGTGTGACAATACAGTTATAGCCTGAAAATGTAATGGATCCGCTTATGACATCCTCATAAAAGCCCTTGACCGTAAAGGTTTCGTCATAGCCTCCGTTTGTTTGCAGGGTGATCTCTGTGCCCTTCTCAAAACCGTCATTCAGCCGCATCTTGGAGGGCAGCCAGATTTCGCCGTCCGAGAGGGTACTGTCCGCGGCATAATCGCGGAAATCGTCGTCGAACACGCGGATGCCGCTTTCACAGGCATGAAGTGTCAGGCGGACATCCGCCTCCTTTTCACCGACCAGCGGCGCATGCACAAACAGAAGACTTTGCTTTGTATCAACAGACCGGACATGCGGGTTCTCACGAACATCATGCAGCATATCTTCTGTCAGCAGATCATCGTAGATCCAGACCAGCAGATCGGGAACCCCGGCTTCCGTAAACCGTTCCGTCCGTGCCTCATGCAGACGGTCATCGTTGCTGACCGTGCCGGAAAAGGAAAACGTCAGCAGCAGCATCAGCAGAATCATGCTTTTGAACGCGCCCCTGCCGCTCCGGATATTGGCGCGCATCAGCTTCAGAATACTTCTCACGGCGCACCTCACCATTCCATCGCGGCGAGCCACGCACTGATCTGTGTTTCCCGGCTTTTTTCTTCTGCTTCCGTATATGACGGCAGCTCCAGTTCCCCGACAACCTTGCCGTCCTCAATATAAATCAGTCTGGATGCACGGCAGGCTGCCCGCGCATCGTGCGTGACCATCAGAATGCTCTGCCCGGCGCGGTTAAGCTCTGTCAGCAGATCGAGCACCTCCGTGGTGTTTTTCCGGTTCAGCGCGCCGGTCGGCTCGTCCGCAAAGAGCATATCCGGCGAATTGATGACCGCACGGGCAATCGCACAGCGCTGCTGCTCACCGCCGGAGCACTGTGCAGGCAGATGTGTTTTGATCTTTGCGATGCCCATCTGCGCCATCAGCTGTTCTGCACGCTGATCGGTATCAGCAGCGGAACGTGTCTGATTCAGATATCCGGGCACGGTGATGTTTTCAAACAGCGAGAGGTTGCTGACAAGATGCATCTGCTGAAAAATGAAGCCGAATTTGCTCCGCCGCAGTGCCGCGAGCTTCTTTTCACGCATTTTGACAATGTCCTCGCCCTGAAAGAGCACCTGTCCGCCGGTTGCCCTGTCCATGCCGGAGAGTGCGTAAAGCATGGTCGATTTGCCGGAGCCGGATGCGCCCATAATGACCGTGAAATCCCCCTCGTAAATGTCGAGGTCAAGTCCCGTCAGAATGTGTACCTGCCCGCCGTTGTGCGCAAAGCTCTTGCAGACGCCTCTGGCGGATATGATCGCGTTTTTCATGTGGATACTCCTTTCGTCCGCGTTCTGTACACATGATACCACAGAAGGAATTAAGAAATCCTTAAGGCCGGCAGTGTGACTGTTACCTCCAGCCCGGGCGTGCAGTTTTTCAGGCTGACACTGCCGCCGGACTGTTCTGCAATATACCGGACGATATACAGTCCAAAACCGGCGCCTTTTTCCTGCTTCGCATTGCTGCCGCGGTAGAACCTGCCGGATACAAACGGCAGCTCACTGTCCGGAATGCCCGCGCCGTAATCGCGGACGCGCAGCGATACCGTGTCCGCGTCCTGCGTCAGCGTGACGCGGATTTCCGTTTTTGCATATTTGCGGGCATTGTTCACAAGATTGCCGATCAGCTGCTCCATGCGGCTTCTGTCCGCAACAACAAAGACCGGTTCAGACGGTTTTTCGCAGTGCAGATCATCTGCGCCCGCTGAAATATCCGCCAATGTCTTTTCCAGCGTTTCGCCGAGATCGAATCGCTCCGGCTCCATGCGCAGCCGGTTCAGCTCGGTGAGCGCATGTGTCAGCATATCGTCGGTCAGCTGCGAAATCTCGTCGCATTTCCGCAGAATCGTACTGACATACTGTGCGCGCTTTTCAGGATCGCCGTCCATGCCGAGCTCCAGCGCCTCCGCATAGGCGCGGACGGATGCAACCGGCGTTTTGATGTCATGGGACAGCGAAGCGATGACGGTTTTGTTGTTTTCAACGGCTTCCTGTTCGCAGGCACGCGCCCGGCGGATCTCCTGCCGCATGCTGTCAAACGCCCATGTGAATTTGCCGAACAGATCGCTGCGTCCGTATTCCAGCGGCGTATCGAGATCACCGCATGCGACGCGCTCCGCAAAACCGGTCAGCTTACGGAACGGCACAAAGACCGTGCAGCCGAAATACAAGGCGGAACCTCCCAGAAAGAGCAGGCAGACGCCGCACATCATCCGGACGGTACGGTCATTGCTTTCCGTTTCCGCGGCCTGTAAATCCCTGCGCAGTTCTGCCGCGCAGTCCGCGGCTTTTTCCGTGTTTCCCTGTGCCGCAAGCTGCTCGATCTCATTGAGCCGGACAGCATATTCTCCGGTTCTGTCAGCAGCACGGTGTTCCCGCAGGACTGCGGAACCGGTGATCACGAGCAGCAGCAGGGCAAAGAGCAATACTGCTGAAATCAGCTTTTTCATGTTTCATCTCCCAGCATATAACCGAGCTTCCAGACTGTTCTGATGTATCTGGGAGCGGCGGGATCGTCCTCCAGCTTTTCACGCAGCCAGCGGATGTGTACTGTCAGCGTAGACGGCTCTACCTCTGAAAAAGCGCCCCAGACCTCGGTCAGCAGCTTATCCTTCGGCACGGCGGTATTCTTGTTGCGGCAAAGGCAGACCAGCAGATCGTACTCCCGCTGCGCCAGCGCGACAGGTCTGCCGCTTTTGGTGACCGTGCGGCTTGCGGTATTGACAGTCACGTCGCCGAACGTGAAGCACGGTTCATCCGTGCCGCCGTATGCGCGGCGCATCAGCGCATTGACACGGGAAAGCAGTTCCTTCATGGAGTATGGCTTTTGCAGATAATCGTCTCCGCCGATGTCAAAGCTGCTGATGCGGTCGTCCTCGGTTTTGCAGGCGCTGGCAAAAATGACGGGCACGCCGGATACCTGCCGCAGCTCCCGGCAGATCTCAAATCCGGTGCTGTCCGGCAGATTGATGTCCAGTATCACAAGCTGATAGCTTTTCTGTGCAAGCATGTCATAGGCTGCTGCAGCGCTTTCGGCCGTATCCGCACAGTATCCGCAGCCGCAGAGCATTTCTGCCATGATTCCGGCAAGCTCTGTTTCATCATCCACAATCAGAATGCGCTGTTTCTCCATTGTATGATCACTCCTGTCTGTTTTTTCCTTATATATTATAGCATATGCATCCGATGAATGCAAGAAAAAGAATGACCGGATGCGGAGCACGATCTGTCTGCGGATATGCAGAAAAAGCCTGAACAGCATATGCTTTTTCCGTTTTGTCCATGCTTTTATGATATGCTGAATGTACACCAGCAGAAAGGAGCAGCTTTCATGGAACAATCAGATATTTACGGCGGATTCCGTCCGGTGCTGGAACAGATCAAAGAAACCTTTGAACAGCGCATTTCGGATTATACTGCCGAAGAATATGAAAAAACCGGCATCAAAATATATGAGCACCTGATTGCGCGTGTGAAATCCGAAGAAAGCGCAGCGGAAAAATGTATCCGCAAAGGACTTCCGCAGACGCCGCACTCTGCCCTGAAGGTGCTGACGGACAGCATCGGCATCCGCATTGTCTGCTCGTTCATTGATGATATCTATGCGAATATTGAGAAGATCCGCGCATTTCCCGATTGCCGTATTATCGAGGAAAAAGACTATATCCTGCACGCAAAGCCGAACGGGTACCGAAGCTATCATATGATTCTGGAATATACCGCGCCCTTTGCCGATGAAGACGGGAATGATCCCGGTACTTTCTATATTGAGATTCAGCTGCGCACGATTGAAATGGATTCCTGGGCGTCGCTTGAACACAAGCTCAAATACAAGAAAAACATCGCAAATCAGGAGCTGATCGTCGCAGAGCTGAAACGCTGTGCGGATGAGCTTGCGTCCTGCGACCTCTCTATGACAACGATCCGTGATCTGATCGAACACGCTGAATGAACGGAGGGCATCATGAAAATTCTGCTGGCGGAAGATGAAAAAGAACTGTCGCGTGCAGTGACGGCCATTCTGGAACGCGCAAAATATGCGGTCGATGCAGCTTATGACGGCGCGGAGGCGCTGGCGCTTGCCGAAAACAATGCCTACGACGTCATGGTATTTGACATCATGATGCCGAAAATGGACGGCATCGAACTGCTGAAACGGATTCGGCAGACCGGCAATTATACCCCTGTCATCATGCTGACCGCCAAATCCGAGGTTGACGACCGCATCACCGGACTGGATGCCGGTGCGGACGACTATCTGACAAAGCCCTTTGCAATGGGCGAGCTTCTGGCGCGTCTGCGCTCTCTGACGCGGCGCAGTACAAGCTATACGCCGACAAAATTGCAGGTTGGCTCCGTCACGCTGGATACCGAAGAACAGGAGATGCGCAGCGAAAACAGCATCCGGCTTGCAGGCAAGGAAGCACGGCTTATGGAGTATCTGATGCAGAATGCAGGCAAAGCGCTTTCCACAGAGGAGCTGTTCCGGCATATCTGGGGCAAGGATGAAAATGCAGAACCGAAAATCGTCTGGATGTATATTTCGTTTCTGCGCAGCAAGCTCCGTGCAATCAATGCGGATCTTGTAATTGAGGGCGAACAGAACGGCAGCTTTGCGCTGCATCAGACGGCAGGTGAAGCAGTATGATACGCTCACTGCGAAAGAAATTCATCCTGATCGCATCTGCCTGTATCCTGCTGATCCTGACCGTTGTACTGATCTGCTTCAACGCCATCAGCTATTATTCCGCATATCGGGAATCCATGGCGATTCTGGGCTTTATCGCAGACAACAACGGACAGATGCCGGAGGAAAATCCGCAGAACGGCGACGTGAATTTCTTTGTGTCCCGTGAATTTCGTTTTGAAACGCGGTATTTCAGCGTGATCGTCGATGCGGACGGCAATTATGTCGGCAGCAACAATGATTATATCTCCGCCGTTTCGGATGAAGACGCGGAAACGATGTATACGCAGGTGCTTGCTGCACAAAAAGCGCAGGGGCGAATGCGATGCGCGGACAGCGTTTTTCTGTATCGGGTCAAAAAAGCAAGCGGCGAGGAATTGAACAATACACTGTTTTCCAGACCGGATATGCCTGCTTTTCTGGACGACGCCAAGGATTACAGCCTGATCATGTTCATGGACTGCACAAACCGGTTCCACCGGATCCGGTCGATGCAGACACGCTCTCTGCTGATCGGGGCTGTCTGTCTGATTGCTTTTGTGATCCTGGTATCCGTGTTTTCGAAATTTGCAGTCAAGCCCGTTGCGGAGAACTACGAAAAGCAGAAGCAGTTTATCACGAATGCCGGTCATGAGCTGAAAACGCCGCTGGCAATCATCTCCGCGAATACCGAGGTCATTGAAACGCTGCACGAGAACAGCGAATGGACGCAGAGCATCCGGCATCAGGTGGAACGGCTGACAGGGCTTGTCAATGATCTGATCACGATCGCAAGGCTGGACGAATCCGCCGAACGGCATGATACTGTTATGCAGACATTTGATCTTTCGGCTGTCATGCAGAATCTGGCCGCCGATTTCCGTACAGTCGCGGAGCAGCAGGGCAAAACACTGGAAACGGACATTGCGCCGGAGGTTTCGGTCAGCGGCAATGAAAAAACGCTGAAAGAACTGATCTCGATTCTGCTGGACAATGCCGTGAAATACTGCGACGAAGGCGGCAGCATCCGCGCAGAGCTGCATCCGCAGAAGCATCATGTCAGTCAGACGGTTTCCAATACCTATTCCGAGCAGACCGACTGCACGCACTTCTTTGACCGGTTCTACCGCGCCGACACCTCGCACAATTCGGAAAAATCCGGCTACGGCATCGGGCTTTCGATGGCAGAAACGATTGTCCGCCTGCACAAGGGAAAAATCACGGCACAGCAGAAGGAACAGCGTGTCAGCTTTACGGTCACGCTGCCGTCCTGAATCAATGAAATACCAAAAGCGGCTGAGCACACGCAGCCGCTTTTCTTTTTTGCAGGCACATAACATTCATGCAGCTTTCATGCGCATATCACATTCATTCAGGGTGTTTTCAGCGTTGATTCAGTGCCGCATGATAGCATAATAAGCAGAAAACGATCTCCGGAAAAGGAAGTGGCACATCATGAAAAAGGAGAATACAGGCTCCGGCCGGAAAGCACGTATCATCGCAGCAATCTGTGCTGTCGTGACCGTCGGCGGAGGCACTGCCGGCGCACTGGCGCTTCGCTCCCACTCCGGTGAGAAGCCGGAAACTTCTCAGCGGAATACAAGAACGCTCAGCGCGTCAGCCGCAGACAGCGGAACGATCAGCGCAGGCGGAACGGTTGCATCCGAACAGTTCGGTGACGATCTCGGTCTGGTGAATACCAATGTCCGGCTGACCGTCGAAGCCGTGCTTGCAGAAGCGGGCGATACGGTTACTGCGGGCACTCCGCTGTATCAGATCACCGAGGACAGTCTTGCCAAAGCAGAAAAGACACTTCGCTCAGAATTGCAGTCCGCGGAAAACGCGCTGATCAAGCAGAAGGTATCCTATCAGGAGGAACAGGGCAAAGCCTCCGTTCTTTACAAATCCGAGCAGCTGCTCGGCGGTTCCGCACAGCAAACATACAGCAGCGCGCTCGCCGAGCTGGACAGCAGTCTGCAACAGGCATACAGCGACTATATGGATGCGCTCGATACAATCGGCAATACGCCGTCGGAGATTTCCGCAAAACAGTCTGAACTGGATGCAAAGCAGGCGGATGCAGCGCTGATACAGGAAAAACAGAAAGCGACGCAGTCAGATGTCAGGCAGGCAGAATCTGAATATCGCTCCGCAGCAGATCAGTATAACAGCATCGCAGCCGAATACAATGCCGCTGCCGGAACAGTCCGTTATCTCGGAAAGGCGCTTGGCAAAGATATTTCCGGCATTTCCCTTGCAGAAAACGTCAGCGCCGAGATACAGGCTGCACAAAGCAGCAGCACGGAACCGGCAGAGGATTCCGGCAGAGGCGCACCGGATGCAGCGGGAACTGCTGACCGTCCGGAGATGCAGGATTTCAACTTTTCCAGCCAATCCTCTTTCCACAGCGCAGCGGTTACCGCAGCGGACACACTGTCTGCCGAAAACAGTGCAGCGGACAGCCTGACGCAGCTTTATCACGATGCTTTCGCTGAATACGAAGCACAGAAGGCACATCTTGCGAACGCGGAAAACGCATTCCGGAATGCCGAAAGCGACTATCGGGAATACACGGAAGTGCTGAAAGAACAGGAGTCAGCACTGAAAGACGCACAAAGCAGCGTATCATCTCTGGAAAAGGAAATCAGCTCGCTGAACAGCACGCTTTCCAAAGCCCGGAACAATCTGAGCAAGCTGCGTTCGGAATACAATTCCCGCAAAGCATCCTATGAAACCGATCAGCTGGAACTGAAGCACACGCTTGATACGGACACCGCAGCCGGTGAAAACGCGGAATACCATTACGAAATCACCTGCGCAACGATTGAGGATGAACTTGAAAAGGCACAGTCAGCGTATGACACAGCAGAAGAAAACCTCCGCATCTTCGATGAAGACCTCGCGGACGGCTATGTGTGCGCAAAACAGGACGGCATCATCTATTCGCTGAACTGCCAGGAGGGCAGATCGGTGAATCTGAATACAGCATATGTATCGTATGTGGATGAGAGCAGCTTCTATACGACCGTGGAGCTGGACCAGAACGATGTGACGCAGGTCAGCATCGGCGATTCCGTACTGATCTACTCCTCGGAAACAGGCACGGCCAACGGCAAGGTCACAGCGATAGCTGCGGGAGAATCCACAAGCCTTGCCGATGTCCGGTTCAATGTGACGGTCACCGCGGACGAAAGCGCAGATCTTTACAGCGGGGAATCGGTCAATGTGTATTTCAATGCCGGGAATCTGAAACAGAGCGATTTCAGGGATTTTGACGGCGGCGGGAACAGTGAACGTCAAAAGACGGCATCGGACGGTGAACGTCCGGGCTTCGGCGGCGGAATGCCGGAGGGCTTTGATCCCTCAAACATGCCGGATTTCGGCAGAAGAAAGGATGATTAAGATGAAGAAAAAAAGTCCTTGCAGGTGTTGCCGCGCTGGTACTCACCGGCAGTGCCGTTTTCGGATATAATACATTTCAGAAGTCCACGCAGAGCAGCGCTGCGGAGATTGCCAAAGAGGTCACGGTACAGCGCGGCAATGTGACCGCGGGTGTGACCGAAAGTGCAGCGGTCAGTGTGGAATCCCTGGCGCAGACCTATGACCTGACGCTGACCTCGACCAGCGTTTCCGCTTCCGTAGAAAGCAGCGGCGGTTCTTCCCGCGGCGGCGGCATGAGCGGAATGGGCGGCGGTATGAGCGGCATGGGCGGCATGGGCAGTATGCCGGGCGGCGGCATGGGCAGCATGGGTTCAACCAGTGTATCCACACAGTCTGAATCGTCAGCAGTCGCACTTGTTGTCGATCAGGTCTGCATCACCGAAGGTCAGACGGTCAAAAAGGGCGATGTGCTCATGACAATCACGCAGGAGAGCATCGACGAAGCGCGCGCAGCGCTGACCGAAGCGGTCGAAGATGCGGAGCTGGCGCTCAAGCAGGCGCAGATCGAGGAAAACGAAACACGGCTTTCCGCGCAGTATGACTACGATACGCGCATGACTGAGGGCCAAAATGCGCTGGCAGTCTACAATGCCGCGATGAACGAGATTGCGCAGAACATCAGTGATCTGGAAACGCAGATCGCGGAATGTACGGATGAGAAGCAGCTGGCTTCCCTGCGGTCGCAGCTCTCCTCCGCGAAAAGCTCCCGCACCGCAGATGAGCTGGCCGCAAAGCAGACCTATGAAGAAGCTCTGATGTACTACGAAAACGCACAGGATCTCTACGATGTTTCCGTGAATGATGTCGGCGCATCGTCAGAAGAAGCACAGGAAGCCGTTGATGCGGCGCAGGCAGACCTTGCAGCGTTTGAGGATTACATCAACGACGGCAGCATCCGTGCCGAATACAGCGGTACCGTCACCGGCGTCGGCTATGCATCCGGCGATACCCTGACAGCCGATACCGCGATTGCCGAATTTGCAGATGCAGAAAGCATCACGGTCACGGTCAGTGTCACAGAGGACGACATTGCTGCGGTGCATCTTGACGATACCGTCGAAGTCAGCTTCCTTTCCTACCCGGATGAAGTGTTCTCCGGCTATGTTTCGGGAATCGGTTCATCCTCAACAAGCGGCAATTCCGCAACGGTCAGCTATCCGGTCACTGTCGTTGTGACGAGCGTTCCGGACATGCTGCTCTCCGGCATGACCGCAAATGTCACCTTTATCACCAAGCAGGTCAGGGATGTCCTGTATGTATCGAATAAGGCAATCACGACCGAGGGCGCTGACAGCTATGTGATCCGGAAAAAGAAGGACGGCAGCGAGGAGCGGATCCGCGTCGGAATCGGTTTCTCGAACGGCAGCATTGCCGAAATCGAAGGCGTATCGGAGGGCGACACTTTGCTTATCAAAGGAAAGGTGAGCTGATATGCGGTTTTCAGAAATACTCAATCTTGTGAAGCTGAATCTCATCCAAAACAAATTCAAGGTTCTGCTGACCTCAATCGGCATTATCGTCGGCGCGACAACCATCGTGATCGTGATTGCGGTCGGACGCGGCGGCAAGGCGGATGTGGCAGAGCAGTTCCGGAATCTCAACGCCGGTGCGCTGGATATCAGCTATGAACAGGCACAGGGCAGCGGCGGATTCTCATTCGGCGGCAGCAGACCTTCCTCCGTCGGCAGTAGCAGCGGCAGCCGGCCGGATTTCTCCGGCAGCTTTTCCATGCCGGGCGGCGGCGAGATGCCGTCCTTCTCCGGCAGCCGTTCAGGCGGAAGCAGCTCCGGCGGCTCCGGCGAAAAAAGCAGCCGCGGCAGCGGATTCTTCTCGGGATTCGGCAGTATGTTCGGCGGCATCTTCGGCGGCGGCAGCGATACCAAAAACACGGAGCGCATCACGCTTTCCGCCGATGACATGGAGGACATCACCTCCTATGTCCCGGGACTGAGCGACGCGACCATTTCCTATACGGTCAAGCAGAATATCTACGGCGGCAACATTGAGGAAACAGAATCCTATACCGTTGCCGGCACGCTCTCCAATTACGCAGAGCTGAGCAATCTCACGATGCTGTTCGGCGATTATCTGACCGATGCCGACAACGAGAACAAAACAAAGGTCTGTGTCCTCGGATACAGTACAGCCAAACAGATCTTCGGCAGCGCAGAGGATGCCTATGACAGCCTTGTTTATATCGACGACCGCCCGTATACGGTCGGCGGCGTTCTGGCGGAACAGGGCTCTGTCGAGGCAGGCATCAGCGCGGATGAAGCAATCTTCATCCCGTATGCGACCGGCATCAAGTATCTGACCGGCAGCGAAATCAGCCCGACGATCACCGTGATTGCAGCAGATGTTGACAACATCGAAGCAGTACGCGAAAATGTGAAAACGGTGCTTGCCGCAAGCTATCCGAATGCGGAATTTACAATCTCCGATGCAGGCAGCAAAATGGAAGCTGCGAACAAATCCAACGAAACGCTGACGCTCATGCTGATTGCTATGGCGTCAATCGTGTTCATCATCGGCGGCATCAGCATCATGAACGTGCTGTTCGTATCCGTCAAGGAACGCACTGAGGAAATCGGCATTCTGAAAGCAATCGGCGGCTCCCGCAGGGATATCCTGCTGGAGTTCATCATGGAAGCCTGCTTCATCAGTCTGATCGGCGGCATCATCGGCGTTATGCTGAGCTTTGTTATCAATCCGGTGCTGTCCGGTTTCAGCATCCGCACGGAAATGTCCGTTAGCGGCGCAGTGCTTGCACTTGCGTTTTCGATTGTGACCGGCACGGTATTCGGATTCTATCCGGCCTGGAAGGCGTCCAAGCTCGTTCCGGTCGAGGCACTTTCCAGCGAATAAAGGAGATCAGATATGAAAAGATTATTGACAGCTGCCATGGCAGCAGCATTGCTTGCATCCCTGACAGCGTGCGGCAGCAATGCCAGCGCAGCGAATGCAGACTATATTTACGGGCAGATTGATTCTGTATCGGGCAATGATATCGTGCTTCTGCTGGCGGATTACAACGAAAACGCGGACAGCGGCAATGCAGATGCCGCGGAGGAATCGGATTCCGGAAAACGCTCCGGCGACTCCAAACGCGAAAAGCCGGAAGGCTTTGACAAGTCAAAATTCAGCGGGGAAATGCCGGAGGGCTTTGATCCCTCGAATATGCCGGAGGGATTCAGCAGATCGAAAAAGAACAGCGATTCCGATAATGAATCCGGCGATACCAAGCGTGAAAGACCGGAGGGCTTCGACAAATCGAAATTCAGCGGCGAGATGCCGGAGGGCTTTGATCCCTCGAATATGCCGGAGGGATTCAGCCGATCCAAAAAAGACGGCGATTCAGATAACGAATCGGGCGAATCCAAGCGCGAAAAGCCGGAGGGCTTTGACAAATCCAAATTCAGCGGCGAGATGCCGGAGGGATTTGATCCGTCCAATCTGCCGGAGGGATTTGAGAAACCGGCTGACGGTGAGATGCCGGAAGGCTTTGACAAATCGAAATTCGGCGGCAGCAAATCAAACCGCAGCGGGAGCAGCAGCTATACGCTGACCGGCGAACAGGAAGAGCTGCGCATCGCAGTCGGAACGACTGTCACGACTGCGCTGGGTGTCGAAACGGATTTTGAAGTGCTGAAATCCGGCAATCTGATCAAGTGTACTGTCGAAAAAGACAGTGATGGCAATGACGTCATCACAGCAATTTGGATCATGGAAGAGTGAGGGATATGTATGGGAACAGAACAGGTCATTTCCATGAAGCAGGTCTGCAAGAGCTATCAGATGGGCGCGGAAAAGCTGAATGTCCTCAAAAGCATTGATTTTACGGTCAATAAGGGGGAATTCACTGCAATCCTGGGGCCGTCCGGCTCCGGCAAATCGACGCTGATGAATATTATCGGCTGCATGGACACCATGGACAGCGGCTCTTATCAGCTGAACAGCATCCCGATCCATGAAGCAAAGGAAAAGGAGCTGACCAAGATCCGCAATCAGGAAATCGGATTCATCTTTCAGAATTATCATCTGATTCCGACCTATACGGTGATGCAGAATATCATCATGCCGCTGCTGATGCGCGGCGAAGACCGGAAAACTGCGGAAAAGGAATGCGGGGAAGTCATTTCGATGCTTGGCCTGTCGGAGCGTCTGCGGCATAAGCCTTCGGAGCTGTCAGGCGGTCAGCGGCAGAGAGTTGCGATTGCACGGGCACTGTGCAGCAAGCCCTCGCTGCTGCTTGCAGATGAGCCGACCGGTGCGCTTGACCAGAACAGCGGCACAGAGGTATTGAAGCTGTTTACGAAGCTGCATGAAATGGGCAACACAATCGTCATGATCACCCATGATATGAATGTGGCAAAATGGGCACAGAGAACCGTGCGTATCGTTGACGGGGAAATGTTCGAGGGGAACTGAATAGATGCGAACCGCCGGCTGCATGATGATTGCGGCCGGCGGTTCGTATTTTTCCGTTTTTGCTGTGCAGCTCTGAAGCTGATTCCATGTTTATCATCTTATGCCGGTCACCGGCATGTACGGTCACGCGCTGCGAACATTCGCAGAAATCAGGCTCTGCACTGCGTCAAAGATTCTGTGCGCAATATAGGCATTGTTCATCGTATAAAGATGAATGCCGTCCACGCCCTCTGCAATCAGGTCGGTGATCTGATCTATCGCATAGGCAATGCCTGCATCCCGCAGAGCCGTTTCATGATACTCATATTTTTCCAGCATGCGCACGAATTTCTTCGGCAGCGCGACCCCGCACAGCTTTACCATGCGCTCGATCTGCCGCTTATTGGTGACAGGCATGATGCCCGCTTCGATCGGTGCAGAAATCCCGGCAATGCGCGCTTTCTCCTGAAAATCATAGAAGTATGCATTGTCAAGGAACAGCTGTGTGATCAGATGATCGGCGCCGCAGTCCGTTTTGTATTTCAGCCATTTCAGGTCATCGACCGCACTGCTGCTTTCCGAGTGAATCTCCGGATAGCATGCGGCAAGGATGTTGAAATCATAATGCGCCCGGATGAATGAAATGAGGTCGCTGGCATTGCGGAAATCTCCGGCAGGCGCGGCATCATCCGTGCGGTCGCCGCGCAGCGCAAGAATGTTTTCGATGCCGGCTTCCTGCATCCGGTCAAGGATCTCTTTCGCCTGCGGCTTCGTCAGGTTGATGCAGGGCAGATGCGCAACGCTTTCCACACCGTATCTGCGCTGAATATCCGATGCGATCTGTATGGTTTTGCTGCCGTTTTTACCGCCGCCCGCGCCGTATGTCACGCTGATAAAATCCGGCTTGATATCGGAAAGCTGCTCCAGCGTCTGATAAATCACGCGCTCGTCCGCATCCGGCTTCGGCGGAAACACCTCCAGCGAAAAAACAGTTTTCTGTTTGAATAAATCAGCAGTTTTCATTTCTTGCCTCTTTTGCCGCATTCACAAGGTTTTCAAGGCTCGGAACGGTTTCCGCATTTCCTCTGGTTTTCAGGCCGCAGTCCGGGTTGACCCAGAGCTTTTCCGCAGGGATCCGCGCACGCATTTTGCTGATTGCGTCTTTGATCTCCTCTTTCGACGGAATACGCGGAGAATGGATATCATATACGCCCGGTCCGACCTCTGTACGGAAATTGTTTTCTTTCAGCACATCCAGAATCGTCAGATCGGAACGTGACGCCTCAAATGTGATCACATCCGCATCCATATCGTCAATATCCCGAATAATATCCGCAAATTCGCTGTAACACATATGCGTGTGAATCTGTGTTTCCGGTTTCACGCCGCTGTGTACATACCGGAACGCAGGAATTGCCCAGTCAAGATAATCCTCGTGCCAGTCGGCTTTGCGAAGCGGCAGCTTTTCACGCAGCGCAGCTTCATCCACCTGAATGATGCGGATGCCGTTCGCTTCGAGATCCAGCACCTCCTCGCGGATGGCCAGTGCGATTTGCAGCGCGCTCTCTTTCAGAGAAATATCCTCGCGCGGGAACGACCAGTTGAGAATCGTCACAGGGCCGGTCAGCATTCCCTTCATCGGTTTCTCCGTCAGGCTTTGTGCATAGACAGACCAGCGCACAGTCATCGGCTTGGCTCTGGAAATATCGCCCCAGATAACCGGCGGCTTGACGCAGCGCGTACCGTAGGACTGCACCCACGCTTTTTCCGTAAAGAGATATCCGTCAAGGCATTCTCCGAAGTATTCCACCATGTCGTTGCGCTCAAATTCGCCGTGAACGAGCACGTCCAGACCGATTTTCTCCTGTAACGCGACACATTCCGCAATCTTGCGCTCAATCAGCTTTTCGTAATCCGTGGCTGACAGTTCTCCCCTGCGCAGTGCAGTGCGGGCAGATTTGACATCCGCCGTCTGCGGGAACGATCCGATGGTTGTTGTCGGAAACAGCGGCAGCTGAAAACGTGCCTTCTGGATCTTTTCACGTTCTGCAAATTCCGGCTGTCTGACGAAGTCCTGCGCGGTCAGCGCGGCGACCTTTGCTTTGACGGCATCGTTTGTGCCGGAGCGTTTCTCATTGTGCAGCGCGGCATTCCGGCGATATTCCTCTGTTTCAAACGGTGCGTCGGAATCCGCGATCTGTTTTAGTTCCGCAAGCTCTGTGAGCTTTTCCTCTGCATAGGCAAAGTGCTTCTTATAGCCTTCCGCGAGCTTTGTTTCGTTTGCGAGCGTACAGGGAACATGGAGCAGGGAGCAGGATGTATTCAGTACGATTGCGGAAGCATGCTCCTTTAACTGATTGAGTGTCAGGATCGTCGCGGCATAGCTGTTGCGCCAGATATTCTTGCCGTTCACAACACCCGCGAACAGAACCTTGTCCTTCGGAAAGCCGTTCTCCCTGACAAGTGCAAGGGAATGTTTGCCTTCGACAAAATCCAGACCGATGCCGTCAAAGCCGAGGCTGCAAAGCGCCTGGTAGCAATCACGTACATCGCCGAAATAGGTCTGCGCCAGCACTTTGACACTGCCCTTGTGCGGCAGAATCTGTTCATACAGCGCTTTGAACAGCTGAATATCCTCCGCAGTCATATCCATGACGAGCGAGGGTTCATCGAACTGCACCCATTCTGCGCCGAGTGCACTGAATTTCTCCAGCAGTTCAGAATACGCACCGGCAGCCTGCTGAATAAAATCAGCGGCTTTTTTTTGCCCCCTGAATCTTGCGAGCTTGAGGAATGTGTACGCGCCGATGAGAACCGGTTTTGTTTTCACGCCGTGATCCAGCGCCTCACGGAAAAGGCCGAACGGTTTTGTGCCGGTCAGACGGATTTCCGTGTCATCGTCAATCTCCGGAACCATATAGTGATAGTTGGTATTGAACCATTTTTTCATGGCAAGCGCCTTGACGTCGCCCTTTTCACCCTGATAGCCGCGTGCTGCCGCAAAATAGGTATCCAGCCCGGAAAGGCCGAGCGCAGAATATCTGGCAGGCACGGCATTCAGCAGAAATGCGGTATCCAGTACGCCGTCATAAAACGAAAAATCGTTGGACGGTATCATATCAAGTCCGCTGTTTTTCTGGAGATTCAGATTGAACAGACGGATCTCTTTTGCTGCCTGTTCCAGTTCTGCTGCGGAGATCTCGCCGCGGAAATACTTCTCACTTGCGAATTTCAGTTCACGCAGATTTCCGATTCTGGGGTATCCAATGATTGTTGTATTCATTTCCTACGCCTCCGGTATGTTTTTGATATGACATCATTATACCACAGCTTCCGGAAATGTGTTAATACCAAAAAGAGATGCCATTCCATAGCTAAAAGCTATATCAGAGCGTACAGTTCGCAATATACCGGTCAAGATGCTCCAGATAACGCTTTGTCAGCGTATTCATCGGTCTGTCGGTCGTGATAATATAGCCAATCTCCATGATTTCATCACTTTCCAGCGGAATCGACACGATATTGCTGCCGTTGAGATCCGTGCTCAGAATCCCCGATGAAATCGTATAGCCGTTCAGTCCGATCAGCAGATTGAAGAGTGTCGCTCTGTCGGAAACAACGATGTTTTTCGGACTGTCGGCAGTGATATGGAGCTCCTCCGCATAATAAAACGAATTCTTCACGCCCTGATCGTAAGTCAGACGCGGAAAGGCTTTCAGATCATCCAGCGTAACCTTGTTTCTGCCGACAAGCGGATTGCTCCGGCTGACAAAGACATGGGGCCTGGCCGTAAACAGCGGTTCAAATTTCAGCTCTTCATTTTGCAGAATATGCCGGATGACTTCACGGTTAAAACGACTGAGATACAGGACGCCGATATCGCTTCTGTGCGTCCGGACATCCTCGATAATCTCAGCAGTTTTCAGCTCACGGAGCGTGAATTCATACTTATCCCTACCGTATTCCCGCACCAGCTCCACAAACGCATTGACTACAAACGCATAGTGCTGGGAGGACACCGCAAACGCCCGGTTCGGCGGCGGTGCGGACTTGTATTCGCGCTCAAGGAGCTCTGTCTGCTCGACAATCTGCCGCGCATAAGACAGGAATTTTGTCCCTTCTTCCGAAAGATAGACACCCCGGTTGCTGCGGTTGAAAATCGTGATGCCCATTTCCTTTTCCAGCTCTGCAACAGATTTTGACAGACTCGGCTGCGCAATAAACAGGCGCTCCGCGGCCATTGTGATCGAGCCTGTTTCCGCAATCATGATGATGTATTTCAGCTGCTGTAAGGTCATATACTCCCCTCCTCCAATGTAATATTATACCACATGATACTGGATAATTCAAGAGAGAATACCGCCGTGGGTGCGGCAGAGCGGGATTGATAATGGGGCTCCCGCACGCTTCGCTATGCGTTTGCACCGCAAACCCGCCAAAGGATCATAAAATTGCTGCTGAGCAGATCGCATAGCTGCACGCCGACGTTTCGCTCGGCCGGAGCAGTCCGCTGAAACTGCCTCTGCGCAGCACTCCTCTCGTTGACTTTTTGTATTGGCTTATGATATAATTAGGGAAAGCGGAGAATGTCCGCTTCAAATCGGATTTTAGAGGGGACACCAATGAAAAAGTGTTTGAAGGTCCTCAAATGGACAGGGATCGTTCTGCTTGGACTTATCATCATTCTTTTGATCGTCCGTTTCATCGGTAAGCAGCATTACAGCCGGACACCTGACGGCGGCATCAATGAAGTCATGGATATAGATGTCAACGGGCAGAAGCAATGGATCAACATTTACGGTGAAGACCGGAATAATCCCGTCCTGCTGTATGTGCACGGCGGTCCCGGCAATCCAACCAGTTCTATTGACTGGCCTGCGCTTCGCAGACTCGCAAAGGATTATACCGTTGTCAACTGGGATCAGCGTGATTGCGGATTAACCGGAATCCATGATTCGCAGAATACAGCAATCACGTCTGAAATGATGCAGCTGGATATTGACCGCGTGACTGATTTTGTCCTTGACTATATGAACAAGGATAAATTAACAGTTATGGGAATGTCGTGGGGCTCGAAGTACGGTGGGGACTATGCTGCAAGGCATCCCGAAAAAGTCGATTGTCTGATCTGCCTTTCGATTGCACTGGATGAATTTTCCGATGCTTATGTCAATCAGGCAATTCTTGATTATGCAGAGGGAAGAATTGACTTCCACACGGCAGTTGATACGTACGGTTACGAAATGTTCTTTCATTTTGCACCTTATGACGCGACGCAGGAGATTGCGCTGCAAAAGAAATACTATGAAGGCACAAAGCTGGCTTTGGCGGAATTGACAGCGCATGACGAGAAATACCGAGCGCTTCTGAATGATTATGAACCCGCCGCCTATGTTGATTGGTATCACGACCAGAGCAATCAGGCGCTTGAAAAGAAAGCAGTCGAAATGGAGAAAATTGAAAGGAAGCTGCAAAAGCGGTATGGCTATGATCGTATCGTAGGATTGCCTGATATTCTGAAAGATACAGATTACAGCCTTGCCGCGGCAGTGTTCTTCAATCCTTACTATACACTCAGCGATTGGGCGCGGTACAGGCCCGATGACTATGACGATGAAACAACAGATCGGCTTTCTGCGAATTTCCCGCATCTCAGTGAGATCACCGGTTTTGAAATACCTGTTTATATCTTGCAAGGGGATCGGGACTGTCACTGCGGAGCGGAGCAGAAATATCTCGAACAGCTGAACGCACCTGATAAGGAGTTTCGCACGATCAAGGGCGATCATACTTCGACACTGGCACACTCTGAAGAACTGGCAGAGTTCATACATGAGATCGCAGAAAAGCAGAAGAACAGTTAAATTCTGAATGTTCGCTCAGATGCCAAACAGCCCCTCCGTTCTCCGGAAGGGCTGTTCTTTTCAAATATTACGATTCGGCGGTTTGTGTCATGGCTCCCGCAGATCCGAAAGCGGATGCGAGCCCTGATAATCCCACTCCTTTTCATTCAACACAGCAATCAGCTTACCGGTGGCTGTGTTTCGCACAATATAGTACGCATCATTCACTTCAAACTGATCCCATTTGTCTTTGTCGGTGCTTTGCGGAATATCGCTTGAAAAGCGCAGGTAATACACGCCGTCCTCCTCGTATTTCTCCGCAACATTGATCAGTGAAATCTCCCACGGCGTTTCGTGGTCCCCGATTTTCTCTTCAATCGCTTCATCCGTGAACACATATTTTCCGTCTGCATTTGTATTCTGACCGGGCACGCCGGTTCCGATCCTGCCGTTCAGTGCCAACACCCCTAGAACAGTCCCGAAAACAACAAACAATGCAAAAAAGGCTGCCATAACGAAATTGCCGGTGTTTCTGCCTTTGCGCGGCGCAGAATAAAATACTTCCGAGGGAATGCGCGGATTCAGGCGCATCGTGACGGTTTCACCGATTTCTGCATCCGGTTCACTGCGGAACGCCTCATTGACAGATTCATAATGTTCGCCTGCATAGTCGTATTCAAATACTTCGGATGATTCAACGTGCGGCCCGTTCCTCTGGTTCACAATCATGTGCGCATAGCCGATGCATCTGCCCTCAACGGGTATCCCGTTACGGTTGCTGGTGCTGTATATACGAAACAGAGAATACACGAGAAATAACAAACCGCCGCTTGCAAACATACCGGCACCGAGCATCGCAAATGCACGGTCGCTCCCGAGTTTATCTGTCAGTAAAATCGGAACAGAAACGGACAGCCCAAGCAGAATGGCCATCACGCCGATGACAATGTGTGCTGCGAAGCTGCGTTCACGGCTGGCACGTGTCTTCGGTATCATCACGAAGCCCATAAAGACAAACATCCCGCCGAACATGCAGATCGCAGCAGAAGGATGACCGGACTGCGCCGCAACAGCTACCCCGACGATAAAGCCGATCACGACCAGAACAGAAGCCCATATCGGCGTTCCTTTTTTCTCCGGATGATTGCGCTGTTCTTCTCTCAGGCGCTGCTTTTTTTCTGAGAGCAGCGTACTGACGCCGGACATGTCCATGTGCTTTTCAGTGTTAAAAATGAATTGCCTGTCATCAGGATCATATCGCATGATGCTCACTCCTTTTTTCAGATGATATGAAGAAATATATGACGGCGCCGTCCGGATGGCTGAATGCGGTATTGTCCGGCATCAGATCCATCACGCAGCAAGTCTCATCAGCCCGGCGATGCCGCAGATCACCATCAGCAGTACCCCGACCGCCGTAATGAGCGCATCCAGCCGCAAATGCTGCTCTGCGGTCAGCTTTTTTTGCAGATACGCAATATCAAACACCGCGCCGCCGAGTGTGCCGGCTGTAAAAATGACAATCGCACCGATGCCGAACCATTTCAGCTTTGCGTCATGCAGTGCGGGGGATGTATTCTTTGCCCAGATCAGCACCGGAACCGTATAGATCAAAAAGCAGAGCATCCCGACCGCAATCGGAACGCAGCTTCGCGTGCCGCGGTATTTCATAGCTGTTCCTCTCAAAAAATGCGCAGAAATTCCGGCGCATAATAATGCCATAGAATAAGAACCGCGATCAGAAACACGATCGCCATTCCGAGTTCCAGAAGGTCAAATGTCTGTTTGGAGAGCCTGCTTTTCAGCCTATCCTTCACAAGCCATCCCAAAAACATACTGACCGCACTGCCGCCAAGCCAGACCCACATGGCTGCATCATTGTCGTTTGAGAAAAAAGCAGCATTCGGGAACCGCTGTTCCAGCAGATAAATCACGCCGCAATACAGGGCGTTCCACAAAATAAAAGCGAATAAGTAAAACGGAGATACCGGTCTTCCTCGTCTGCTCATTCTGTACTCCTTTGTATCACCGAATCAAAGCGCCTCATATCAGGTTTCATATATTATACCACAAATGC
Organism: Oscillospiraceae bacterium; assembly: GCA_016281125.1. Taxonomy (GTDB): domain Bacteria; phylum Bacillota; class Clostridia; order Oscillospirales; family Ruminococcaceae; genus Firm-04. The sequence continues at coordinate 21,581 of JAEEIA010000080.1, read as the reverse complement.
TGCGGTTTTACAAGAGGAGAATGTTCATATAAAAAGAGAAGCTGCGCATTCAGGGAATACGCTGTTTCATGACTTGACAGACGGGTGTTCCGCAACTGGAAGATAATATGGTATAATAGGTGCAGCGTGCTGACTCAGACAGCATTTCAAAAAAAGCGTGACCAAAACTGTTTTTTGTTGTCTAATAGATCAGAGGGAGGTGAAACGATGATCAGCGAAAGCCGGATCATTTCGATGCTGCAAGCACGGGATGAAAGCGCACTGCGTGTGATCAGTGAACAATACGGAAAGCTCTGTTATCAGATCGCATTCCGCATCGTCGGAAACCGTGAGGATGCGGAAGAATGCGTCAGCGATATGCTGGCCGCGGTCTGGAATGCGATTCCGCCGGATTATCCGGAAAACCTGCGCGCTTATCTCGCCGCGATTGTACGCCGGATCGCTGTAAACCGCTATAAGCAGGCGCACCGCCGGAAACGCGGCAGCACGGTCTATACCGCGACACTCGACGAGCTTGCAGAGATTATCCATTCGCCTGATCGGGTCGAGCAGCAAATTGAGCAGCATGAGCTGACGGAAGCACTCACGGCATGGCTTCGGACACTCCCTCCCAAAACCTGCCGTATCTTCATGCAGCGATATTTTCTTTCGGAAACCCTTCAGGCAATTGCAGCACAAAACAATATGGGTATTGGCGCAGTTAAAATGTCACTGCTGCGCACAAGAAACAAGCTCAAGGACTACCTGAGAAAGGAAGGATTGCTATGAAGCCATCCGATATTTCAGACGCACTCGGCAATGTTCCCGAGGAACTCATCGGGAGCTGCTTCGGTTACACAAGGCCGCAAAAAACAGCACCGTCAGCCAGCAGCCAGGCAAGCGCTGTGCCGAAAAAGAACAGTATGCGTTTTTCACAGCCGGCAATCAGACATGCAGCGCACAAGCCTGAAAAAACACCGATCCGGATTTCTTCTTTTGCATCCGGCATCGCGGTTGCAGCCTGTCTGCTATTTGCGGTTGGATTCGGTTTTTGGTTCATCAATACCGCGAATGATCTGCGGGCTCAAAACAGCACGGAATCTGTGACTGCAACGTATGTAAAAAGTACCGACTCCTTTGCGAGTACGTATTTCAACACCACCGACACCTATCATATTTATAAATCGCTCGACGGACAAACGAATATTCTGGATTATGAAACGATGGAAACAAGCCGCTTTTGCAGTAAGCCTGGCAGTCAGCATCCTGCATCAGACCGCACGCGCAGCTTTTTCGGCGGACTCATTCCGCTTTATGACGGACACTATGCATATTATTTCAAGGATGCGGGTGCCGGAACCAATCTGATGCGGTATGACTTTGAGCAGAATCAACCGGAAAAGCTGACAACGGTTGACGGCATCTCCGCTGCGGCGTATGATTTCAACAACTACGGAATGTATCTCCATGACAGCGTCATTTACTTTATTGGATATGTCGGTCATCAGATGGCTTTGTATTCCGTGGATCTCACCACATTGGAAGTGAATGATATCACCGCGCTGTATGATTATGAAACACTGTCGGGCTTCTATCCGATCACGCGGCAATCCGGCGAAGTCTATATGCAGGGCGAATTTGACGGCAAGCTTTGGTTCAATGTCGCATTTGTCGCCGAAAACGGACAATATACTTTCTATGTCACTTATTTTGATTTGGAAACGAAAACCTATCACGGCGAGCCGGAGGATTATGAGAACATTGATTTCGGTGCGGTATCATTTGCTTCAAAGGATTATCTGGTCATCACCCGCGAAGGACAGGCAGAGGTTTACAGAGCAGGGCAGGAGGAGCCGGTCATCCTCCATGACATCGCTTTCTTTCAGGATGCTTCTTTGTCTGTTTTTGATGACACATTATTCGTATGTGGAAAAGCATTCGATTTGAATACAACGGAAGTGCGCCGACTCAGCCTGCTCAATGAAGAAGATGATGTCATTATCGCAAAATACGGTGACTGCTATATTGTTGGAGCACAGCACGATTTCAGGAAAATCCCGGCGGCAGAGCTCCTGTCCGCGGATGAACCGTGAATCCGCGAGAAATTCAGCTTCAAATGATGCATCCCAGGTACCAGGAACAAAGCCGCCCGGATCACAACTCCGGGCGGCTGCATCTTCATATAAAAGAGGGGTGCGGCAATGCATGTGAACGAATTCACACGAAAAAAATGAAAAAGACAGAGAGTATTCCTGAAATATGTTACCACCTGAAAGTCGCCCATCGGTCATTCATGTTCGGCAGCAGCAGCGCAAAGAGCTTTGCACGGATACTGTATTTTTTCATTTCCTCATTGAAGCTGTGTTCTTCCACAAGCTGAAAGCCGTCCGCGAGATCAGCGATTTCCTGTCCCGAATCTGTGCCGGACATGAAATGCGCGTTTGTGTTTTTCACAGTATCGTGGTGCTTTTCGTTTTTCTGCATCATCTTGCTGTTCTGCTCTGCGATTAAGATGCCGCCATCCGGGAAATTGTTTTTCAGCACGTACAGGAATGTGCGGATCTGTTCAAGCGTCAGATACATGAACAGTCCCTCCGCGATAAAAACGGGCTTTGCTTTTCTGCTCTTGAGGGATTGCTGCACCGGTTCACACCAGTCATCCTCCAAAGCGTTTCCTGCGATCATCGTCACGCGGTCACGCTCCGGGAATGCCTTTTTTCTTGCGGCAATCGCATCGGGCAGATCAAGATCGAACCACAGGATTTTGCCGTTATCCATTCTGGAAAAGCGGTTGTCAAATCCTGCGCCCACATTCACAACGACTGTATCCGGATGCTTCTGAATGATGCCTTTCAGCTGCCGGTCAAGCATGATGGTGCGTGCGACAACGCCCTCATGGGACATAAATTTATCATACTGTGCTGTATCAATGTTCAGTGCTCTGATGATTTCAACAGCCATCGGGTCTTTGATGCGGGCATTTTTCCGCTGTGTTTCATTTGCCTTGACCGCAAGCGGAATCAGCGCGGTCGTCTGGACATCGCCTAATTTCAGTTTCATGACAGAACGTCCTCCTATTTCAAGTCCGGTTAGCACGCTATAACCACATTACAGCATATGCTAACGCAAATTGCAAGCCATCTATGCAAAAAAGCCGTCCGATCCTGAACGACTTTTTCGCTGTGATTGATATGCTGAATTCCGGTGAATTGTTTAGAACGGATGCAAACGCTTACTTTTTAATGTGAAATGCACGCATGCCCGGAAAACACGCAGAAGCACCGAGCTCTTCCTCAATGCGGAGAAGCTGATTATACTTCGCAACGCGCTCAGAGCGGGACGGTGCGCCGGTTTTGATCTGGCAGGTGTTCAGTGCAACCGCGAGGTCAGCGATGGTTGTATCTGCCGTTTCGCCGGAGCGGTGCGAGGAAATTGCGGTATAACCGGCAGCGTGCGCCATTTTGATCGCTTCCAGTGTTTCGGAAACAGAGCCGATCTGATTCAGCTTGATGAGAATCGAATTGCCCGCGCCGAGCGAAATGCCCTTGGAAAGACGCTCCGTATTGGTGACGAACAGATCATCCCCGACAAGCTGCACCTTGCTGCCGATCTTTGCCGTCATACGCTGCCAGCCTTCCCAGTCCTCCTCATCCAGACCGTCCTCAATGGAGATGATCGGATATTTGTCAACAAGAGATTCCCAGTGGGCAATCAGCTCGTCAGAAGTGAATTCCTTTCCGGATTTCGGCTGTTTATAGAAGCCCTTGCCCTTTTCAGACTTCCATTCCGAAGAAGCAGCATCCATAGCGATCATGAAATCCTTGCCAGGCTCAAAGCCAGCCGCCTTGATTGCTTCCAGAATCTTCTCAATGGCTTCTTCATCAGAGGTCAGCTTGTTCGGTGCAAAGCCGCCCTCATCACCGACCGCCGTGACATCGCCCATATCTTTGATCAGCTTTTTCAGCGTATGGAACACCTCTGCACACCAGCGAAGCGCTTCCTTGAAAGACGGCGCACCCACCGGCATAATCATGAATTCCTGCGTATCGACAGCGCTGTCAGCGTGTGCGCCGCCGTTGAGAATGTTCATCATCGGGACAGGCAGCTTTGTCCCCTGAATGCCGCCGAGGAACCGATAAAGCGGGAGGCCGAGCGCAGTCGCCGCTGCTCTTGCCGTTGCAATCGACACGGCAAGAATGGCGTTTGCGCCGAGCCTGGATTTGTCCTTTGTGCCGTCCGCTTCGATCATCGCCTTGTCAATCGCATAAATGTCGGATGCATCCATTCCCGCCAGCACTTCGTTGATTTTGGTGTTGATATTCTCCACGGCCTTCTGTACGCCCTTGCCGAGATAACGGGATTTGTCCCCGTCACGCAGCTCCAGCGCCTCAAATTCGCCGGTCGATGCGCCGCTGGGAGCCGTGCCTCTGCCGACCGTACCGTCCATGAGATACACCTCAGCCTCGACTGTCGGATTGCCGCGGGAATCCAGAATCTCTCTGCCGACGACCTTTTCAATCTGCAAGTATTCCATAATAAAAATCTCCTTGTCTGCCGTAAGTACGGCAATAATATGATGAACACGATGACTCGTGTTATGCACGGTGCAGACTCATCAGGACGAAAAGCTCGCACTTCTTTCCGCCCTGACAGAAAGAAATCTGCCGATCTATTCGCGTTAGCGATTGCTAACTACAATATTATAGCACAGACAGATTCGTTTGTCAATATGATAAGGTTTGACTAACCGCCGTTTTCCGCAGGCATCGTGCATAGAATGTATTGAACATAACGCGTTGAAATGTGGATGAAGCAACGGTTATCAAAGAACCGCTCTGAACACCGGTCCTCTTTTCGATACGATAACAGCGGCTGCCCTGTGCTCAATCAGTACCGCGGCCGGCATAGAAATCCCGCAGCCGCTGCAAATTGTTTTCATTCAGCGGATATTGCTCCGCAATCTGTCCGTCCCCGATTCGCACAACTGCATCACATGCGGAAAGAATCAGTTCATAATCATGCGTGATCACAAAAATATAACGGTCTTTGGAACGCAGAGAACGCAGCAGCTCTGCCGTTTGCATCATATGCGTAAAATCCATTCCGCTTGTCGGTTCATCAAAAATCAGGATTTTCTTCTTACAAAATAACGCAGATGCGATGGCGACCCGCTGCTTTTGTCCGCCTGAAAGCGTCATGGGATGCCGGTCGCGCAGGGCGGAAATATCAAGCTGCTCCAGAATGCCCGCCAATTCCTTGCCGCCGCATTCATCCTGTGCCCCGAGCAGCACTTCTTCTGCGACACTGTCCGTAAACAGCTGGTGATTCACTTCCTGCATGACGATATAGCTCATTGCAATACGGGCGCTCCTGCCGTATGCTTTTCCGCCGAGCATCAGTTTTCCGCGCTGATGCTTCAGCAGGCCGCAGAGCGCAGATACAAACGTGGATTTTCCTGCACCGTTTTTTCCGATGACCGCAAAAATCTGCCCCGCCGGAAAGACCGCCTGCGGGATATTCAATACATTATGTTTTCCGTATGACAGAGAAAAATGAGAAAGCTCCATTTGTTCGTCAGATGCCGCCGGGGGATGACATTGCAGGGGCAGCAATGCGGGCTCGACCGGCCGAATGCCGGTAAGCATATGCCAGTTCAATGTCATTTTATGCAGCTCCTGCAATGTGTAATCCTGCATGATTCTGCCGTTCTCCATGTAAACGGCACGGTCTGCAATGCCTTCCAGATACCAGACCCGGTGCTCGGCAATCACAATCGTTTTCCCGATTGATTTCAGGAACAGCAGCACGCCGCGCAGCTCCCGGATTGCAAAATAATCCAAATTTGAGGACGGTTCATCCAGAATATAGATATCCGGATCAACTACATAAATGCCCGCAAAAGCAATTTTCTGTTTCTCTCCGCCGGACAGATTGAAAATATTCCGGTCAAGCAGCGGAGAAAGGTTCAATTTTTCAGCGGCATCGTCAACCCGTTTTCTGATGATTTCCGGTGGGAACCCATGATTCTCACATCCGAATGCAATCTCACTGGTGGTATTGACCGTATAAAACTGTGTCCGCGGATTCTGGAACACGGTGCCGACGCGCTTGGAGATTTCATACATCGGGACGTCTGTCGGATCAATATCGCCGACAGTGACCGTTCCTTTGACGTCCCCGTCATAGAATTCCGGTATCATGCCGTTCAGCAGCCGCGTGACCGTCGTTTTGCCGCAGCCGCTCTTGCCGCAGAGCAATACACATTCTCCGTCCTGCACGGTCAGACTGCAATCGGAAAGGGTGTCTGTCTTCTGACCGCTGTATCGGAATGTGACGTTTTTCAGCTCAATCACGGCGAAACGCCTCCTTTCAGATGCAGCATGCACATGACGGCCAGCCAGCCCGTCGCAGCTGCTGTGACAAGATAATCACAGATCCGGAACTGAACCGGCTCCATGCAGGTATGCTGACACGGATCATCCAGCCCGCGGCAGCACGCAGCCGCAGCCAGCTCATCGCTGATATTCAGCACGGAGATAAACATCGGCACAAACACATATTCCATGGTTTTCAGCGGCGAACACAGCACTGCTCTGAGGCTGATGCCGATGCCGCGCAGCTTCATTGCATTCCGGATCGCATTCCATTCCTCGCGGATGGTCGGAAAGCAGCGGAAAATCACGGACGAAGTCACGATCACACTGCGCGGCAGCTTCATTTTCCACATTGCAGCAGTATAGGCACTGACCGGTGTCGTGTCAATCAGCCATTTGCCGAGCATCAGGCAAGGGAGGAGCTTGCGGACACAGACGCACAGAAAGTACAGCAGAAAAAAGAAAAACTGCTCTGTTCTCTTGTCCGCGATCTGCTGCACAGCTGCCATGATCCCGAAAACGGCCAGATATTTCAGTGCTGTTTCCGGCTTTCCGCCGATTGTGACCACGATGCCGCAAAACAGCAGAACCGCTGTTTCATAAAACAGCGAACGCCCGAGAAACAAAAGGACGTCCAGCTCTAACAGCAGGAGCAGTTTGGTTCTCGGGTCAAATTTCAGAAATCGTTCGCTCTGTTTCATAATACGCCGGCTTTTTTGAGATGTTTATTCAGAACCTTGCCCGTAAACAGAGAGCCGAGCAATGAAAAAGCCATCGTTGCAAGGAGCATGGCAGGCAGCACCCACCACGGCGTCATACTGCGCACGGTATCGCAGAACTCACGGCTCATTCCCTCTTCTTCCGTCACACGGAAGAAATAATCACGCATAAACCAGATCGGAACAAAACCGCCGAACAGATTCCATGAGAAAAACATATGGCTGACCGCGTTCCTGCGGAAGCTCCGATACTGCCCCTGCTTTGCAATCAGCAGCGCAATGATGCCGGCCGGGACACTGATCAGCGGCGCAATCGGGATGTGACCGGTTGCAATCAGAATGATACTCGGCAGAACCGCTGCAATGAAGATCGGAACGCCGGAATGCGATTTGGCGATCATCATATGATAGGTCGGTGCAGCAAGCAGCGCAACTGCCATCGGCATCAGCAGGAACAAAACGGCGACCGGCATGCAGATTGCGCCGACAATGATGTAGGTTACCAGATACAGCGCGATGAATACGCCTGCCGCAACGGCACCTCTGGATGAACGGGATGAACTGTTTTTCATGATGATTTCTCCTTTACGAATGAATTTTCCATGTACCGGACTGATTCTGGATGTTCCAGAGCCGTGCATACAGTCCGTTCTGTGCAAGTAGCCCGTCATGCTTTCCGGATTCCGTGATCCGGCCGTGATCAAACACCAGAATCTGATCGGCCTCGGCAACTGTTTTCAGCTTATGCGCAATGACAATGACTGTTTTTCCTTCGGCAAGCCTGTTGATTGCCTGCTGAATCTGTGCTTCGTTTTCAGGGTCAAGGGATGCCGTTGCTTCGTCCAGAAGCAAAACCGGTGCATTTTTCAGCATCGCCCGCGCAATGGAGATGCGCTGCTTTTCTCCGCCGGACAATGTACAGCCGCCCTCCCCGATCATCGAATCAAAGCCGTCCGGCATTTCCATGATGAAATCATAGCAGTTCGCAGCCTTTGCTGCCTGTTCAATTTCCGCGCGCGTTGCATTTTCTTTACCGTATCCGATATTGCCCGCGACCGTATCCTGAAATAAATAGACATCCTGAAACACAAAGGAAATATTCTGCATCAGCTTTTCCGGCTCGATGTCCCTGACATTCCTGCCGCCCATGCGCACAGTGCCGGATGCCGGATCATAAAAGCGGGCAAGCAGCTTCAGCATGGTGCTTTTGCCCGAACCGGACGGGCCGACCAGTGCGGTCATCGTGCCGGACGGAAATGCAGCGGATACGCCCTTCAGAACCTCGGTGTCACCGTAGCCGAAATGCACGTTTTCCACAGTGAAATCATGCTGTTCGGGCGCATCCTCCCCGCCCTCCATGACGGGCGCATCCAGCAGCTTTGTGATGCGCTGTCCGGCTGCTGCACACATATTCAGCTCAGACCAGTTCATGATCGCCACAGCAAGCGGGTCGAAAATGCGTGTGCCGAGCAGCAGAAACATCGCAAATGTAGTGATCTGCAAGCTGCCGCCTGTCAGCAGATGCACACCGACGGCCATCATCAGCGGGAGCCCGCACCGCAGCAGCATCGCCGCAAGCAGATTCATAGAGCCGATGCAGCCCTCCGACCGGATGCAGTTGTCGCGGTGCGCGGTGCAGACCTGACGCAGCTTTCCGAAATTCTCTCCCTGCATATGGTACGCCTTGATTGTTTTCATGCCTGTCAGATATTCAATCAGACCGGCAGACTGTGCGGTCGCGGAAGCGTTCAGCCTTTGCGCCATGCGGGTTTCCATGCGCTTCATACCGAGCATGATGATGACAGACAGCGGGAATCCCGCAAAGCAGGCGAGCCCCATGCGCCAGTCTGCGATCAGCATCACAGCCGATGCGATGACGGCGACCAGAAAGCCGCTGATGATCTGCGGCAGAATGTGCGTCATTGCCGTTTCCGTTCTGGAAAAATCATTCATCATGGTGTTTCCGATCTCACCGGATGATTTGCCGGTCAGAATGCCGAGCGGCAGCTTGCGGATGTGCTCCGCAAGACGGATTCTTCCCTCTGCGGATGCAAAAAATCCGTCATGATATGTGACTTTACATGCGATGTTTTCCAGAAAATACGTTGCAGCCGTAAACAGCACCATCAGACCGAATGCCAGCCAGAGGCCGCCGCGGTCGGGCGTTCCGTCCTGAATATGCGTGTAGATCTGTTTGACAATATACGCAAGGCAGCCGAACGGCATCAGATTCGCAATGCTTGCAAGCGTATTCCAGACCGCAGGACGGATCAGCTTTTTCGGCTCATTGCAGGTAATATCGTGAAAAAGTGCTCTGAACATTGCCGATCCCCCCCTTATTTCGCAAGCCGCCAGTCGGATGAGGCTGACATCGCCTGCCACATCTCTGCATATTTTCCGTTCATGCCGAGCAGCTGTTCATGTGTGCCGCATTCAGAAACCGTACCGTTTTCAATCACCAGAATCTGATCCGCATTTTGAATCGTCGTCAGTCTGTGCGCGATCATGATGACGGTTTTGTCTTTTGCAAGTGCCGCAAGCGCCTGCTGCAATGCGTACTCATTTTCCGCATCGGCATAAGCACTTGCTTCGTCCAGAATCAGAATCGGAGCGTTTTTCAGAATGGCGCGCGCAATCGAAATGCGCTGCTTTTCTCCGCCGGACAGATACACACCGCCCTCGCCGAGCTTCGTATCATACCCCTGCGGAAGCTGCATGATAAAGTCGTGGCACTGCGCCGCCTTTGCAGCCGCGATCACGTCCTCTCTTGCAACGTCGGATTTGCCGGGGGCGATATTCTGATACACCGTATCCGCAAACAAAAAGCTCTCCTGGAATACGAATGCAAGCTGCTCCATGAGGTCATCCACAGAAAAATCGCGGATATCCGTTCCGCCGATTCTGATTGCGCCGCCTGTGACATCATAAAAGCGCGGAATCAGCTCTGCAATCGTGCTCTTTCCCGCGCCGGAGGGGCCGACCAGCGCCGTGACTCTGCCCTGCTCTGCCGTAAACGAAACATCGTGAAGCGTTTCCTGCTTTCCGTCATACGAAAATGCGACATGTTCAAATGTAATGTCATGATTGCAGACCGCAGCACGCCGGAGCGGTTCAGGGATTGCTTCTTCGTTCAGCACTGCATCCAGCCGGTTCACGCCCTCTGTAATGACATTCATGTTTTCCGAGAAATTGCGCAGCTTCAGCGTCGGAGCTGTAACGGCCGGGCCGAGAATCAGGAAGAAAATGAATGTAATGACAAAGGAAATGCTGCCCGGGTCTTTCAGATACAGCAGCAGACCGGCCGAGACAAGGAATGCCGCAACCGAAAGCACGAACATCCGGAAGCCGACAAAGCCCGGACGGATCATCTCTGTCATGCCGCCGGTGAAATCACGGTATCGGATGATGTCATCATAAAAGCTGCGGAAGGAACGAACCGTCTGCCCGAAAATCTTGATGGAGGGCATTCCATTGACATATTGCAGCGAGGATGCGCTGATGCGTTCCAGCGCGTCAAAGTTTTTCTGCACTCCGCCGCTTTTCATGACCTTGATAAGCACGGCAAACTGACAGACAAATCCCGCAATGATCGGAAACAGACATACGGCTGCCAGCAGCGCATGATACCGGAACATGATGATGAACATGGTGACCAGCATGACTGCTGTGCTGACAAAATCCGGAAGCTGATGCGCCAGAAACGCCTCGATCTGTTCGGCATCGCCTTCCAGAATCTGCTTGATTCTGCCGATGGAACTGCCGTTCAGATAACCGAGCGGCAGCCTGCCGATATGCTCAGCCGTCTTCAGGCGGACGCCGCAGACCACGCGGTACGCAAAGGTATGCGTCAGCATGCCTCCGGCGTAGCTCAGCAGGTATCCGCCGATCATGCCGGCAAGCCCGGCCGCCGCCTGCCGGAGCAGCAGCGCTTCATTCGGTACACCGCCGTCCGCAGCGCAGTGCAGCAGTTCGGACATAATCTGATAGACCGAAATGTATGGGACGAGCTGGCATAATGTTCCCAGAACGGAAAGCAGGATACTGCCGAGCAGCAGCTTCGGCTGCTTACCGGATATTTCCAGCAGCCGCGGGATTCCCTGCTTCTTTTTGGATGTTTGTTTCCTCATATGACCCCATATTCCTCTTTTCATCAGGATTGCCGGAATCTCTGCGGCGAGATTCCGGCATCGTTGGTTATCCTGTTTATCCGTTGACCTTCTGCTGCATCAGCGCCGTCATATCCTGAACGGAAACAGAATGTCCGAGCATGAAGTTTTCCTCGAGTGTAATGCCGAATTCCGTTTGCAGCGCAAGAAAGATTTCCGCAATCGCAAAGCTGTTTGCGCCGAGGTCTTCGATCAGGCGCGTTTCTGCCTGCATTTCCGAAGCGGGCACATTCAGCACCTCACTGACGCAGCGCTTGACTTTTTCCTGAATTGTTTGCAGTTCCATTGTTAGCTTTCTCCTTTGATCTCCGCTTTCCGGAACAGTTCGTTTCCGGTGATGATATACTCACGGATCGCATTTTTCTTGATCTTGCCGCTGGATGTTGCAGGCAGCGGCTGATCGGTGAAATAAGCTGCGCGCAGGCGCTTGAATACAGGCAGATCATGGTTCTTTCTGTTCAGAACACGCATGACCGCATCCGCCTTTTCCTGATCCGGTACAAAAGCAGCCAGAACCGGATGCTCCGAAACGCCGACCACGACATAAGAATCCGAATACGCTTTGATCTCGCTGAAAAATGCTTCCAGCTCATCCGGATAAATGTTTTCACCGGACGAATTCAGGATCACATCCTTGTTTCGGCCGAGCACAAAGAGGGATTTGTTTTCAATGCGGACATGATCGCCGGTGAAGAAATATTTGCCCATGAACAGTTCTGCGGGAACTTCCTTTCCGCCGATGAGCCGTCCTGCAAACACAATATCGCCTGCGACAATCAGTTCGCCTTCGCCCTCTTCCGTGATTGTCCCGTCATCATGGTAAATCCGCGCTTCGTAAACGTCCGAATCCACCGTGCCGACCGAGCCGTTTGTCCGCATATCAATGAACCGGTTGGTATTGGATGTCAGCGAGCCGATCTCCGTCATGCCGTAAGCCTGAGAAGAGAAGATTCCGACGCTGTCGAACAGGGCAAGCGTTTCCGGATTCGCCTTCGCTGCACCCATAATCACGAAGCCGAGCTGATCGCCCAGAACCGCCCGGAATGTTTCTGCATCCGCTTTCTGGTATTTTCCGATGATGTTTCTGACCACAGACTCCCAGATCATCGGCACAGAGTATGCAATCTGCACGCCTGCTTCCCGGATTGCAGTGATGACATTGGAGATGTTGACTGTTTCCGTTGTGACCATCGTGCCGTGCAGCAATTCATAGATAAAAATGGACATCAGCGCGGAAATATGATGGAACGGGAACATGGAAAACATGTTTTTTTTCGTGTCCTCCAGCAGAAAGCGCAGCGAATCCGATTCCTGATAGCGAGCCAGAACATTATTGATCTGTGCGCCGAACTGCTTTCCGGTATGAATGAAGATCTTCGGGGTGCCGGTCGTACCGGAGGTGCAGAGTGCAATTTTGTCGGCAAACGCCCGGTCAGACTGATAGCTGTCTGCGGGTTCGGACGCAATCAGTTCTGCAAACGGGAGCTTTTTCACATTCGTCGGCGTGTTCATGTCACTGCAAATCATGACCGAAATGACCGCATTCTCCGCCACATTGTTCAGGAATGCTTCATTTCCGTTGTTGTCGATGATGACAAGACGATAGCCCCGCATCATCAGCGCCCAGAACAGTGCCGCCCAGTACGGGCTGTTTGCGGCTTTGATTCCGATCCAGCTTCCCGCGGGCAGGTCTGCCAGAGCCGTTTCCAGTTTCACGGCAATGCCGTAAATGCGGTGCAGATAGCTTTCATAGCTTTCCTTGATCCAGCCGTGATCCGTATAGCATTCACAGAGATTGTACTTGTGTTCGCCGGAAAAAACCTTCTGAAAAATGCTTTCAAAGGTATCAATGCCCTGCATGATCATGCCGACTTTTCTCCTTTCGCAAGCAGCATCCGCTCAATGTCGTTCACGGATTCAAAATCGCTGAGTTCAATATCCTCCAGCGGCAGGGCAACATGGAATTCCTGCTCAAACCGGTCGATCATCTGAATAATCTCAAACGAATCAATAAAGCCGGATGTAATCAGCTGCAAGTCGTCCGTCAGCTCCTCAGCGGTCAGCATTTCTGTGTTTTCGAGAATGATCGCCTTGATCTTTTCTTTCATTTTACCACCGTCTTTCTTCAGTCCAGTATTTCTTCCGATACGCCGACAATATTCAGGACGTTCTGCAAATCGGCGCGGGTAATGGGCGAATTGAGCGTTTCCAGCGCGCACTCACGTGTCATTTCACCGCTGCGGACGATCCCGCTCATTTCTGTTTCATGCTGCGAATATCCGAACTGCTTTCTCGCAAGATACTGCGCGAGGAAATTGAACATACAGTTCGTGGAATTTTTCGGCCAGCTGTATGCCGGCACCTTGAATTTCAATTCGTTTTTCAAAAGCTGAATGATGTCATCCTCATCGTAATCAAAATACTTGAACGGGGAGATTTGTTCAATGCTTTTGTAATGCTTGGCGAAATAGCCGACCGGATTCCGGAACATTTCCGCCAGATCTGCAAATTCCGGATGCGACTCCAGCAGCGTCAGCATATTCCGGTCGGAAAGGTCATAGATCCAGAACAGCTCATCCTGCGCGATATAGGACTGCCCTTTCGTATATCCGCCGAGAATCAGATGAATGTCGTGCTGCAGGCAGATGTCCTTGATGAATTTGTCCAGCAGCAGGTGGCAGACGCGGCAGTAATAGAGCTCCATGCGCGATTCCAGCATAACCCTGAACAGATTCTTCATGGTATTCGTCCGGAACATGATGAGATCCACATTCAGGATGTCGGAGGCGTTCTGAATGTTTTCGTACATTTCCGGAATCGAAAAGCCGTTATCGAGAAAAATGCCCAGCGGATTGAGCCCGAGCTCTTTTTTGGCGATATACAGCGCCATCAGGCTGTCTTTTCCGCCGGAAACCGCAACCGCGCAGTCATATTTTCCGCCGCCGCGCCGTTTTGCCAGCTTATTTTTCAGCGCCTGAATCTTCCGTTCGCTGTCCATGCCGAAAAAGCTGGCGGACTTTCCCTTCACAACATTTTCGTCCCGTCTGCAAAGATTGCAGACGCCTTCCGCATCCAGCGTGATGTGTCCCGGCGTTTCGGGCATCGCGCACCGGCTGCAAATTCTTCGCTGCTCCATGCATCCGCCTCCGTTCAGAACTGGATTGTGAACACGCAGGAATTGAAGCCGACCGCAGCACCGATGAATACGACCTTGCTGCCCTCTTTGATCCTGCCTTCTCTGCGTGCTTCATACACGACCAGCGGCAGATTTGCGCAGGCGGCATTGCCCCATTTGGTGATCACGGAGCTTCGCTTTTCCGGCGATACGCCGGTTTCCTCGGAAACCTTCTTTACGATCCATTTTGCCGCCTGGCTGCTTGCAAAGAAATCAACGTCGTCCATTGTCCAGCCGGTTTTTTCAAGGGCCTGCGCCATGAATTCCGTGCCGATCTGCAAATGCTTGTCAATCAGCGGCTTGGTCGTGCCGGGAATATACATCTTCTCAGGCTCGCGCGGATAGCGCACACCACCGCCCCACATCACATTGTTATTCCAGAGCTCCGGGAATGTGCGGAAGAAGCTCGTGATAATCCCCTTATCATCCGCGACCTGACCGATGACAAATGCGCCGCCGCCGTCGCCGAGCGAAAGCGTGACCGGGCTGCCGACCATCAGGTCATCTTTGTTGTCGTAATCAAAACGAACCCACTTGGACAGTGCCTCGCCGGATGTAATGACCACATTTTTCGCCTTTCCGGTCTTGATCAGACTGTCCGCGATATCCATACCCTGCAAAAACGCATTGCAGCCGTTCTTGACATCAAAGCAGTACGCATTGTGCAGACCGAGCTTTTCCGCGATGACATTTGCCGTTGCCGGTTCCGCGAAATCCTGCGTGACGGAGCAGAAAATCAGCGTATCGACCTCATCCGCCGTGATGCCTGCATCCTCCATTGCATTTTTCGCTGCCTGATAGGCAAGATCGGAGGAATACTCATCCTCCGCAGCATAATGCCGCTCCTCCACGCCGGTGATCATCCTGACAAGCCCCTTGCGCGCACCGAGGCGCTCGTAGCCGGCCTTGATCTCCACTTCTTCACTGGTCATGACCTTTTCAGGCAGATAAATGCCCATGCCCTTGATACCTGTTCTCATGAAACTCTCCTTGTCCGTTTGTTTGCTGTTTTCGTTATAGCTTCACATACTTTTCGATTTCTTCGCGTGTCTGCGCATCCCATTTTGCCGGGTCAAGGCCCTTCTGCGACAGTAACGCATAGGTCAGGCGATCGACGCCGAACGCAAAGCAAGCGCTGTTTGCGAGCTTCTCCTTGCTGCCGTCATAGATGCGGTAGCGCTTGGTGAAATGGGTTCGGTGGAAATTCGCGGAGCTGCACGATATATAATCATCATCGCTCGGAATCAGCAGCTTGAATTCCTGCTTGGACTGACCAAGCAGCTGGAACAGCTTGAGCTTTTTGTAGTTATTCGCAAAGAACGAATCATTTGCCGTTTCGATTTTCGCATTCAGACCGAACACGCTGATCCATTCGTTCCAGAGGGCATGTGCCGTCTGAATATGCTCTGTCATTTTTTCAGCCGCGCCGATAAAGACATATTCCTTCATGTAAAACTCTTTGAGGCGTGCGAGCTTTCTGACGTTGTTCCCCTCATTGCGGAAGCATCTGCCGGAAACCAGAAACACCTTCGTCGTGCCGCTTTCCACAGTCTTATCCTGCATATAAGGATACAGCGGGGCGCAGGCAGCAGTCCGGAGCACATTATCCGGGAGCTTCATCTCGCGGAAGATTTCACCGTCCTCCGTCCCCTTTTCCGAAAATGAATTCAACACGGAAATGTCATTTTTCAGCACGCTTTCAAACATAATATGGTGCGGGAATGTTTCAAAATAGCCGCCTGCATCATATCCCGCAACCGAATAAAGCACCGGAACAGTATGCTCCTCAATGCCGAGCGCACCGAATGTTTCATAGCCGAACGCTTCGATTTTGCGGTCAAAATAGTGATAAACCCTGAGAAAAATATCGCTGTAAGCATAGGAAGCGTCCGAAAGCGTGTAGATCGCGCCCATATCCAGAAGCTGCTGAAAGACATCATCGCGGCAGATCGGTTCGCGGTCGGTATAGTCCTCCAGCGTTTTGACTGCAAGCTGTGTTTCCTTGCCGGTCATCTGCTTCGTGACCATCTCCTTGAGCTGACCCAGCTTTTCCAGCACCTCCTGTTCATGCTGCGGCGCGCATTCAATATACACGCAGCGCATGTCACTTTCGGTTCGCAGCCCTTCGATGTATTCCGAAATATAGGTAATCATTTCGCAGAAAAAAGCACGCTCCTGTATTTCCTGCAAATCATATGAGATCATATCGTTTCAAAACTCCTTTTTTCGTATCACTGTCGGTTTCTGCATATTTACCGGCCTGTTTCGGCAGCAGTTACGACCTTCATGTACAGCTTCTCCGTGATGTTCCGGCGAAACAGCCCCTCCAGCTCCCCGACCTTTACATAGCCTTTCCGGATGTATACATCCTCAGCATGACGGTTGAAGTCGCCGACGGTCAGAAACGCCTTGGTGCGCAGATGATTCCTGCTGTGTTCCAGCGCATCCTTTTCAAAAAACGCAAGCATTTTTCTGCCGAGCCCCTGCCCCTGATGCTCCGCGCTGACCGCAATGATATGCAGATACGGATAGGAATGGAAGATGCCGTGAAGCTGATACCACAAAACGCCTGCAACGCTGTCGCCGTCCTTCAGGACAAACAGTTCATCCTCTTCGAGCCCGCGTTCCATTTCAGTGCGTAGCATCTGCGCGGCCGGATAGTATTTTTTCCCCATTTCCGTTGTCAGAATCAAGGCAACGCATGCATCCAGATCAGCAGACGACGCTTTGGAAATATTCATCATAACGACCACTCCCATCAATCAGGCAGCCCATCAAGTAAGCATATGCTAACTTGTGGCATGAAAGAAAGCACAGACAATAGGCCATGCTGTGCTGTGCTGAATCTGACAATTCTACAAAAACCGGTTTCAGCAGTTGTCTATCGCTAACTGCCGTAAAACAGTATAGCATGATTGCGGTTTCTTGTCAAGCACTTTGCTCATATTTGACGTTATACACAACTATGCAGAAAAATGCTGCCGGATGTCTATATAGAATGCTGAGTTTCCGGCTGAAACCCCGGTTTGATGAAAACCGGTTGCTGAAATGATGCTTCCCCGCAAACGGAGAGGATATATCCGTGCGGGAGTGTGAACTGCTGAAAAATCAGCGCCGGTGCAAACGAATGTGTGAGAAACCGCTGATGCTCGTCAACGAATGAAAATGCGGAAATATCCCGCCGCAGCCCGCACCCCAGATATTTGACGTATGCTTCCTTCAATGTCCATATCCGGCAAAGATACGCATCGTATTGTTCCGGCGGGAGTGCATCCAGAAAAGCCGCTTCAAACGGGTGAAAATAATGCGTTGCAAACCCGCGCCGGACTGTACGGATCATTTCTGCATCGACACCGCATTCCGCATGCGAAACTGCGCAGACTGCATAATCGCCGGAATGCGAAAGATTAAAGCAAAGCCGTGCATCTGACCGGAGCTGCGGCTTTCCGAAAGCATCTGCGGTGATTTGCAGCTTTTCCGGCGCAATGCCGGTCATGCGGGACAAAGCGATCCGGACAAGCATTTCGCCGAACAGGGAGCGCTCATACTCCGCCTGACAGGTATAGGAACTGCGTTTCGCTTGTTTCTCCGGCGACGCCCATGCAGCTGCTTGCTGCGCAAGAAGCCGATTTTCCCTGCATTCCGGCAGATATAATACAAACAGCGTTCCTTTCGGTTGTTCATTCATACGGCTCTCCTTTTTTGTATCAAACAGCAATACCGAACCCAACAGTACCTGCGTGAAGTATAGCACAGACGGGAGAAAAAGTCAATCGGAGCGCTGGGAAGCCGCACGTCCGGCAGGTTATTTCCGCAAGGATGCAAAAGCGCCGCCATCATTCAAACCGGTGTCTGCCGTTCTGAACAATGGCGGTGCATGCTTTTCTGCAATATAAAAAATGCTTATCAGCCGAATCCGAAGGAGCTGACGCTGAATTCTGCTGCCGTATTTCCGTTCACAGTCTGTGTTGAACTGCCGCCGTTTCAACGAGGATGCCGCCGTCTTTGATATTGATGCGCATGGCCTCAATGCATAATCAGCATGACAGCAAATCTTTTTCTGTCAGCATCTCCTTTATGCAGGATTGAATTTCTCCTTCCCCTGCTTACATCTCGGACATTTCCAGTCATCGGGCAAGTCCTCGAACGCAACGCCGTCATGCTCGGCCGGATCGTACACATATCCGCAGATCGAGCAGACATATTTGCCGGTTGCTTTCTTTTCCGAGAAATCCGCCTCTGCAAGAACAGTCGGCACAGGATTGTCCAGGTCCATAACCCGCTTTGCTTCAAGGTTCTCATAGCCCTGCGGCGTATGTGTGCCGCAGTAAACAGTCGGGTTGTTCCTGACGAACTCGCGCACACGGTCAAGCGTTTCACGCGCCGCAGACAAGTCATCATATACAACCGACAGCTTATTCTCATAGAGCGCTTCGTCCACATAGGTAATATCGCCGTGAAGCATATAGAACAATCCGTCGTTCTCGGCAATGATAATGCTGTTGCCGTTGGTATGTCCCTTGGCCTTGATCAGATAAACGCCCCCGGCAATCTTCTGACTGTCAGGAAAACTGTGATATGCGCCGTCCGTAAACCTGACGGGAACGATGTTTGCAAGTCCCTGCAATTCCTCTGCGGACACTTCATCTTCGTTCACATAGATCTTCGCGTTCGGGAAGGACTTTAATTCGCCCGAATGGTCGTTGTGCCTGTGCGTCAGCAGAATTTTCGTGACCTGTTCAGGCTTGTAGCCGAGCGCCGCAAAAGCGTCCATATAGCTGCAAATATCCTTGCCTGTAAAGATCGGCGAGTTCTCGTCCGGCACTTCTTCGGGCGTTCCTGCGGGAAGTCCGGTATCGACAAGAATGACTTCATCGCCCGTGTCAATCAGATAATTCTGCAAGCTGCCGCGATAGCGGATATTCCTGTCATATTTCTCCGCGCCGTCCTCACCGCCCATCACGAACGGCTGTGTATAAAATCCGTCTTTTCTGAATTTTACTGCTTTGATCTCCATAGTTTTCCTCCTTGTTACGGGAAAGGCTGCCGATGTCAAACCGACAGCCTTTTTCTGTTACTTTTCAGCAGGCTCCCACTTGCATCTTACGGGAGAAACGATCGAACCGTCCTTCTTCATCGCTGTCATGGCCTTGTCAACCACTTTGCGGTCAAGACCGGTCAGCTCGGCGATTTTGCCTGCATTCAGCGGTTCGCCAGCCTTTTTCATTGCCTCAAGAATCTGTTCTTTTTCTGCCATTGTAAGCACCTCCATCAAATTGCGATTTCTTCCTTGTTATGCTCATTCGGTGAAGCGTTTATCAGCCTTTCGGGCGTGATGATAACCGCACACTTTAACTGCATAGCGCCCTTGAACGTGTTCTTTGTGAGCTGACTGTAATGCGCATAGGCTTCGCCCTCGCAGACAAGCTCCGCGGTTCCCTTGATCTGGTAGGCTTCTCCGGTCACCGGATTGGCACAGGCAACAGCGACTTTGCCGTTCGCCCTGATATTTTCAAGCGTGGTATCAAGGAGAACTGCGCCGATCGCCAGCTTTCCGTCATCACATACACGCTTGAAGCCGACGGGAACAACATTCAGCGCATCCCCGCAGGTCGCCAGATACCAAAGATTTTCATTGAAAACCTTTTTTACATTGTCGGGTATCATAGCTGTTACATCACACCTGCATATTCAGCCAGTTCTGGAGACCGATCTTTTCGATCAGTTCAAGCTGCTGTTCAGCCCAGTACATATCTTCTTCCTCGTCCTGATAATACACTTTCAGAATATCAAAGGTGGAGTAATCGTCCCTTGCTTCCTCAACCAGCGTTTTCAGCCACGCAAGACCGTCCTTGCTGACCTGTAAATCATATTTGATCCACTCGACCACATCCGTATAAACGGGTGTTTCCTTTTTCGCACCGTTCTTTACCTCGCCGCCGAGATCGAGGATACGGTCGATGCACTTGTCAACATAGCCTCTTTCTTCTGCTGCGTGTTCTGCGTACTTTGCGCCGAGCTTGGAAAAGCCCTGTGCTGCGAAAATCTTCGACTGGATCGCATGACCGTCCGCCTGCTGTGCAAGGTCGGTCACAAGGATCTGTAACCCTTCCAGAATCTTTTTGGTATCTGCCATGATGATATCCCTCCGTTTATTGATGATTTTCGGCAGGCTGGCTGCCACAATATAATTTTAACAAACAAGGCAGGATAAGTCAATTTAGAAATTCCCCCATTTTACAAAATCATTTTGTAAAATGGGGGGAATTACAAAATTCACGGGTAGAGATACCGCCTGAGCGTTTCGGGAAGGCTCTTATCCCATATTTCAGCGACCTGTTCCGGAGAAAGGAGCATCTCTCCGCGCAGCCATTCAAGCATAAACTGCACGAGGCCATAAGCATAGAATTTGATCATACCCATAATCTCATCCGGGATATGCTCGGTCATCAGGTGCTTCTGAACTTCCGCTTTCAGAAATGAAGCATTGATCCGCTGGACGTTCTCCAGAAAAGAATCCTGACCGCTTGTATGCTTCAAGGCATTTTTGATAAACTCAGCGTTTTCGGAATAGTACAAAGCAGCACCGAGCAGACAGTCCTTCCACAGAAAGGTCTTGTTGTCAATCCTGCACATAATCTCACGCACATGGTTTGTATAGATCCATACGATCATATCATATTTATCCTTGAAGTGATTATAGAAAGTCGGCTGCGACATCCCGCAGTTATTTGTTATCTCGGTGATTGTAATCTTGTCGATACGCTTTTTCTGAGCAAGCTCCAGAAAGGATTCGGCAAGCAGTTCCTCCGTTGTTTTTCGTTTCATTGCGATCACCCCGAAAAGCTGTTGTTTAATATAATTATAGCACAGCCGGTTCCGGAATGCAAGTGCGGAATGCGGTTCTCCTGCCCCCAAAGCATCGAATCAGCCCGCAGCATTGCTGTTCTCCGGATGTGCGGACACACCGATCATGTAAAATTCCCCGGCCCATTGAGTATATTTCAGATAATACCCCTCATGCAGTTTGATATAATCCCCTTAGAGTAGACACACAAAAAACAAAAGTGTGAAAACTCTAAGGGGGTTATTTTGTGACAAGAGGAAGTAAGCTAACAAATGAAGAACGCATAGCTGCAGTTCAGGAGTATCAAGATGGAAAAGGTAG
>JAEEIA010000079.1 GCA_016281125.1 Oscillospiraceae bacterium | reverse complement strand
TTGATCTTGCCGCCGAGTGCAAAGACCTTGGTGCCCTTTGCCGTTTCGGTACCCATGGAAGCATACCACTTTGCGCCCTTGAGAATGATCTGCGGGACGTTTGCATAGGTTTCGACGTTGTTAAGGATGGTCGGCTTCTGATACAGACCCTTTTCAGCCGGGAACGGCGGACGCGGACGCGGCTCGCCGCGGTTGCCCTCGATGGAGGTCATCAGCGCGGTTTCCTCGCCGCAGACGAATGCGCCTGCACCCAGACGGAGGTCGATGTCGAAGCTGAAGCCGGTACCGAAGATGTCAGTGCCGAGCATGCCTGCTTCTCTTGCCTGCTTGATTGCGATGCGCAGTCTTTGAACAGCGATCGGATACTCCGCACGGACATAGATATAGCCCTGAGAAGCACCGATTGCGAAGCCTGCAATCGTCATCGCTTCGAGCACGACATGCGGGTCGCCTTCCAGAACGGAACGGTCCATGAATGCACCGGGGTCGCCCTCGTCGGCGTTGCAGCAGACATACTTGATGTCCGCATCCGGCACGATGTTGCGTGCGAGCTTCCACTTCATACCGGTCGGGAAGCCGCCGCCGCCTCTGCCGCGCAGGCCGGAATCGAGGACCTCCTGAATGACCTCCTCAGGGGTCATGGAGGTGAGAACCTTGTGCAGAGCCTCATAGCCGCTTCTGCCGATGTACTCGTTGATGTCCTCAGGGTTGATCAGACCGCAGTTGCGCAGTGCAACACGGTTCTGCTTTGCGTAGAATGTGGTTTCGTTGAGGGACTTGACTTCATCAGAGCCCTCGGTGACGGTTTCGTCATAGAGGAATTCCTTGACCGGCTTGCCGCCGATGAGGTGCTCCTCGACGATACGGTCGATCATTTCCATCTTGACGTGGGTATAGAAAGAGCCTTCCGGATAGACAATCATGATCGGGCCGCGCTCGCACAGACCGAAGCAGCCTGTCCGGACAACAAAAATTTCGTTGTCAATGCCCTTTGCCTTCAGCTGGCTCTCCAGCTCATCTGCGATCTTCATGGAACCGGAAGAGGTACATCCGGTACCGCCGCACATCAGGACATGCTTCTTGTACTTGGCACCGTCAGCTTCCTTGCCGAGGCGGAGTGCCATTTCCTTGCGCATTTCCTCCTTGATTGCAGTAAGCTCCTGCAAAGTCTTCATAGTAAACCTCCTAATTTACACATCCCGATGTCAATCGGCATATTTTGCGAGAATATCCTGAACCTCTTTGAGATTGCCGGTCAGTCTGCCGTAGACGTCGTCATTGATCGTGACGACCGGAGCCAGACCGCAGGCACCGACACAGCGGCAGTCATCCAGAGAGAACTTGCCGTCCTGTGTGATCTCGCCGCTCTCGATACCGAGTGCCTCCTCGAGCTTCTCCATGACAATGCCGGAGCCCTTGACATAGCAGGCGGTTCCGAGGCAGACCGAAATGCGGTACTTGCCCTTCGGGGACATCGTGAACTGTGCGTAGAAGGTTGCAACACCGAATACCTTTTCGAGCGGGATGTTCAGTTCCTCGGCAATGAGGGTCTGCACCTCGATCGGCAGGTAGCCGTAGATCTCCTGTGCCTTCTGCATGATCGGCATCAGACATCCGGGATCCTCACGCAGCGCGTCGATGGTCGCGCGGAGCTCCTGCTCCTGCTCGGCAGTTCCGGTAAAGGGAATGGTTGCGATTTTCTTTGCCATAAGAATCGTTTCCTCCTTTTATGAGAATCGATTAAATTTGGTTTGTAAGCCGGGCAGGCGGTACAAACCGGGTATATAATAATAGTATAGTTACAGGGCACGCTGACACGAAGACAGGCGCCCGTAGGTAACCTTATTGATTTTACTACATTCTGACGAAAAAATCAAGGTGAAAAATGCACAACATTTCAGACAACTTTTCGTATGTTTCTATGAAGTAGCGGCGGCTAACAGAAGAAAATTGACGCATATACGCATAAAACGGCGCTTTCGCGCGTGACAGTGACTGTCCGCGAGTGGCGGACAGGTGTCCGATAGCGGCGGGAAGTCCGCAATTCCGACACGCTTGCGGAGCAATTTCGAATCGGAACCGAAAAATCGCGCTTTTTCGCGGCCGGTTCATTGTAGAATAATTGCGGGATCCGGGTGCAATCCGATCCCGCAAGAAACCGGAACAAAGAATCATTGGAGGTCGAAATGGAACAGCGATCCTGTTACTTACCGGAGGGGAGCCTGATGGAATCCCCGCAGAACAATGCCGCAATCGGCTCTGAGGCGGGGCTGCGCGAGGCCATCCTGACGGGGCAGCGGCTGGAGGCCAGAGTGCGCGTCTGTGACGGCGGGCACAATCTGCATGTGGATCTGCCCTGTATGCACGGGCTGATCCCGCGGGCGGAGGGCGCGCTCGGCATCAGTGAGGGCACCGTGCGCGACATTGCGCTGATATCCCGCGTGAACAAGCCCGTCTGCTTTTCCGTGCTGCGTATTGACTATGACGAAACCGGCGCGCCTGTGGCCGTGCTTTCCCGGCGGCTCCAGCAGGAGCACTGCCATACGGGCTATATCAGCCGATTAAAGCCCGGCGACGTCATTCCTGCGCGGGTGACGCATCTGGCGCCGTTCGGGTGCTTTGTGGATATCGGCTGCGGCGTGCCGTCGCTCATCCCGATCGACTCGATTTCCGTTTCGCGGATTTCACACCCCGCAGACCGCTTTCATGTCGGGGAGGAGATCCGCGTCATGGTCAAGGGCTTCGAGAACGGCCGCGTGCTGCTGACGCATAAGGAACTGCTCGGCACATGGGCAGAGAATGCCGCCTGCTTTTCCGCGGGCGAAACCGTTGCGGGCATTGTGCGCTCCGTGGAGGAATACGGCGTATTCATTGAGCTTGCGCCGAACCTGGCCGGTCTGGCCGACCTGCGGCAGGATGTCCGTCCCGGCCAGCACGCCAGTGTGTATATCAAGAGTATTGTACCGGAGCGCATGAAAATCAAGCTGGCGATTGTGGACGTCTTCGACGATCCCTGTCCGCCGCTCCCGATGCGGTATTTCTTCACCGGAGATCATATGGACGAATGGGTTTATACCCCGCCGCAGGCCAAGCGGCGCATAGCCAGCCAGTTTGCTGTGCGCAATGCCTGATGCACCGATTCTGCGGGCGCGGCATATCATACAGTATCACATACAGGAGGGATGCGTATGAAGATTGTCGTTGTCAGGAGCCCGCGCCTGCTTGCAGGAATCCTGCGCCTGATGTTCGGAATCCGCCGGGAGCCGCGCACGGACGCATAAAAGCAGTATCTCCGATGGATTCAGAATGGGGCTCCGCCCAAAACCTCACCCAGGAGATAGGATCCATTTGAAATCTGGCGATGCCAAAACAACGTAAATGTATTGTTTTTATCCATAATGGGATTCCAAAGGGACAGTGTCCCTTTGGCGGGGTATGGGGCAGAGCCCCATTATAATCCATCGGAGATTCCTCATCCCCGGCGGGTGTTCTGGGTTGCTGCCAGTCTGCATAGACTGCTGCGGGAGGGATGCTATGAAACGGATGCTTGCGGTGCTTCTGGCGCTGCTGATGCTGCCGCCGGTGCGTGTCTGTGCGGCGGAGCAGCCGCATTATGCTGCCGCGCTGGCCGAGGCGCAGACCGGCACGCTGCTCTGCGGAACGGATGCGGATATGCAGCTGCCTGCCGGGACACAGACCAAGCTGATGACGGTCTATGTGACGGCGGAGGCGGTTGAGGCGGGAGAACTCTCGCTGGATACGCTGGTGACGGTTCCGGCTGCCGCGGAGCGGTATCCCGGTGCGACGGTCTGGCTGCGCGCCGGCGATCAGATGACCGTCACGGATCTGCTGAAAGCGGTCATCATCGGCAATGCGAACGACGCCTGCATCACGCTGGCGCATGCGGTGTCCGGCACGGAGCAGGCGTTCGCGGATGATATGAACGCGGCGGCATTCTCGCTCGGCATGCGGCAGACGCGCTTTACCGACTGCACAGGCACCGCCACGGAGAACCGGACGACCGCCGGAGATCTTGCACTGCTCGGATGCGCGCTGCTGCGGTTTGACTGGCTCACGCCTCTGTTCACCTGCTACCGCGACACCCTGCGGGACGGCGCGACAGAACTGGTTTCGGAGAACCGCCTGACCCGCGGCTATGAGGGGCTGCTGGGACTGAAAGCCGGTCACGGGGATGCCAGCGGCTATACGCTGACGCTGGCGGCGGAGCGCGACGGCCTGCGCCTGACTGCCGCCGTGCTCGGTGCGGCGGATACGGACGCGCGCTTCACGGATGCAAAAAAGCTGCTCGCGGAGGGCTTTGCGAAGTATACCGTTGTGTCCCCGGATTTCTCCGCGGAGTATCTCCGGCCGCTGCCGGTGCGCGGCGGCATCACGGACGCTGTTCTGCCGGAAGCTGCCGCGCTGCTGTCGTTTTCCGTGCCGAAGGGTGGGAAAATCAGCACCCTGACGCTGCTGCCGTTCTATGCGGAGGCACCCGTGCGGCGGGGACAGCGGCTCGGGACGGCTGCGCTTTTCTGCGATGATACGCTTCTTTGCGAAATGCCGCTGACTGCTGCGGAAAGCGTGCCGGAACGGGGACTGCGCGATACGGCGCGGCTGCTGCTGAAGGCGGTGTTCGGCCGGAGTGGCTCTGCGGCATAAGCTATGCTTTTTGACTTATATTGTGATCCCGGAATCCGTGCTCTCAGCGCAAAAGCACAAAATATGGACAGAAAAATAAAAGAATGTGAATAATTTGAAAAAGCCCTTGACAAGTGCGCCGGAATATGCTATGATAGCACTGTCAAACGGTACCAATGACAGCATGTTACAATCAATCATGAAATGACAGAAAGGGGAGTCTATTATGACACTTCGTACTAACCGCGGCGCAGCCAAATTTATCCTGCTCAGCATGATCACCTTCGGCATTTACGGCCTCATCTGCATGATGAACGTCGGCAGTGACCTGAACACCATCGCAACCAAGCACGACGGCAAGAAAACGATGAATTATATTCTTGTCGCGCTGCTTCTGACGCCGATCACCCTCGGCATTGCCATGTTTGTCTGGATGCACAAGGTATCTGCGCGCATCGGCAGCGAGCTCGATCAGAGAGGCATTATGGCCAGCTTCGGCGCAAAGCAGTTCTGGCTCTGGTGCGTGCTCGGATCTCTGATTCTTGTCGGCCCGATCATCTTCTACCACAAGTTTTTCAAGTGCATGAATATGCTGGCAGAGGACTACAACATGTCCGGCAACTGATCTGAACAAAACGGTCAGGAATCTATCTGAATGCATGAAAGCAGGCACTTCCGGCTTTACGGCCGGAGGTGCCTTATATTTTTAACAAATCGGTGTATTTGCTTTGCATCTGGACGATTTGGGCAATATGTTCAAATGATTGCACGTAATTTGGTACTTATGCCAAAAAGCAGGAAAACACTTGCAATCTTTGTGAAACTAGAGTAAAATATAAGAGTATAGGTGATACTGTCCCCTTCCGGCAAAACGGCAGGGCGGAGCGTTTCCCGTACACCCGCCGTGCAGGGCTTGGCACGGAAATTTCTAGTGTGGAGGATGTTACAACATGGCTTTGAAGCTGAATACAAGCTATCTTTCCGGCTTCCTCGGTGATGAGGAGCTGAAGGGGATCGCCGTTCAGACGGAAGCTGCCGCGAAGGTGCTGCATGACAAGAACGGTCTGGGCAGCGACTTCCTCGGCTGGCTGACACTGCCGACCGATTATGACAAGGAGGAGTTTGCCCGCATCAAGGCGGCTGCCGCAAGAATCAAGGAGCAGGCAGAGGTGCTGATCGTCATCGGCATCGGCGGTTCCTATCTGGGCGCGCGCGCAGCAATCGAGCTGCTCAAATCGCCGTTCTATAACAATATGAAAAAGGACACCCCTGACATTTACTATGTCGGAAACAATATCTCCCCGACCTATCTGAATGAGGTGCTGTCGATCTGTGAGGGCAGGGATATCGCTGTCAACGTGATCTCCAAGTCCGGCACAACGACCGAGCCGGCACTTGCATTCCGTATCTTCAAGAAGCTGCTGGAGGATAAGTACGGAAAGGATGAGGCAAAGAAGCGCATTTACTGCACGACCGACAAGGCGCGCGGCACGCTGAAGAACCTCGCAGATGCAGAGGGCTATGAGAGCTTTGTGATCCCGGATGATGTCGGCGGGCGTTTTTCTGTCCTGACTGCCGTCGGTCTGCTGCCGATTGCTGCGGCAGGCTGCGATATTGATAAGCTCATGGCAGGCGCTGCGGCTGCGCAGAAGGCATATACCGCACCGTTCGCTGAGAACGACTGCTACAAGTATGCGGCACTGCGCAACATCTTCTACCGCAAGGGCAAGGCTGTGGAAATGGTCGTTTCCTACGATCCGTCCATGGCGATGATGAACGAGTGGTACAAGCAGCTCTACGGTGAGTCTGAGGGCAAGGACAACAAGGGTCTGTTCCCGTCCTCTGCAATCTTCTCCACCGATCTGCACTCCATGGGTCAGTACATTCAGGACGGCGCAAGACTGCTGTTTGAAACTGTCATCGACATCAAGCAGCCGAAGAAGGATCTGTTCCTGGAGCCGGATGCGGAGAATGCGGACGGCCTGAACTTCCTGACCGGCCAGAACATGAGCGTGGTCAACCGCCGCGCACTGGAGGGCACGATTCTCGCACATACCGAGGGCGGCGTTCCGAACATCGTGCTGGAGCTCGATGACACCGCTGAGGAGAGCCTCGGCTGGCTGATCTACTTCTTTGAGAAGGCATGTTCCGTTTCCGGTTATATGCTCGGCGTCAACCCGTTCAATCAGCCCGGCGTTGAAAGCTACAAGAAGAACATGTTCGCACTGCTCGGCAAGCCCGGCTATGAGGATATGAAGGCTGCACTGGAGGAAAAGCTCCGCTAATCAAAACACGTTCCCAAAATCCATGCCGCCTTGCCGGGAAACCGGCCGGGCGCACGAATTTGAAATAACGAAGGGAGAATTACCATGATTCAAGTAATTACCGGCAAAAAGGGCTCCGGCAAGACCAAGATCCTGCTGGGAATGATCGACGACGCAGTGAAGGCCTCCACCGGCGACATCATCTGCATCGAAAAGTGCATGAAGCTGACTTACAGCGTCAACCATAAGGTTCGCCTTGTTGATGCAGAGCGCTATAACATCAACGGCTTTGATATGCTGTACGGCTTTGTTGCCGGCGTGCTCGCAGGCAACTACGACATCAAGGAAGTCTTTATTGACGGTATCCTGAAGATCGGCGGCAGAAACTTTGACGAGCTGGGCAGACTGCTCGAAAAGCTCGATATTCTGGCAGGCGACGATGTCCAGATGATCATTACGGTTTCTGAGGACAACGATACGCTGCCGGAGTCTGTGCTCAAATACCTGATTCCGCAGGCCGATTGATTGAAAAACTAGCTGAAATATCCACAATTTCTGTGAAGGAATTGACAAAACGCGGCGTTTTTGGTATAATCATTTCGTAATGCTATGCGTAAAATGCGATGCATGAAACGCCGCAGAAAACCGAAAGGCGGGTTGTAATCCATGCAGGAAGCGACTGCTGAATACCGGATTTCGATCCGGTCGCTGCTCTTGCGTCCCGATGAAAAACGGACAGTATCCAGACAGATTGACGAGGAAACGGCTGCAAGCTACGGGATTCCGTGCGCTGAGCTGCCGCAGATCGAGGGTGTGCTGGAAAACCGCGCAGGCGTGCTGATGATGAAATACCGTCTGCAATGCGTGCCGGAGCTGACCTGTGACCGCTGCCTTTCACCCGTTGCGAACCGCATCGACGAAACCTTCGAGCATGTGATCGTGACGGAAACTGCTTCCGAGGAAAATGACGCCGAATATCTGTTGGCACCGGATGCGATGCTGGATCTCGCAGAGGTCGCAATGACAGACCTGCGTCTGTCTTTGCCGACGAAAACGCTGTGCAGTCCGGACTGTAAGGGTCTGTGCCCGG
Organism: Oscillospiraceae bacterium; assembly: GCA_016281125.1. GTDB lineage: Bacteria > Bacillota > Clostridia > Oscillospirales > Ruminococcaceae > Firm-04. Next base: position 17,717 of record JAEEIA010000079.1, on the reverse strand, counting down.
TTTGCGGAAAGAACCGCAATGACGGTGACTGCGGCTGCAACTCTGCGGATATCACACTGGATTTTCAGTAAAGCAAGTCAAAATTACGCAATAATAAAAGGAGGTGCCGACAATGGCAGTACCGAAGGCTAAAGTGTCCAAAGCAAGACGCAATACCCGCCGTTCCGCTGTCAGCAAGCTGACAATGCCCGCTATGAGCACTTGCTCCAACTGCGGCGCGATCAAAGCGCCCCACAAGGTTTGCAAGCAGTGCGGTTTTTATAAGGGCGTTGCTGTGCTCAAGATCGACGAGGAGTAATCCGCACGGTCTTGTTACAAGCGTATTGCAAAAGGGGAGAGGGACGAGGTGTGCTTCTCCCCTTTTCATTTTGCGGATGTGGCGAAGGAGTAACGCGGCCGCGGGTACGGGATGGCTGAAACATGTCATGGGGTACCTTCGACGATTTCGGGGGTGCAATTCCCCTCATCCGCTTTCTTGATCTGAAATATGAAAGGACGGGGACGGCGTTATGATTGAAATTACCGAAATCACCGCCGGTTCTCCGGCCGAAAAAGCGGGCATCCGCGCAGGCGACTGCCTGTATTCAGTCAATGATACCGTGATTCACGACGTATTGGACTATCGCTTTGCAATCACCGAAAAGCACCTGAATGTGTGCTTTTTTCGGGAGGGCGAGCAGCAGTCTGTCCTGATCCGCAAGCAGGAATACGAGGATCCCGGGCTTGGATTTGCAACCGCGCTCATGGACGAAAAGCGTACCTGCGGCAATCACTGCATCTTCTGCTTCATCGACCAGAACCCCAAGGGCATGCGCGAAACGATCTACTTCAAGGATGACGACGCGCGCCTTTCCTTTTTGCAGGGCAGCTATATCACGCTGACGAACCTCACCGACGAGGACGTTGACCGCATCATCAAAATGCATATGACCGTCAATGTTTCCGTGCAGACGACCGATCCGCTGCTGCGCAACAAGATGCTCGGCAACAAAAAAGCAGGCGATTCGCTGCGGCACCTCTGGCGCATGGCAGAGGCGGGTGTTTCCATGAACTGTCAGATCGTGCTCTGCCCGACATGGAACGACGGCGACAATCTCCACAAGACACTGGCGGATCTTTTTTCCATGGTGCCGGCCGTCGAGAGCATTGCCGTGGTGCCGTTCGGCATGACGAAATTCCGGCAGCATCTCTGCCCGATTCCTGCGTTTACCGTCGAAACCGCCCGCGCTGCGGTGGAGCAGATCGAGGCGGTGCAGCGCTGGAGCTTGCAGGCAAACGGCTCCCGCATTGTGTACGCATCCGATGAGCTCTATCTGCTCGCAGAGCTGCCGCTGCCGGATGACGAAGCCTACGAGGGCTATCCGCAGTACGAAAACGGCGTCGGCATGCTGCGCTATCTGATGAATGAATTTTACGACGCGCTTGAAGATGCCGAATATGACGGAGAAGCGCGGTTTTTAACGATTGCGACAGGCAGCGCTGCGGCGCCGTTTCTCGATCAGATGATGCGCGATCTGGAAGCGAAATTCCCGCAGGTTCACTGCCAGGTCATCACCATACTCAACGATTTTTACGGCCATACGATCACGGTCGCGGGGCTGCTGACCTATCAGGATCTGTTCAACCAGCTCAAAGACCGCGAACTCGGCAGCGCCGTGCTGCTGACGGAAACCTGTCTGCGGCATGACGATGTGTTCCTCGATGACAGATCCCGGGAGAATCTGGAACAGGCGCTCGGTGTGCATGTCATCAAATGCAAGGTGGACGGTTATGTACTGCTCGATACTGTGTTAGGCTATGCGGAGGGTATGTGACATGTACAATGACGTCGTGAAAAGGGGAAACGCTGGAAGTGGTTTATGCTGGTCATCGGCGAGCCGATTTGCTTCGGCGCGAACACCGATGACGAAATGGCCGCAATCTTCTCCCGCTGTACGAAAATCGGGGAGAAGTATAACGTCTGCCGTGACTGCGTGCTGAATTTTGACTCTCTGCTGGCGTATCCGTGCAGCGCGATTATGCATGTTGAGCCGCAGCAGCGGAACGACGGCACCCGCCCCGGCATCCGCATCACGTACGGAGCGGCGGATCAGTGGGACTATATGTATTATGACCATCATCACAGCCGTGACCGTGCGATGGATGAGCTGCTGCATATCATACATGCTTAAAACAAAACGAGGGGGACAATGATAATGAAATATGATAGAATGCTGGAAAAAGTCAAAAGCGAACGGAAAGTCGGGCTGCTTGTGGGTGTGCCGATCATTCTGATCCTGCTGTTCGGCTGTATGAAGATGACAAAGCCGTTTTCCGGCGGAGGACCGCTCGCGATCCTGATCTTTCTGGCGATTATCGTTGCCGGTGCTGTGTTTATCTCACAGTATTTCAATTACGACAAGAAGTTTGCGCGGATGCGGCAGGCTGTCGGCGCCGGGAGCAATGCGGAGCTGGCGCAGATGATCGAGCATTCCGAGAGCTTTGAGGACTATTATTTCGTAACGGAGCAGTATTTCTTCAATTTCTTCACGTTCCGTGCATATCCGCGCAGCCAGATCAGAAGTGTGCGCTGCACGGAAGACCACGATGAAAACGGCGTGATTCTGCGTTACAGCCTGGAGCTGACTTACGGAAGCGGCGAATGTGACAGTGCTCCCTGTGACAGCATGAAAACACGCGAACAGCTCTATGCGCTGCTGCGCAATCAGAAGCCGTATCAGCAGCAGGCACAGAATGATCCGTTTGCATAAGAAACTGCCTGTATTCGGCTTTCTTCACCACAACGGGATTCCAAAGGGAAAGTATCCCTTTGGCGGGGTACGGGTGAGTTTGCCTGCAAACTCATAGCGAAGCGTGCGAGTGCCCCATTATTCAATCCATCGGAGATACCTCTATAAAAAAGGAGTGCAATATCAACTATGGCTTTGCCGGTAGTCGCCGTGGTCGGGCGTCCGAATGTCGGAAAATCGACTTTATTCAACAAACTCGTCGGGCAGCGGCTTTCGATTGTGGAGGACACGCCCGGCGTCACCAGAGATCGCATCTACGCAAAAGCGGAATGGTGCGGCAAGACCTTCATGGTCGTGGATACGGGCGGTATCGAGCCCAAGACCGACGACCACATGCTCGAACAGATGCGCCGTCAGGCGGAGCTTGCGATTGAGCGCGCGGATGTCATTATCCTCGTGACTGACCTGCGCTCCGGCGTGACCGCAAATGACATGGACGTTGCGAACATGCTGCAAAAGTCCGGCAAGCCGATTGTGCTCTGTGTCAACAAGGTGGACAGCATCGGCGAGCCGCCTCCGGAGTTCTACGAGTTCTACAATCTCGGCCTCGGGGATCCGTTCCCGGTTTCCTCGCTGCACGGCAACGGCACCGGCGACCTGCTGGACGCCGTCTGTGCGGAGTTCCCGCAGGAGGAGGACGAGGAGGACGGTGACCGCATTGCCGTCGCGGTGATCGGCAAGCCGAACGTCGGCAAGTCGAGCCTGATCAATTACCTCGCCGGTGAGGAGCGCAGCATCGTTGCGGATGAGGCGGGCACAACCCGCGACGCGATTGACCTGCCCTACGAGAACGAGGAGGGCAAATTCCTGTTTATTGATACGGCAGGCATCCGCAAAAAGGCGAAGATCACCGACAATGTCGAGCATTACAGCGTGCTGCGCGCCTTTATGGCCGTAGACCGCGCACAGGTTGCGGTCATTATCATTGACGCGACCACCGGCTTTACCGAGCAGGACAGCAAGGTCGCCGGATATGCGCATCAGCAGGGCAAGGCATGCATCGTCTGCGTGAACAAGTGGGACGTCGTTGAAAAGGATGACAAGACCATGCAGGAATTCACGAAGAAACTGGAAAATGATTTCAGCTTCATGAGCTATGTGCCGTTCCTGTTCATCAGCGCCAAGACCGGCCAGCGCGTTCACAAGCTGTTCCCGCTGATCAAGCAGGTCGCGGCGAACAATGCGATGCGCATCACGACCGGAAAGCTGAATGACGTCCTTGCCTATGCGACTGCGCGTGTGCAGCCGCCGACTGATAAGGGCAGACGGCTCAAGATCTACTATATGACACAGGCGAGCACGCAGCCGCCGACCTTCGTATTCTTTGTCAACCGTGCGGATCTGTTTCATTTTTCGTATCAGAGGTACCTTGAAAACCAGATCCGCGAAACCTTCGGGCTGGAGGGAACGCCGGTGCGGTTCATCATCCGCGAGCGCGGCAACGACTCCGGCAGCAGGGGCTGACGATGGTCATTGAGAATAATATTCTGAAGCATTACCTGAGAAATGTCTATTTTATCACCGGGACTGCCTATGCGGGAAAGTCTACGACCGTCAGAATGCTTGCAGACCGGTATGATATGGTATGCTGCGGAGAAAACTATTTCAGCGAAGTATCGGATGCAGTGGCATCGCCGGATGTGCAGCCGGATCTCTGCTACATCAGGAATCTGACTGACTGGACGGATTTTGTGCGCCGTTCCCCCGAAGAGTATGAGCGGTGGATGTACAGCACGGGTCGGGAGGCGGCTGGCTTTGAGATTGCGGAGCTGATTTCCCTTTCCGGGGGCAGAAACGTGATCGCGGATACCAATATTCCGCTTGATATTCTGCGGGAAATTGCCGACTGGAATCATGTTGCAGTGATGCTTTCCCCGCAGTCTATGAGCGTCGGGCGCTTTTTTGACAGGAGCGATCCCGAAAAGCAGTTTCTGCTGCGTGTCATCGAGGGCTGCGACGATCCGGAAGCCGTTATGGAAAATTACAGGCAGGGGCTTGCGCGCATCAACAGCAAGGCACATTATGACGCCTATGCGAACAGCGGCTTTTTTACCGTTGTCAGAGAAGACAGCGATGAGGATACCAGGGAGGCTGTCTGCGACACGGTTGCAAAACATTTCGGACTGTTATAATCTGTCCGGCGGGTTCATTATCTTTGATTAGGAGCATGATATTTTTATGCAGGGAACTTTTTGGGGCTATGCGGTCTGCATTCTGATCGCAGCAGCGGTCGGCTATTTACTCGGCAGCCTGAACGGCGCGATTGCATCGGTGCGTCTGTTCAAACATGAGGATGTGCGGAAATTCGGCAGCGGCAATGCCGGTCTGACGAATGTGCTGCGCTGCTTCGGCAAGGGCTGCGGCATCCTGACGCTCATCATTGATCTGGGCAAGGGCGCGGCAGCAATGGCGCTTGCGCAGGCGATCGGCAAGGCGCTCGGCTGGGCGCCGGTCGCGGAAGGCACCGGCGACGCATACAATTTCCGCTGGATGTGCTATGTTGCGGCCGTGTTCGTCGTGCTGGGGCATGTGTTCCCGCTGTGGCACGGCTTCCGCGGCGGAAAGGGCGTGCTGGTCGGCGTCAGTGTATTCCTCGTCATCAATCCGCTCAGCTTCGTGCTGCTCATGGCGATTTTCGGCATCGTGCTCTGGCGCTCCAAATATGTGTCGCTTGCGTCCTGCACGGCAACGCTTTGCGTCATTCCGATCACGCTGATTCTGGAGCATTTCGTGCGCGGCGCATCGTGGCCGGTGTCGCTGCTGTATACCGTGCTGATCTCGGCAGCGGCGTTCCTGGTCGTATGGAGCCACCGCGAGAATATCAAGCGGCTGAAATCCGGCACGGAGCGGAAAATCGGCGAGAAAAAAGCTGCATAAGCCAACGATAATACAAAAATGAACAGGAGGGTTTCGTCATGAAAAAGTATGAATTCGTCAATGTGAAGATCAGCAAGCTGGTCGGCGCAAAGTCCGAGGAGCACCGCAAGATCATTCAGGAGTATGCCGCAAAGGGCTATCGCTATGTGGGATTCATTCCGACGGAGCTTTCCGATGCGGGCAAGATCAAGTGTATGGATCTGGTCTTTGAGCTCGACAAGTAACACAGGAGGTTTCTGACATGGCAAATATTACGGTATTGGGCGGCGGCTTCGGCACCGCGCTGGCAGTGATGCTGTATTCCTCACAGCAGCACGAGGTCACGCTCTGGAGTGCGATTCCGGAGGAAATTGAGGCGATGCGCCGTGACGGCGAGCAGAAGCAGAAGCTGCCCGGCGTGAAGATTCCGGAGGGCATTCATCTGACCACGGATATTTCCGTGATCCGGGAAAGCGATCTGGTGCTGTTTGCGATTCCGTCCTCGTTTGTCCGTGCGACCTGTCAGAAGGTAGCGCCGTATTTGCAGGATGGAACGGTTGTTGTCAATGCCGGCAAGGGCATTGAGGAGGACACCTATAAGCTGATGAGTGCGGTTTTTGCAGAGGAGCTGCCGCAGGGCGCTTATGTGGTGCTGACCGGCCCGTCCCACGCGGAGGAGGTCGGCAGAGGCATCCCGACGAGCGTGGTTGCTGCATCTGCCAACCGCATGGCGGCATATCTGGTGCAGGAGTGGTTCAGCTCCCCGACCTTCCGTGTTTATATCAATGACGATGTGACCGGCTGCGAGCTGGGCGGCGCGCTGAAAAATGTAATTGCGCTCTGCGCGGGCATCTCGGACGGTCTGGGCTTCGGCGATAATACCAAGGCGGCGCTGATGACGCGCGGTCTGCATGAGATCGAGCGGCTGGGTGCTGCACTCGGCTCCAGAACGAATACGTTTGCCGGTCTGACCGGTCTGGGCGACCTGATTGTGACCTGTACCTCGATGCATTCGAGAAACCGCCGCGCCGGAATTCTGATCGGCGAGGGCACGTCCCCTGCGGATGCGGTCGCACAGGTCGGCACGGTGGAGGGCTATTACTGCTGTCATGCGGCTTACGGGCTGGCAAAGCGGTATGAGGTGGAAATGCCGATCACCGAGGCGCTGTACAGCGTGCTGTATGAGGGCGCGGATGTGCATGAGATGGTGCGCGGTCTGCTCCATCGCCCCAAGAAGCGCGAGTACGAGAAGCTGACGTAAGGGATAAGGTATCTCCGATGGATTATAAATGGGGCGCTGCCCCATACCCCGCTTAAGGGACAAATGTCCCTTAAGAATCCCATTATTATATAATCATGGAGCCAATACATTCTTTTACACGAAATGAGGTCCGGGGATACGTCCCCAGCCGGAGTTTGAGGGCAGAGCCCTCATTACAGATCATCGCGTAGCGATACCTCTTTCCTCTATTACAAAGGGCGCTGACGGAAAACGTCAGCGCCCTCATTTTTTTCGCAAATGCATGATTACGCGGGTGCATCCTCAAGAATCTCCCAGACCATTTCCGCGGTTTCCTCTGTCCGGATATCCTCGGGCGTGATCGCCGCCACGGAGCCGCAGTCCGCAAGCGACATTTTTGCACGCGGCATCGCATAGTTCGTCGGGGAAATCATGTCCGGATTGCTGCTCCGGTTTGAAACCGAAATCAGCTGTCCCAGCCGGATACCCGCAGCCTCCGCAAGCGCCTCCGCATTGCAGCGCGCCTGTGCGGCAGCCGATTTCAGTGCCTCTGCCTGTGCCGCATTCCGGTTCTGCACCGTGAACGCGATGTTCAGCTCCGGCTCTGTGAGGCTGTTTTCCGCCGCCCGCAGAATCTCCGCCAGCTTTCCCATATCCAGCGGCATTTCCAGCAGCAGCACATGCCGGCACACATAACCGGAAAAGACCTGCCGGTAATTGCCGTTCTCGTCCGGCAGATGCTCGTACTCCGTGCGGACATTGTAATCCGAGGTCTTGAGCTGCTCCGGCAGAACAGAACCGTCCTGCAAGGCCTGACGGAGTGCCGTCAGCTGCGCGTCCGCCTGCTGCATCATATCAGTATAATGCATATTCTTCGCTGTCAGTGCAAACGTAATCCGGATGATATCCGGCTTGACACGGACTTCGCCGGTGCCTGTCACGGTGACGGTTCTTTTCATGGTGTGCGCCTCCTGTTCTTACGGTGTATTCGGTTCGGCCGGTTCAGCCGGATCGTCGGGATTCTGATTGCTGCTGAATACCTCATCAATGAGCTGTTCGTCCGGCGCATGATAGATCGGGAACCGCAGAATGGCCTTGAACAGGTCGCCGTCTGTTTGCAGCTCCAGCACGCCGTTTTGCAGTGCGGTCAGATCCTTTGCAATGGAAAGTCCCAGACCGCTGCCCTCCGTATGACGGGAGGCATCGCCGCGTACAAACCGTTCCATCAGCTGGTCCGACGAGATGTTCAGCGGTGCTGCGGAAATATTCTTCACGGTGATTACCACCGTTTCGCCGTCGCGCCGCACGTCCAGATAGACGCGGGTGCCGCCGAGCGCATACTTGCAGGCGTTGTTCAGCAGATTGTCAAACACGCGCCAGATCTGCCGCCCGTCTGCGAGGATGGTCAGCGCATCGTCCGGCATGTTCTGCATGAGCGTCAGATCGCGCTTGGCAAGCTGCTCCTCGTATTCGCCGGACAGCTGAGAAAGCAGCACGCGGATATCCGTCGGCATCAGCTCGACGGTCAGGTTGCCGGTCGAGGCCTTGGATGCGTCCACCAGGTCAATCGTCAGCTTTTTGAGCCTTGCAGCCTGCCGCTGGAGTACCTCCAGATATTCCGACGCGGTTTCCGTCTGCATCGGTTCGCGGCTCAGCAGATCGACATAATTGACGATTGAGGTCAGCGGCGTTTTCAGGTCATGCGAAACATTTGTGATGAGCTCCGTCCGCAGATGCTCCGCCTTGGTCTGCTTTGCGACAATATCCTCCACGCGGTCGGTGATCTCATTGAGCGAGCGGTCAAAGCGGGAGAAATCCGCCGTCAGCGGAACCGGATGCTCCGCGGGGGAGAAGTCGCCGGTTTCCATCTGCCGGACATGTCTGTGCAGCTCAAAATAGGAGTAGATGCAGTAGGCGATTGCGATGAGCGTCAGCAGATCCAGTCCGAGAATCAGATACAGCCCGATGCTTCTGCGGCCCATATCCGGCAGTGCCAGACAGTTCAGCACAAACAGCACCAAGGCATACAGCACGGCAGCGAGCACCACAGCGGTGCTGTTCCGGAACAGCGAGATAAAGTAGCGGAACAGCCGGTAAACGCCGAAGCTCGACCAGAAGGTGCCCATTTTCGCGCGGATTGCAGTTGTGTACAGCCAGAGGATGCAGGTTGCTGCGATCACAAGAATCAGACCGACGCTGAAAATCGTCAGCAGACGGTAGGAGCAATGCACGATGAACAGGAGCTCTACCATTGCGCCGGACAGTGCCAGTGCCACACAGGGCAGCAGCCAGAACAGCTCATAGATGATGCCGTGTACGCGTGAAGCACGGATGTTACCGGATTCATCGGTGGGGCCCGCCGCCGTACACATCACGATGCAGGCAATGACTGTCAGCACCAGGAAGATGAACATGATGATCACGGCCCATTCACCGTGCCGGAACAGCGAGTGATACACCGTATAATTGGCGCGGATGTTGTCCTGCACCTCAAGCTTCTCCGGCAGATAGACCAGCAGGCGGCAGGGCTTGGTTTCCATGTGCTCTGCAAAGATTTTGATATCCAGCCCGCTCATCAGCTTGCGTTCCAGCTCCGGATCCGATGCAACAACCTGTCTGCCGGATACCTTCATCTCGTAGTATTCTTCCATGGTGACAGTCATTTCTTTGGTTGTGGCATAGGACTGCACACGAACCGTTACGCTGTCGGCATTCTGAACGGCGGTGTCGGTTGTTCCCTGACCGTCGTCAGCAGGAAGGTTTTCCGGATCCTTGACAATCTCCCAGTCACAGAGCTCTCCGTAATCCGTTGTATAGTCATACATGGTTGCTTCAGCTTCTGTTCTGAACACGCGGGTTTCCGTATACGGATCCGTAAAGACCTTGACATTGATGTTGTGGTGGTATGCGCGGTCCACGTCATTATCCGCAAAATACCAGATGCTGTAATCCGACGGATCATCCAGATACTGTGAATTGTCGCCGTAGACAATCTCACTGTACGCCGTAATCGGATTGTTGAAGTGCTTCAGCTTCATGTAATTGCGCATTTCCATCTGAAGCTCCAGCGTCTGCACATCTGAGATCAGCATCCGCGTCTGGGACGAGTAGTTCGGATCATTCTGCAAAACCAGTTCTTCTTCCTCATCCGTTGCGGCAAACGTAGCAGCAAAACGGAGATTCGTATTCTTCGGGCTGAACTGGTTTGCATAGGAATTCAGTGCGGCTTCGTAATCCCCGGGATGTTCCTGGGATTCTGCGTATGTGCGCAGATAATCCTCCAGCTCCTGCATCTCGTGGGACATTGTCCATTCCAGGAACGCCCGCCGGAAATCCGCTTCATTGTCCGCAAAGCCGATTGAGATATTCATGATGACCAGCAGGAGCGAAATGCCGAAGCCCCACATGCACAGAATGGACAGCACCATAGACACACCCCGGTAAATCGGGCTGTGTACGTTTTTTCGGACCATAATTGAACAGAGCACCTCCCAGGGGAACAGTCGGCTCACTGCTCCCGGTACGTGCGCGGGGAATGGTTATGGTTTTTCGAGCTTGTAGCCCTGTCCCCACACGACTTTGATATGACGCGGCTCCTGCGGATTGATTTCCAGCTTTTCGCGCAGGTGCCGGATATGTACGGCAACCGTATTTTCCGAGCCGATCGGGTTTGCCTTCCAGACGGCCTGATAGATGTCACGCGGCGGGAACACCGTTCCGGCATTGTGCATCAGCAGCGAGAGAATCTCGTATTCAATCGGCGTCAGCGGAACGGGCACGCCGTCCAGCGTGGCGGAACGCGCCTTGGTATCGAGCGCGATGCTGCCGACCGTCAGGATATTCGGGTCGTCTGCCTCAGCTGCACCGAGCCGCAGATAGCGCCGCAGCTGCGAACGCACGCGCGCAACAACCTCTGCCGGGGAAAACGGCTTTGTGATGTAATCGTCCGCGCCGACGTTCAGGCCGAGGATTTTGTCGGAATCCTCCGATTTGGCCGTCAGCAGAATGACCGGCACATTGCTGGTTTTGCGGATTTCGGTCATTGCCGTGATGCCGTCCATTTCCGGCATCATGATGTCCATGAGGATCAGCTGAATGTTCTGCGTTGCAGCAATCTCCAGTGCCTCTTTTCCGGAATAGGCACAGACCGTCTGCCAACCCTCTGCCCGCAGGTAGATATTCAGGGCAGACACAATGTCGCGTTCATCGTCACAAACTAAAATTGTTTCCATGGTATGCACTCCTTTCCAGTGTCATCTCTATTATACCGGATTCTGTCAAAAGATGCAAGCATTCATTTATAAAAGTTTTCTTAATATTCAGTGATCCGGCGATTCATAAACAAAAAGCACTCCCGCGGCGCTTTGGAACCGCGGGAGTGTGCATATTCGGTTTTAAGGATCCGTCCGCATTTTGGAGAACAGCTTTGCCGCAGGCAGGCTGTACGGGCGGTCGCTCTTGAAGGATTCCTCCGGCTCGTCCTCGTCGCGCTCCGCGGTGCCGTCTGCCGTCTTCTGCTTCGGCGTGGTCATCAGCTGTGCCATGAGCACTGCTGCAAAGACCAGTGTGCAGCCGACAACTTCACGGAAGGACATCTTCTCGTGGAGAATCATGCAGCCGGACAGTGCCGCGATGACCGCTTCCAGGCTCATCAGCATGGTGGCGACGGTCGGAGAGGTTCTGCGCTGGCCGATCAGCTGGAGCGAATAGGCAACGCCGCAGGACATGACGCCTGCATAGAGAATAGTATGCTTTGCCGCAAGGATGCTGGACATCTGCGGATGCTCAAACAGCACCATGCAGACGGTCATCAGCAGACCGGCGGTAAAGAACTGGACACAGGCCATCAGGGTGCCGTCCACGAAGCGCTTGCTGAAACGATCCACGACCATGATATGCAGTGCAAAGAACACGGCGCAGGAGAGCATCAGGCGGTCGCCGTCATTGACGTGGAAGCCTGTTGTCATGCACAATAAATAAAATCCCGCAACTGCCGCTGCAATGCACACCCAGATCAGCTTCGGAAGGCGACGGTGGAACAGCAGCGAAAGCAGCGGGACGATCACAACGTACAGTGCGGAAACAAAACCCGCCTTGCCTGCTGTTGTCATCGTAATACCAAGCTGCTGCAATGAACTCGCTGCAAATAACAAAATACCGCAAAGAATGCCGCCCTTGACAGAAAGTCGGCGATCCGGACCCGGAATCACGTAGGGAGGCTTGCTTTCCTTGATGCGGGAGCCGATGACGAACGGAATCAGGATGATGCCGCCGAGAAGTGTGCGAATGGCATTGTAGGTAAACGGCTCCACGTAATTCATGCCTTCGCTTTGCGCAACAAATGCTGTACCCCAGATAATCGCAGCCAGAAGCAGTGCAATACTGCCGCGGAAACGCTTTGCCATAAACACAACCTCCCATCATGGATCTCTCATCGTAATACTGAAATATATTATAATATTGCCGTTGTACATCGGCGTTCTGGAATGTGTATATTCTACCACAATTTTGCCAAAAAAGCAAGTGTTTTCTGTGGAATTTCCAAAATTCCGCATCTTGTACAAAGGCGATTCCCGGTTTTTGTGCTATTTTACGGAAAGTTGTACGCAATCTGATTATAAATATCTGTAAATGCAGACAATTATCAGCAAAGGTGCACAAAATTGCCCGCCTTTTTGCACTGGTGGGCAATTTTTCTGTGTGCGAATATGACGGAATTGCGAGGCTGACTATCATTTTTTCCGGGGTATCCGGTAAATAATAGTCCTGCGGCTCAGGCGTTCTTGATCAGCTCGATCAGAATGTCCGTGACCGTGGCGATTCCGAGCTTTCCGGTGTTGAGAATCAGGTGATAGTTGGAGCTGGCGCCCCATTCCATGCCTGTATAATAGTTATAGTGGCGGCGGCGCTGTTTGTCGTGGCGGCTGACGATGGAATACGCCTTTTCCGGCGGCACATCATAGCACTCAATCGCGCGCTTGACGCGGAAGTCCATGTCTGCCGTGATGAACACGCTGAACAGGCTGGGGTGGTCGCGCAGGATATAATCCGCGCAGCGCCCGACGAAAACGGCCGAAGGGTTCTCATTGGCCAGCTTCGTGATGATCTTGCTCTGCGTGAGGAAGACATAGTCCTGCGGCAGCGCCTCGGTTTCCGTGAACGGGGAATAGGGGCCTGCAACGGCCACATTGAACAGGAATGAGTTGGTCATGCGCTCCTCATTTTCCTGGATGAACTTGGTCGAATAGCCGCACTGGTCTGCGGTCAGGTCAATCAGCTTGCGGTCGAACACGGGCAGCTCCAGCCGGTCGGAGATGTTCTGCGCGATCTCTCTGCCGCCGCTGCCGTACTCTCTGCTGATAGATATGAGAATCGGTTTCATGATAATGCCTCATTTCTTCTGTTATCGTGCAATCTGACGGAAATCGACTTCTCTGCGTTCCGATTTTATGGAAAAGAGATAGTCTTTCTATCATTATAACAGAGAACGGGCGGTTTGTCAAGCGAAAAACCGATAAATGGAACCTCTTGACTTTTTCCGCAAAATATGCTACATTATAGATGGTATATCCGCAATATATTTATGATTGGGAGGGTTCATATGAAACGGCGAACCAGTCTTTGTATGATTTTGCTCTGCTCTGCATTTCTGACCGGCTGTGCATCCGGCGAAACCGCGCGCTCTGAGCCGGATCCTGACATTGTTCAGTCTGCTGACACAGAGCCCGCTGCAACCGAACCAGCTGTAACCGAGCCTGCTGCAACCGAGCCTGTCGTCACGGAGCCACTGGAAAAACCGGAGATCACCGACGGGGAAAAGGACGGCTGGCTGTCCTGTACCTACGCCGGGATCCGCCACGATATGATTCTCGAACTCCCGGAAACACCGGACGGCGCACCGCTGATCGTCATGCTGCCCGGATACGGCCAAACGGCGGAGAGTTTCCGCAGCTTTACAAATATGGATGAGGCTGCAATTCCGCGCGGCTATGCGGTGCTGTATGTGACAGGCGCCCCGCAGCCGAACGATCCGACCGCCTCCTACGGCTGGAATTCCGGGATTTCGCCGGAGGGCAACCCGGACACTGCCTTTCTGAAGGCGCTTGCAGGCTCGATGCAGGAAACCTACGGCTTTGACAGCGCCCGCACCTTTGCTGCGGGATTCAGCAACGGCGGATTCATGATGCACCGCCTTGCAATGGAGTGCGCGGATACTTTTGCCGCGGTTGCAAGCGTGGCCGGCCGGATAACGGACAGCGTCTGGGAAAACAGGAACGAAGCAAACAGCGTCGGGGTCCTGCAAATCACCGGCGAGAAGGACGAAGTCATTCCGAAGCACAGCGACGGCACTGCGGACCGCTACGATGTCCCTGGGATTGAGGATGTCATGGAATACTGGGCAGCCTCCAACGGACTGACCGAATCTGCTTCCGAAACGGTCGGAAACAATTCCGTTCTGACGAAATACACCGGCAGCGGAACGTCAAAGCAGGTCTGGGATGTGTTCATCCCGAACGGGCGGCACTCGTGGCCGAACGGCGACTATAACGGCGTCATTGCGAATGCGCTGATCCTGGATTTCTTCGATGCACAGAAATAAAAACTGAATCCCGCCCGCGGTGCAGGTGCAGCCGCGGGCGGGATTCGTTATGTGAAGGATGTACAGATTTTTCGATGTCATTCGGGCTGTGCTGCGGGAAACGCCCCGCAGCACGGCCGTCTGATATTGCCCTCTCCAAAGCGAATATCACATGCCGGAATTATGATTCCAGCGAAATTTCATGATTGCTGTCAATCTCTTCAATGTCAGTCATAAAGATGTCAGAATCATCCGTCTGGTTCTTGAGAACCCTGCACGCATCCGCACTGACGGATACGTCATGCGGAATGAACAGCATCACATTGAGCTCACAGCAGCTGCCCTTTTCCTCCAGGATTTCCACCTTCAGCGTCAGGCCGCCGTCGTCATTCCATTTCGCGTATACCACGCGGGCATCGCGGCCTTCCACAGTCAGCTGCATAATCAGGCCGCTGTATTCGGAAACATCCAGCTCCGCCATGGCCGGATCGTTGAGAAATTCATCTCGGATCTGTGTCACGGACGGTTCAATCAGATTCCACCGCAGCTCATCGGCAAAATAGCGGTCGCCGGTCTGCTGTGCAAACTGAATGATTTTCAGCGAACGGATGTCCGGATGTTCGGGGGCGGACGCTCCGGGCGTTGTTCCGGCCATCGGGCCGGGTCCGGACGGCCCCCACTGCCCCGGCGTTATGACAGTTCCACCGGGCTGCGGGGACGTCGTTGACGCATGCGGAGCCGTTGTTGCGGCCATCATCGCCGTGGTTATGTTCATCATTCCCGCGGTTGTGACCGCCGGCCGCGTTGTATCAGCGGACCAGCCTGGTGAAAGGGCAGTGGTGACTGTTCTTGTTGTCGAATCAGCTGTCGGTCGTGTTGTCTGTCTTGCTGTCGTGCGTGTTGTCGCGCCGGATGTCGTTCTCGCTGTATTTCCGGTTGTCCTGCCGGGTGTTTCTTTGCCTGTCGTACGTGCTGTCTTTCCGGTTGTCACTGCATTCGTCGGTCCGGCTGTCGTTTTGGTCGTCTGACCTTGATTCGCGTGTACAGCGGTCGTTTTTGTCGTGTTTGCGTTCAGTCCCGGCCGTTCGGTTCCCGTATTTGCTGCGGTATCCGATCCGCCGACAGTTGTGGTCCGGCCCGTATACCCGGACGCGTCAGCGGTTGTGCTCCGGCCGGTCACGGCATTCACGGTTGTGTACGCCGTTTCATAGACCGTCATACCCGGATCAGGCGTTGTTGTCCCGCCGATTGCGGAGTCATCCGTCACGACTGCGCATGAGGATTCATCCGGTTGCAGGATCTGTTCGGGCTTTTCTGTGCGAAGCCGCGGATATGCCGCTGCGGCGATCATTGCTGCAAGACACGCTGCGGCCACCGGAATCCCGTAAATCTTCCGGAGAATCCTGCGACGTTTCTGCGGAGCAGCAGCCGCTTCGACATATTCAGCGGGAATTTCGCTCAAAAGCTCCATGAATTCAAGCTCGTTCACAGCAATCCCTCCTTCCGCAGATGCTTTTGCAGCCTATTCCTGATACGCGATAGCGTAACCTTTACATTGATCTCGGACATCTCAAAATCAACCGCGATATCTGAGATCGGGGCTGCATGCCAGTACCGTCGGACAAACAGATTGCGCTGCCGTTCAGGCAGATCAGCGAGAAACCGCTTGACGGATTCCAGCATAATACGCCGGTCGATGGTTCGCTCGACGTTTTCGCCGGAGGCCAAGCATTCCGAAAGCTCCGCGAGTGCAAGCGTCATCTGCCCGCCGCCGCGCTTTTCCGCGTGAGCAGCAGCATAACGCTTGAGGGCAAAATTTCTCACAAGTGTTTGAAAATACGCACCGTAATGCTTCGGGTGAGCCGGCGGAATCGCGTTCCACGCACTGAGCAGCGCATCGTTCATGCATTCTTCTGCATCCTCCTCGCTTCCGAGGATATTCCGTGCAACTGCGCGGCACCGCACACCGTACTGACTGACGGTTTCGGCCAGTGCCTGCTCATTCCGGTTTTCAAACAACAACAGAATTCTCTCGTCTTCCGTGGCAATCACCGCCCTTCGCGTTTCATGCCTTCACCAATATAGACCTGAAACGCCGGAAAAGGTTACACACTTTTCCGAAAAAAATTTTTTTGTTTTTTGCGCGGTTCAAAAACGCACGCACCATATAAAGTTTATTATAGCATATTATTCAGTAAATTTCAATGGGAGAAGTGCAAAAAAGCGACCGATGTGTAAAAATGGGAGTAAAAACGGAGGGCGGCACTGCCGCCCGCCTGAATGAAAACAGAAAACACGCGCTTGTTTCCCTTTCAACAGCATAAAGAAACACCGTCTGACGTTTCTCACAATCAGACGGTGTTTTCATTATTATGGTATGCTGTTCATCAGGATGCTGCCTGATCGCTCATCTTCTGCCGTGTGATCCGTGCATCATGATTTCCGCTTCAGCAGGAACGGAAACAGCTTTGACGTTTTGTCCTTTTTGAGAATATCATCCCATGTGATATCCATGCCGGCGACTTTTTTCTGCGTATAATATTTCAGAATATTCTGCGCGTCGTCAACAGAAAGCTCATCGTCGCCGTTGACATTTGCAGCTTTGATCTGCTGTTCCGTCAGTCCCATGTCATTTCCTGCGATGCGGTTTGTATACGCTTTCAGCGTCATCTGCGCATCATCGACACTGACTTCGCCGTCACCGCTCACATCGCCGCGCAGCGGAGCAGGGGCGGCAGAGGTCGTCACAGCAGGCGTCGTTTCTGTCGGGAGCGTCGTGGTGACCGGTGCTGCCGCAGTCGTTGCTTTTGCGGTCGTGGTAGTCGCCTTTGCGGTTGTGGTGGTTGCCTTTGCGGTCGTGGTGACTGCCTTTGCAGTCGTGGTGGTTGCCTTTGCGGTCGTGGTAGTTGCTTTCGCAGTCGTGGTAGTTGCTTTCGCAGTCGTGGTAGTTGCTTTCGCAGTCGTGGTAGTCGCCTTTGCGGTCGTGGTAGTTGCCTTTGCGGTCGTGGTAGTTGCTATTGCAGTTGTGGTGGTTTCTGCGGGTGCTGTTCCGGTCGGCGCCTTGATGCTTGCAAGCAGATGCTTATAGTTGCTCTCATAAGCATACCATGTGCCGCCGGAGGATTTGAACACATCCATGTAGCGTTCGTTATCTGCACCGTCAAAATAGATGAACGACATATGTCTTTCAGGCTTTCCGTTGGATGCCTTCATGAAATACGGACCTTCTTCCAGCGTGATCGTGAACGGTTTA
>JAEEIA010000078.1 GCA_016281125.1 Oscillospiraceae bacterium | reverse complement strand
GATTGAACTCCTGCCCGAAACAAGTTACATCCATTTCAGAATTGAGATCGTGGATGCGTTCTTCCATGCAGGAGAGCATCTGCGAGGTTCCCATTGCCATATCGTAGACAGTCACATTTCCGGCTTGGGAAAGGTCAGCATCAGACAGCAGCAGATCGCTCATCATGTAAATAATATCACGACGGGTGAAATGCGCTCCGGCTTCCTCGCCAAAAGATTCCGAGAACCGCTTGACCAGATCCTCAAACATATAGCCGCAGTCCACCGCACTGATCTTATCCGGACCGAGATAACCTTTCTGCGAGTTGAACTCCTTGATGACGAGATAGAGCGTATTGCTCTCGACCATGCGGCGGATAATCGCTTCAAAATCAAATTTTGCCAACACATCCTGAACATTCGCAGAGAAACCGGCAAGGTAATCACGGAAATTCGCCTCGATGTTGTCGGGATCAGCGCAAAGCAGATCGAATGTGTATTTGCTCGTGTTGTAGAACTGATAGCCGGAGGCCTTGGTCAGAAAGCCATCAATGACCGCCAGACCTTTCTTGCTCTCATATTCCGCAAGCACTTTATCGTGCGTCGGCAGCAGGCAGTCGTGAAAACGCTTCACGACCGTCATCGGCAGGATCACAAGACCGTATTCATGCGGCTTGAACGGTCCGCGCAGCATATCTGCTACGTTCCAGATTATGGCGGCTTTCTCGGCAATGTTCGTACCGACTACTTGAATCTTATCTTCCATTTGCTTATACGCTCCTATACGATTATCTTGCAATCACTTTTCCGATTGCCGTAAAATATCTTCTTCGATCAGGCGATTGATATACGCATTCAGGCTTTCCCCGTTCTTGGCAGCTTGTTCCCGGTATACATCTTTCTTGCCGGCAGGGAAGGTTGCTGTGAAGCGATCGTACTTCTCAGCGATATACTTGTTCTGATAGTTGATTTGTTCTTTTTTATCCATAAGAACACCTCCTGTTATCCTCCAGTATACCACACTTTTGCATATTGTGCAATATGTGATTGTGCATAAAGATGAAAGAGAAAGATTATCTATATTTTACGTAATATGCTATTGACATATTACGTAATATGTGTTATAATGATATTGTCGATAGGACGTAAGCCAAACCGAAAAGGAGGATACACCATGTATAAGCGTCTTGTTAAGTACGAGGGCGGAGCAGTTTATGAACCTGCCGAGGGCGGCTACTATGTACCGGTCCTGGGTGTAAGCGAGGTCAGCAGCCGCAAGTACAAATGGCGGCACGCTTTGAGAGTGTTCCGTCAGGAAGTCAGGGAAATGACAGAGGCATACGGTGAGCCGGACTACCTGACAAAGACCAGCGCACACTGGACAACCGGAATCTATGTCGGGGACGAGATTGAGCTGCACATCGAATCCGAATCCACAGTTGGCAGCCATGAGGTACATTACAGCGGATACTGCTGAGTAAATGCCGAGCCGGGCGGCGAATCCTGGCAGAAAGGATGAAGCCATGAAAACGCTTGAAACTCTGGACACGATCCGCAACGCGAACCGCACAGTCTACTTCCTGATGATGCGAGTGCTTAAGCAGCATGTAACATTTCTGGAGCAGTGTGTGAATGACGAGGTTATCAACGGGGACAACAATCCGGACAACACCGTCAAGCGGTTTGTCAGAGAGATCGGCAAGACAGAAGCCGAGGTTGTGATTGCATCGCTTATCAATGCTTCGGCATGGGACGGGCGAATCGACAAGGGAAACGCTGCATGGGCAGCCGGTGTTGAGGATGCTTTTTCCGAAGAAGCTGCGATGAAGCTCAGAATGACTACGGAGATCCACAGGACGCACCTGAACGCAGTTGCAACTGCAATGCGGGGGTACAAGTAAACAAGAATGCCGAGCCGGGCGGCTAAACCCGGCAGAAAGGAGCTGTCATGAAATTGCATGAATGCGAGGACTGGAAAGCGGTTATCTTTAAGGACCGCACGATTCTCAAAAAAGACTGCCCGTATATGTCCTCTGTGCAGCTCTCCGAGCTGGCGGAAACGGAAGTCGAGCCGACGAACCGCAAAGGGTACTACAAAGTAATCTCGTCAATGTTTACGAGTAGAGTCTGATGCTGAACCACAACCAGAAAGGAAGGCAATCCTATGTATGAGATCACCGAAGAACAGGAAGATCGGTTCCGCGCAGAGGAACGGAAGCGGAAAACGGAGCTGATCGAGCGTATCCGCGATAATGCGCAGAAGCACTACGATCAGAACGAGGCGAACTATCAGAGTGCCGGTATGCCGGGATCGCTGCGAGCTATGAACAAGTGGCAGGATCTTCTGGATGTATGCAGTATGGCAGCGGAGAGCCTTGAAACGGAGTGCAGCCGGTGTCGGCAGCGGTATCGCAACGGCAAACTCTTTGAGCAACAGCTTAAAGATCGGAAAGCTGCCGGAATGGAGAAGATCGACATTGACGAAGCGATCGAGCTGATCCGCACGGTTGCATCCTAAAGGAATCAGACGAATGCCGAGCCGGGCGGCGAATCCCGGCAGAAAGGGGTATAAAATGGATCGGAAAACGCGCTGCGACCTTGTTCGCGCAATGGAAATGCTTGTCCGGGCGGTCAATAACGAGGACTTCCTCATGACTTGGCTGCGAATCGGAGTTGCCGACGGCGACATCCGACCTGGAACAACCGACGAAGATTTGGAAAGCTACGTTGAGGATGATGCGGAGTTTGCCGACCTCATGGACACGTTCCTGCATGTCATGAAGAACGCTCACGCGGACGGCGGTCTGTATGTGGACGGCGTGGTGAGCAAGTCGAGTGAATAGCGAAAACGCCCTGTGAGAAAATCACGGGGCGTTTTCTGCATATAAGGGTGTGGGAATGGTAAGCAAGTTATGAAAGGTCATTATCATCGCGTCTGAGTGCCTGTTCACGCCGCTGCTGCGGCATGTCTTTATGACCGGCACGCTTTGCTGCTGCCGCAATCTCTGTACGCCTCGCTCCGGACAGCGTGAACTCCTTTCGATTCACGACTTGCTGCAGCGCACTTTGCGCGGGAGCCTGATCGCCGTGATCGGGAGCTGATTGCTTGACACTATGCTGATGATCTTCCGGACGCTGCTTCACAGCAGCCGGTCGAGCTAGCTGCTTGGATGAGCTGAACAGCTCGCGCACCTTTGCTGCGATACCGGCAGCCAGCTCACGCAGCCGGTCCAGAAATCCTTTCGGGGACGGAGATAGAAGATCCGAAGCTGTCAGCACATCAGAGCGTGGGAGCTGCGGCGGCTGATAGTACAT
>JAEEIA010000077.1 GCA_016281125.1 Oscillospiraceae bacterium | reverse complement strand
GTCATTACGATCACTCGCAATTACTTCTCTTGCGCTCTTTTCCGTCGCGCCTCGACGTTGTATTTACCTCGTTTCCTCAGTAAATACGGAATCTTCAAGGGTTCCTCTTTGGTTGCATTGTTCAATTTTCAAGGTGCCGTGTGTTCCGCAATCTCTCGCGGCGACTTGTATATAATACCACATATCCGGTATTTTGTCAAGCGCTTTTTTCGATTTTTTTCAGGTTTTACGATATGCACAAACAATCGCAGATTCGCCGGAATTATGAGGGCAGAATCACCAGAACATTCCTTGTTTCATCTGCCAGTGCCTGATAAACGGCTGCTCCGCTCACAATGCGCACCGCATCTCCGACGGCAGTCGTTTCCTTAATCAGCGCCTTCGCCTCCGCCATCGTGTCCTCATCCGCAAACCGGAATTCCATCATCAGCGGCGAGCCTGTCCACGCCATAATCCTTCCCGGGAGATCTGATGCGCTTTCAATATAGTGATCGTGCAATATATAATAGTCATACGCATCGTCAGCCGCCTTGCATTCCGGCGGTTCAAAAGCCGTCAGATCCGGATTATGGTCGGTAAAACGCTCGTCCGGCTGACAGAAACAGGCATGAACCGTCCTGCCCTCATAGCGCTGATCGTCGTCCCACGTTACGTCAATCTGATAGAACTGTCCGTCTGCCTCCGCGATATTCCACACATGATTCTCGCCGCGGCTGTCCGTTCCGGTCACATTCATCACATGCAGACCGGCTCGGCGCGCAACATATAAAAACGCTTTTGCATAGCCCTCGCACTTCGCTTTTCCGCGCACAAGGCAGCCATAGGCCTCGCTTGCAAAGGCGTCATCTGCATACGTGCAGTTTTCGGCAATCCCGTCGTGAATCGCAAGCAGCTTGCCGATGTCATCGGAAACACCGAGCGTATCCGCGAGAATTCTGTCTGCCGCATATTCCATTTCCGCTGTCATGGTATCGGCGTCCGCTGCATCTGCGCGGTAAAACATTTCCGCATCGCTCATCAGGTCACCCGTTTCATACACGGTATCCAGATAAAAAAACTGCGGCTCCTGCTCCGCGACCAGCAGATACACACGCCGGTATTCGTCACCGTGATAGACGCCGGGCAGCTTCACAATCTCCTTCCGCTCCGCAATGCCTTCGCAAAGTGCGGCATAGAGCTTCTGTTCCCGCAGCGTCAGCTGCTGATAGGGATACCGCAGAGCCTTTTCGCGCTGCGGCAGTGCCTTCTGAAATGCGCCCAGTGTCCGTCCGGAAAGGATCAGCAGCGCTGCGAGCAAACCGAACAGCAGCGCCACCATCGCCTTTCTACTCTGTCCCTGCATGGGTCAGCTCCTTTTCCGCAGCCGGAAGCAGCTCCGCCTGAATCCGGCTGATCCAGTTATCCTCATAGGACAGCAGCGTATACCGCACGCCGTCCTGCTCCACAGAGGGTTTTTCCCCTTCCTCCGGGATCCGTCCGAGCAGACTGACCACGAATGCGCTCATGGTATCGAATCTGTCGTCCGCATCCTGCTGTCTGACGCCGAGCTTCGGCAGAATGTCCTCCGGATCGGCCGCACCGGCAATGGAGTACACGCCCTCGGAAAGCTCCGTCAGCTCCGCTTCTTCATCATCATATTCATCCTGAATATTGCCGACGATTTCCTCCAGCAGATCCTCCATCGTGACCATGCCGGCTGTTCCGCCGTACTCATCCGCGACAATGGCAAGCTGGATCTTTTCGCGGCGCATCTGCTGGAAAACGTCCCTGCATTTCGCCGTTTCCGGCACAAAGGTTACGCCGCGCATGATCTCCGAAACCTTGCAGTCCTGCGCTTTGCCGACCAGCGGCAGCATATCCTTGACCAGCACCACGCCGACCACCGTATCTATGCGGTTTTCGTATACCGGAATGCGGGAATAACCGCCCTCCAGCGCAATGGCGGCTGTTTCCGAGGCAGATGCATCCTTCGGCACCGCGGTGATGTCCTTGCGGTGCGTCATCACGTCGGAAACAGGCACATCGTCAAATGTAAAGATATTGTTAATCATCTCGCGCTGGCTTTCCTCAATACCGCCGGTTTCGTTTCCGGCATCGACCAGCAGGCGGATCTCCTCCTCGGTGACAACGTCCACGCTGTCAGAAGCCGGAATCCGGAACAGCCTGCAAAACAGTGCCGTCACACCGGAGGCCACCGCCCAGAACGGCGTCAGCAGCAGCAGGAGCGGCCGCACCGTCGGGACGCAGAGCCGCGCAAATGCTTCGTTTTTATATTTGGCTGCACGCTTCGGGAGCATATCCGTAAACACCGAAAGCAGCAGCATCAGGCCGAGCGTCAGCAGGAGTGCCGCAAGCAGAGAACCGTCCCGGAACGGAAACAGCGCTGTCAGCCTTTTCCCGGCCAGCAGCCAGCAGAGCATCCCGATGAACAGTGCCGAGAAGATCCGGTGCATGGTGAAGCACCGCCGCATCCGGCTCGGCTGCGAGATCAGCCGGTCAAGCGGCTTCCACGCCTTGTCCTCCTCTGCACGCGCATGCACCACGGCATCGTTGATCTCCGTGAGCGCCGCCTCACAGGCAGAAAACCATGCCCGCAGCACCGCCAGTGCCGCAAGCAGTGCGATCACAGTCTGTAATCGGTCACCGTCTGTATCCATGTTTCAATGATCATCCTTTCATGATTTCAAAATGTACCGCCCTGCGATACTATTGTGATTATAACATATTATCCGGCAAAAAGCAAGCTAAGCGTATCATGTGGGAGTGGCAAAACAGGGATTTTTATAAAATTCCCATTTAAGAAAAGTGTTCCTATGATAAATCAGAATTTAGATTATCTGTTTCATAGCTTTTATCATATCACCGATAAATTTGTCCTGTGTTTTTTTATCCAATTCCAAAATTGACAAATAAGGATTCAGATCTTCAAGTTCTACCAACAGCAGTTCACCTTCTTG
>JAEEIA010000076.1 GCA_016281125.1 Oscillospiraceae bacterium | reverse complement strand
CTACCTTTTCCATCTTGATACTCCTGAACTGCAGCTATGCGTTCTTCATTTGTTAGCTTACTTCCTCTTGTCACAAAATAACCCCCTTAGAGTTTTCACACTTTTGTTTTTTGTGTGTCTACTCTAAGGGGATTATATCAATGAAGCGGAGGGGCTTTGTAGACAGGCTGACGCCGCACAGCAGTGCGGCGTCTTGCTTATCAGATATTATGCGTGAACATAGTTGAGCGGATTCACATGGTTGCCCTGCGCGTTGCGGATCTCAAAGTGAAGATGCGGGCCGGTGGACTGACCTGTGCTGCCGACCGTACCGATCTGATCACCCTGGTTCACACGCTGACCGTTCAGGTTGGTCTTGATCGTCCGCAGATGCGCATAACGGGTGGTGGTACCGTCTGAATGCTCAATGATGACCCATTTTCCGTAACCGCCGCCGCAGCTGCACAGCGTTCCGTTATCATGACTGCAAACCGTATTCTGAACGCGAAGAACACCGGACTTTGATGCGACAACGGGCTGTCCTGCGATGCTGCCGTCGCTGATATCAATTCCCGTATGGAACTGATACTGATTATTAAACCAACGCTCCCCGTATCCGCTGGAAATCGTGCCGTGACCGGGAACCGGCCATGTGAATTTCTCCACCTTGGAGTTCCAGACCTCAGCCTGATTGCTCTTTCTGATGACTCTCAGTGCGCCGTCATTGCCGAGCGAGAGAATGTAAGCCTCATACGGTTTTTTGCTTGTATTGGATGCCCACAGAACAGTTTTTCCGTTATAGAGCACCAGATTGCCGTCCTGCTGCATTGCAAGGAACGCGCCGCCCTGATCGGCAGATTTGGTATCCCAGACAGGAATATCCTTGCCGTCTTTTCTGTTGTAGACCACGAAATTACCGTCGCACTGCATGATCGCACGGTAATTGAAGTCAGGCGAAGTCAGGCACTGGCTGGATCTCAGATAGCTGTTGTCAGCTGCGGTGCATTCGATCTGGCTTCTGCTGCTCCAGAGCGACTGCCGTCTGTCGTGGTGGTACACATAGAGCTCGCCTTCATTGGAAAGGCGCAGCGAAATGGAATTGGAACCCGCACCGGTTGATGATTTGGTATCCCAGATCTCGTAGGATTTGGGGCTGAGTCTGGGGGTATCAGAAAGCACCAGCTTGCCGTCATTCTGCATGGTCAGTCTGAACGTATGGGTTGAGTAATTCGTTGCAACACCGGTGTTCGACTGCCAGATCACACGGCTGGCTGCGGTATCGTACAGGCGAAGATTTCCGAGTATGGTCAGCGTCAGCACATATCTTCTGTTCGGAGAGTACCAGGTCTGGGCGCTGGAGCCGGAAGAATATGCGGATGCATTTGCTGCCAGAACGAGCGTATCCTCCGTATATTTATCGGATCTTGCACTTGCTGTGATGCTGAACGCATCAAACAGTGAAGCATTGCGGTTCATCAGTGCATCCGGGGCAGCCGTGCCGGTAGCCAGCATTGCAGCAGACATCACTGCCGCAGCGGTTTTCTTCATAAAACGATTCATTGCGTTGTCCTCCGTTTTTGTGGTGTGTTTGATGAATGATGATTACGTAATGTATTACCCGGGTGTGATTATTATAGCCTCCCCTGCCCCGAAAGTCAATCTTTTCGGCGGCAAATCGCCTTTTCTAACGATTTCGCATGATTTTGTGACCGGATTGTGTCAACTTCCGGTATAATTAAGTTTACAAAATGTATATTATCTGAATCAATCATCCGGTCATGCGCATAAGAAAAAAGGCGCGCTTTTTGATCCGGAGGCATCTCCGGAACGCGCTGCATGTACGCGAATGATACACCCGCAATGCAACTCACCGCCGAAAAAATACAACTTACCCGCTCCGGAGTGCAGCTTACTGAAATCCTATTGACTTTCGGGGCAATATTATTATATAATCATGCGTGACCGGACATAACGGTTCCGGTCACAGAAAAGATACAGCAATGATCATTCCATTACGGCCCCCGGCCGGGTTCTGTCAAAAGCAGGAACCGGCAAATATCATAAATCTATTTTATCAGGAGGATGACCACATGAAACACAAAAGACTTTCCGCACTGCTGACAGCGGCACTGACAGGCATATCCGCCGCTGCAATCCCCGGCGCAATCCCGGCTGCGCCCGCCGAACCCGCCGCCTGCATCACTGCACATGCGGCAAACGGAGAAAATCCGGGCGAATACCATAATTGCTCCACTTATGTTGGTGGATACGAGATCCGATACAACTACTACGATAATTCAGACGAAGTCACGATCAGCAAGATTGACGGCGGACCGCACGGAAGCGGGCCTCTTGTCATCCCGCAGAAACTTGCGAACAGAAACGTAACAAGGATTGACGGCAGAGCAGCCCTCGGAAAGTGTATTCAATCGATTAAACTGCCGAATACCGTCAGGGTGATCCGCGGCTATGCTTTTGCCGGCTGCTCGGCCACAACAATCGAGCTGTCAAGTGCGCTGACGGAAATCGAAGCGTATGCGTTTCAAGGCTCAAAGATACAGAATATTATCATTCCGGAAGGTGTGACGTATATTAACGGCTCGACATTTTCAGACTGCAAAGATCTGAAAACTGTTTCTATGGCAGGTGTGACAACAATCGAGCAAGGCGCATTTGACGGTTGTTCCGCCCTGACAAGCATCACGATACGTGAAGACTGCGTCCCGAAAGGATGCGACTGTTCATGCCTGTTCAAAGACAGTCCGGATATTGATACGATCAACGGACATACCATTATTTCTGAGGCGGCGGACGAAAACGGGCGCACCTATCCGGTGCTGGATCCGCAGGTCCGCGGCATCGTTCAGAAGTTTTTCTGGAACTGCGAAGGTACGAATTTCGTCAGCGATTACTGTGACCGTCTTTGCCGTTACGTTGTCAGCACGGAAACCGATCCGTGGATGAACGATGCACTGAAAGCGCGGCAGCTGCATGACTGGCTGATCCGGCACTGCACACCGAATAAAGTGGCTCCGAAAAGAACGAACGATATGCTGT
The DNA here is from genome assembly GCA_016281125.1 of Oscillospiraceae bacterium. GTDB lineage: Bacteria > Bacillota > Clostridia > Oscillospirales > Ruminococcaceae > Firm-04. The sequence goes on along the minus strand of JAEEIA010000076.1, from coordinate 125,615 downwards.
ATTCGGCAGTTTTCCTGAGCTACGGCACAAGCGAAAACGGCGTCGGAAAAGCCGTATGCTCCTCTTACGCCAAGGCCTATACCATGCTGCTGAGCGCTGCCGGAATTGAATCCTATGTGATCAACGATGTGCAGTATCCCGGCTATGCATGGAACATGGTCAAAATCGGAACCGGCAGCACGGCACAGTATTACGAGGTCGATACCTACCGGGAAGACGAAAAGAATGCGCATTACGGTTATTTCCTGAAAAGCGATTCCGAGATGACGGCTCTTCACCAGAGTTACAGCTTCAATACACTGCTGGCCTGCGCATACGAACACGAACTGCTGAATATGTATACCGAAGATTATGAAACGCTTGCCGCACAGTGCGGCAGCTCCTATCCGGACGTCAACGGTGACGGCATCCTGGACTATGACTTTGATCTGGACGGCGCTGCCTTGCAGGGTTCGGACTGGAACGAGTATAACGGAATGATGCAGTTCTGCTTCGGACTTGGCAGCGTGGAGTATATCAACACCAGAATGTCAGAGGTGTTCTCCTATCTCTGTGAGAGCCACATGAACTACTATGATTACATGGCCGCAGCCGCACCGTCCAGCGTGACCGTACACGAAGGAGAAACCGTGCAGCTCAAGGTGACGCTGTTCGGCGACGATCTGCTGTATCAGTGGTGGGCCCGTCCCAGAGGCTCTTACAGCGTCTGGCAGTACGGCGGCTCAGATACAAACACGCTGAATCTGACCGCAAGCAGCCATATGAACAATCTGGAATACTGCTGCTGGATCGGAAATAAAAACTGTTTCAGCCTCTATACTTACCCCGTCACGGTCACGGTGATCTGATGCGCATTTGCCTTCACATCTGAATCTGCATTAAACAAGGAGAGCTGAACCGATCAGCTCTCCTTTCTGTTGATTGAAAAAGCCCCTCTGCAACGCAGAGGGGCTCATTATGCATATGATCGGGCGAAAACGGATCAATTCAGCGCTTCCGGTGATTCCGCAGGTGCCCATTCAGGTATAAATACTCTCAGGGTTTGACTCTCGAGCGTCGTATCATACAGCACATACTGATCACCGGTCAGCATCATCATAATATACTGATCGTCAGCCCAGAAATTGAGAAGCCGGCTTTCCTCACGCTGTTCATCAAAGTACCGGCTATACGCAAATCCTTCTGTATCGATCCCCCCGTATCTTCTTTCCATTTTGCTATTCATTCCCACGATATCATCTATTTTTTTATCTTCTATGTACACAACGAAAAATGGCTGTTCTCCGCACAGGAACGCATATTCTAAGGTTTCACCCGGCATCAACCATACTTTCCCTGTCCAGACAATATCATGCAATATCACGTTGACCGCGAAATATTGCCGCTGTACAGAACCGTTTTCATCCGCACTCGAAAGCAGAATATAGAGCGTGCTGCTGTTGAGCGCCATATGCTCCACATGATTGCCGGAGCCGGAGAATTCCGTGCATGTTTCTGTGGTGCCGTCCGCCTGAATCCGGACGATCTTGCAGTCATTCCCTGCCGCGGACACAACCGCATAAACGCTGCCGTCCGTACCGCGCAGAAAACGGTCATAACGGAATCCGTCCGCCAGCCAATGCACGCTGCCGTCCGTGCCGCAAACGGCCGTGACGGTGCTGCCTGCACCCTCCATGGTGATCAGATACGCTGTATCCGTCATTTTCACTGCGTTTTTGAATACAAATTTGCTGCTGTCCTGTCCGTCCTTCAGCATCTCACCGGTCAGGGTGAAGAAAGGCGCATCCGGATGGGAACCGTCATTTTCCAGCAGATACAGGCTTTGTCCGTCTGCATAGAGGAACCCGCCGCAGTCGTCATACAGCACATGAGAATAAAACTGTGCAGCCTCTGCGGGCATGTCGTAATACATCACCTGATGTTCAGAAAAACGGTCTGCATAGGATGCACCGCCGTTGATATACACGAGGGTGTCGTCATACAGAATATCCTTGGTTTCGTCCGCGCCGTCCTTGCGGCAGCGGAGTACATGCAGCTTTCCTTTTCCGCCGAAGAAATTGGTATCAGGCTTCGGCTGATCCCTGAGGATCTCCTCCCAGGTGATGTCCTTTCCGGCGACCGTTTTCTGCGTGTAATATTTCAGAATATTCTGCGCATCATCGACAGAAAGCGTACTGTCGCCGTTGACATCTGCGGCCTTGTGCTGCCGCGCCGTCAGTTCCGTGTCAAGGCCTGCAACGCGCTGGGTATACGCTTTCAGCGTCAGCTGTGCATCCTCCACGCTGACCGCGCCGTCTTCATTGATGTCGCCTGGCAGATACGGAGCAGGTTCTTCCGCTGCAAAAGCACTGAACGTGCTGCCCGAAAGAAGCAGCAGTGCGGCGAGCATTCCGGTCGTCTTTCTCATTGCATTTGTCATAATCATGTCCTCTCATTCTCAATGTCACAACTTACGGATGGATGATTGGTTGGGATATATATTAGCACATTTCTTTTCCCTTGTCAATATTCTCCATAAAATTTACAAGCAATTCACAGTTGTGAAGCATTATTGCATGAAAAGGCAATATAATTTCAAACAGGCTTCCCGCAAAAAATAAAACGGGCGCTCCTTTTTGCGGGAGCGCCCCATTATAAATCATCGCGCAGTGATGCCTCTTACCATGTCCAGTCATTCCAGAGGCGGCCTGCTTTGGATTTCAGCGAGTCGCCGCGCTGCTTCAGCGTTTCATTCGACGCAGCGACCACAATCAGCACTAGACCGGTCAGCAGCAGATACACCCACCACTGCCTGCCGTCCGTCAGCTTCATGTGCATATATGCGCCCGTCAGCAGCAGCGAAATGCCGCCCAGCAGGAACCACTTCTTCTGCCGCACATAGAACGACGCGACAAACAGGATCAGTCCGACGGCCAGAACCGTCAGCAGGTCAGCCGGATTCTCCGAAACCGCTGCGCCGATTCCCAGCCGCAGCATCGCGTAACAGCCGATGCCGAACAGGAACAGCCCGCCGGTTTCCTTTCCGTACAGCTTCCGGATGACCAGACCGAAGCCGACCAGCGGCAGAATATGCAGCTTGCCCGCAAAATACGTGTCCTTGACATCCAGCACCGGCTGGAGCCAGAATGCGACCGTTCCGCACGCCGCTGAAACCGTCTGAATGATCCGTTTTGTTTTCGGATCGTCGGTCATGCTGACAAAATGCAGCAGATAACCTGCGAGCATCACCGGAATAAAGAACACCATCCAGCGCTTCTGCTCTGCGGTATACGTGATGCCGTTCAGGTCAAAGAGCACGGCAATCAGCCAGAGCGGGATCATGCCGCCGAAGAACGTCAGGCTCCACGACCGCCGCTGTGCATACTGTGATTCCCGCAGCACGATTCCGAGATACGGGAACAGCACGGTCAGCACAAGCATTCCGATCAGCAGGATCGCAACGTCTGTATCCTCGCCCTTGTTTACGTGCACACGGAGCGATTCCAGTGCGACTAGCAGTGCGGTCATACAGATACACGGCGTCGCAATATGCGTGCGCTTCGTTGCAAACCACGCCGCGGCACAGACCAGCAGCGTATACAGGAAGCAGAACGGCGCCCATTCGTAACCGTGCAGGCCGAGCAGGCATACCGACAGCAGGAGTGCGCATATCGGTGCCGCAGCATCCATGACCGATGCGACCGCGTCCTTGCCGACGAACAGCACCATGCGCTTGCCGATTGCAGCCGCGAGCAGGCTCAGCACCAGAATCCATACACAGGTGACCATCAGGACGGTGAAATTCGATTTGCCGTGGAAGAACAGGTCACGCATGGCATAGAATGTCGTTTCCATTGCCATGATCAGCAGCGCCGTGAACGAAGCCGCAGAGAGCTTCTTGAAGCCGCGGTTGGCGGACATGCGCCAGAGCATAAACGCAAAGACAATGCAGACGGCCTGATACAGCACAAACCATTTTCCGATTCCGAGGCCTTTTGCAAAGAATCCCGCGGCGAGCGGCGGCAGGACAGATGTGCAGAACAGCGTCCGGCGGACACCGTGGAACTGCCGCTTTGTCGTGCAGTAAACCGCCCAGCCGATTGCGGCGGAAATCACCGCCCAGCCGAACACGACGGCAGGCTTCGGCACCCGCATAAGCGAGGCTGCCGCACAGAACAACGCCAGCGGAGAAAGCACCGCAAAGCAATACTGCTCCGGCTTCTGCGTATCATGCACGAGCGACAGCGCCGTATACAGCGGGACAGTTGCGAACAGCACGCCCCATGCGCACCATTTCCACATCTCGGCGGTATCGGCGAGCGGGAGATTTGCGCCAATCATTGCAAACACGCCGCCGATCACCGAAAACAGGTCGGATACAAAGCAGCGGTGCTTTTTGGTAACTGTGAACACCGCAAACAGCAGGAACATCGCGCCCGCGAGCAGCAGCAGCTCGATGCACGGATCCTTTTTATGATAAAACAGCTCAACCAGCGACAGCGCTGCGGTTCCGCTCAGAAACGCAATCAGCCAGCTGACAGCTGTCCCCGGCCTGCTGTGCGAGGCATACAGCCAGCCGAACAGCAGAATCACGGTCACTGCAATCACAATCGCATTGGGGTGTGCTATATCGAACAGCTGGAAGACACCCGCAGCTGCCGACAGGGAAAACGCTGCGTAGAACACGCCGTTTTTGATCGTTTCCGGCGGGAGCTTGGCCAGATACAGAATCATGAACAGCAACGCACCGGCTGCGCAGATCAGCGCGGCAAAGCTGCCCACATTTTCACGAAGAACCTCTCCGGTCTGCGCATCCGTCACACGGATCAGCGACATATAGAGCGGACGCATCAGCATTCCGAGCCCCAGCAGCGTATAGCCCGCAACCGGCACCATGATCAGATCCTTGATCTTATCTGTGATGACCGGCGCTGCCAGTGCCGCGGCAATCAGGAAGAACGCGCATGCATACAGCGCGGTCAGGCTGCGGCTGCTCAGCTCCTGTGTAAAGCAGACGAGCGTCAGCACCGCGGAAATGCCGGTAAAGCATCCCGCAAGCGGCACCGGAATATGATTCATCGGAATACGCATACGGCTTCGCAGCCGCGGTGCGCCGTAGGTCAGCAGCGGCGCGGGAAGCGCGGCCATCATCACAAACACCGCCATGGCAACCGGCGTCCATGTGCGCGACGGCATACTGATCTGCTTTGCAAGGCCGCCCGCTGCAAAATAATACGCGAGCACACCGCCGGTCACGGCGGCAATGCCCCAGCCGAGCTGCCGGTAGGAATGCGCCGCAATCGCGGCAATCGGTACAAAGGATGCAAATGACAGTGCAATCAGCAGCATGTTATCCGCGCCGGTCAGATGGGATCCGAGCAGCCCGAAATAACCGGCCGCCCAGACGGAAATCGGCAGAAACACCGCGCCGAGCGTAAAGAACGCCATGCCGGTGCGTTTCAGATTCCATGCGCGTTTCGCCAGCGCCGAGGCGCCGAAGAACAGTACGCTGCCCGCTGCAAGCGTCGCCAGCTTGCCGAACGAGCCCATCGTATCCCACTGCGAACGGACAAAAATCAGTCCGGCAATGATAATCAGCGCAACGCCGACGGAAAGCATTACAGAGATGGCGGAAATGTGGCTGCCTTCCTCTGCGGATGCCGCAAACACAGGCGCATGATCCGGGGCAGCGGCGGGCTGCGCCGTCTTTTCCGCAATCTCCGCGGCAGCCTGTGCCGGGACAAACACCGCCGCGGTATCCGCAGCAGATTGTTTCTCTTCTTCATCCGATACAGCAGCTTCGACGGTTTCAGCAGCTGCCGTTACGGCCTCTGCTGCGGAAGATTCCACAGGAAGAACCGGAACAGGCACCGGTTCGCCGTTCAGCTCAGCCTCCGCAATTTCCTTTGCGCGGGCGGCAGCGGCCTCTACGGAGAGCTCCGGAGCATACGCGGGCGGCAGCATTTCTGTGCTGCCCTGTACAGGCGGTGCCGGAATCTGCTGTACGCCCGTACCAGGCTGCTGCGGCGGCCTGAGCCCTGCCGCATACAGATCCGCATCCCCGATGCGTTTCTCACTGTGCAGATGATACAGGATCATCTTTTTTCTTCGGTCTTTCTTACTTACGATTGCCAGAAGGATCCCGAGCGGGATCGGCGCAATCAGCCACGCGATGATCAGGACAACAACGCCCTCCAAGACACACACCCCCTGTTCCGGAGCCGTACTCCTCCGAATTTATTATATTTTTCATTATAGCACAATCGCACCAAAAAAGCAAGCATTTTCGCCCGCTTCAGGCTGTCGATAAAGCGGTATCTCCGATGGATTGATCATGGGGCTCCGCCCCATACCCCGCCAAAGGGATCAATCCCTTTGGAATCCCGCGATATTATAATCAATGCAAATACATCGTTTTCACCACAATAGGCTTCACTTTAAGGAGGGGATTACGAAGCAAGCTCAAAGCGAAGCGGGCGTGAGTCCCTCATTTTGAATCCATCGGAGATACCTTTTTTTCCCAAAACTGAAACGGGCGCTCCCGCAAAGAGAAGCGCCCGTTTTTTTGCTGCGTATGGTAAGATTTCATGCCTGCAAAGCAGACGGGAGCCTGTTCGCAATCCGCGGGAGGCGCATCTTACCACCAGCCGCCGCCGCCCCACGGCCAGCCGCCGGTTTGTCCGCCTGTCTGCCCGCTGACCGGCCAGGTTTCAGCAACCTGGCCGCAGGAGCCCTCCTGCACCGTGACGGTGCATTTGCCGTCCGCAATATTGGAAATCTCAACCGTCACACCGGGATCCACTGTCAGTCTGCCGTCATCGTCATACCACTGGAAGCCTGCTGCGGCGCAGTCGATTTTGCTGCCCTTCCGGAACAGTCCGTGGTCGGGATCCACAAGACGCAGAATCCGCTGTCTGAGATTGCTGCTGTCGTAATATTTGCCGTAATTGTTCCACTTGAATTCAGGTCCCCACCAGCCGTTGCAGACCTCCGCATCACAGTGCAGAATCCGCACGCCGCTGCCCTCGAACATATCATAGACATAGCTGCCGGAGAAGCCGCGCTCGTTGTTCCCGGTATCCGTGATGTATTCCAGAATGAAATACTCGCTCAGATACCCGTTCAGATCCCCGCGCGGAATGAGAATGCAGCCGGGCGCCTTCTGAGAGGATTCCAGCACATAGGTCTGCGTGCCGCCCTCATACACATGCACGTCCGACGTTTCGTACCAGCCGTACATCAGCTTATCGAATGCGGTCATATCGCCCATGGCCTCGTCCATCATGGCGAAGCCTGCCTCGCCGGGCAGTCCGTCGCCGTCGCCGATCGGGTTCTCATAATAATAGTAATCCGGAATGCCCATTGCGTGGCCGAGCTCATGCACCCATGTATCGTTGAAGCCTGCGCGGTCATCGAGCGGCCACGCGCCCATGCAGATGTTGCCCGCCTTGATCTGGTCAAAGCGCTTGTTCCCGCCGTATTCATAGGAACACGGCCACCACGGGCTGTCGTAATCCATATCCGGGTTCGCCGCCGCAGGTAGCGACAGCAGGAATGTATCCAGCACACGGTCCTCGTTCCCGTCATACATTGTATAGCTGATCTGCGCGTCCATCTCCGCCATGACCTCATCGACCAGCGTATCCGTATCCTTTGAATATGTTTTCAGCGGATACTTTGCGGTGTATTTGTAGACATCGCCGGTCAGATGCAGTCTGCCGTAGGATGCGCGTTCGTAATACGCCGTGATGCTCTCCAGCGGATAGGCTCTGCTCTGATCCCCGGATTCCGAAGCGAATACCATCCGGTGAATCTCCTCCACGGAATAGTCCCTTTCGTTTTTGCAGTCCGGGAAATCCACGGAAACCATGAGGATTTTCTGCGTACCGACCGAGCCGAGCGTCGGATTCACCGCGAGCACCGGCGGCGCAATCAGCTCCTCCTCTACCTCCGTGATCTGATAAAACGGACGCGGCTCCTTCTGCTCCAGCATCAGCCGTTTCAGCACGGTCAGATCGCGTGCGTCCAGCACCTCGTCCTCATGCAGATCCGCAAGATTCCAGCAGGACGGCAACTGAACCGAACCGGGCTGCACAAGATCGTCCCGCAGCAGCACCGCATCTGAAATGCCGACTGTTTCGTCGCCGTCCAGATCTCCGTAGTATCCGAGCAGCTGCTGTTCCGTGCGCGCAGCAGCCGTCAGCCCGGAAACCGGCATCCATGTCAGGAGGGCAGCTGCCGCCGTCAGTCCGGAAAGCAACCTGCCTGTCTTTTTCGTTAATAATGTCACCTTTCATACCTCCTTGATCGGATTATATATTCAGTATAACGGTTTCTGCGCCTGATGTCAATGTGTTTTTTGATAAAATCGCTGTCAAAAGCTGTAAAAAAGGCAAATCTTAATGAAAATTTCATCATTATGCACCAAATCCGCTCCTTCATAAATATTTCAGGATGCGCGCACTTTACTTTTTCGGAATTTTGTGCTATACTGTAAGAGTATTACTATGTCCGGGAGGTCGTTCCTTATGGAAATCTATCTGAATAACGGGCACGCCTTTCCGGTTCCGGTCGCGGTCGCAGATCATCTGCTCGGGCTCGCAAGTCACGATCAGCTCAAGGTGCTGCTCTATGTGCTCTGTCACGCAAATGAGCCGCTCACGCAGGAGCAGGTCGCAAAGAGCTGCAAGGTGCAGCCGTCCGCGGTCGAGGAGGCGCTCATCTTCTGGCAGGATGCCAATGTCCTGCTGACGGCGCCCGCGGTTCCGGCAGTCGGCCTGCAAAAGACAGCTGCCGCACCGCAGCAAAGCCCCGTGCCGCCCGCTGCCCCGCCGCAGCAGAATCCGGCGCCTGCGAAGCCTGCCGCACAGGTGCAGAGCAGCAGCCGTCCGCATCTGATGCCGGGCGAGATTGCCGAACGCATCAAAAAGAACAGGGCGCTCGCTGAGATGTTCCGCACCGCAGAGCAGTTTGCGCGCAGAACACTCAATCACACCGAGCAGGAAAGCCTGATCTGGATGCATGAATATCTCGGGCTTCCGCCGGACGTCATTCTCATGCTCGCATACTATTGCGCACAGACGGACTGTTTCAGCGTGCGCTATATGGAAAAGATTGCAGTCGAGTGGCAGGAGCGCGGCATCACCACACATCAGCTTGCGCAGGCGGATATCACCCGGCGCGCTGAGGCGCGGAGCTATACAGGAAAAATCATGACGCTGTTTCAGATGGATCGCAGACCGACCGCGAAGCAGCAGGAATATATCGACGGCTGGCAGAACAGCGGCTTTTCCCTTGATCTGATTGAGGTCGCTTATGAAAAGACACGCGACAAAAAAGGCGATAAGCTCAGCTTCAGCTATCTGAACGGTATTCTCCGGAAATGGGAGGCATCAGGCATCCGCACACCGGAGGCTGCCGCGCAGGAGGATGCGGCTTACTATGCAGCCAGGCAGCAGAACGCAGCGGACTCCGCTGCGGCAAAAGGAACCGGCAAAGCAGCGGGTTCCTCGATAGATATGGACGAGGTCGAAAAGCTCATGAATCCGCTCTGAGCCGCGGCGTCGGTGAAAGGACGGGAATCAGAGCATGATGCAGGAGCAGATCTACGCGCAGGCCATTGATACAATCCGCGCGCGGCGCCGTGCCGCACAGGAGCAGCAGGAGCAGCGGACAGACCGCATCCGGCAGGAAATTCCGGAAACCGCAGAGCTGGAACGGCAGCTCCGTTCCGTCTGCATGGACATCGCACGCCTGATCGGCTCCGGACAGTGTGCGGAACAGATCCGCGCGATTGAACAGCAGAGCAGCGAGGCGGACGCCATGCTCAGAACCCTGCTGACAGCCCACGGCTATCCGGCGGATTATCTGGATCTGCATTACACCTGCCCGCTGTGCAGCGACACCGGCTTTGTGAACGGCAAGCCCTGTACCTGCCTGGAGCAGGAAATCGGCCGCATCAGCGCGGAAGAGCTGAATCAGCATTCCCGCTTAGCGCTCAGCAGCTTTGAAACCTTTTCCATGCAGTATTACAAAAAACTGCCGGAGGAGCAGTATCAGGCGATGGAGCAGAACCTCTGCTTTTGCAGACAGTATGCCGCATCGTTTTCGCCGTCGGTGCAGAACAATATTCTCATGCTCGGCAATACCGGCCTCGGCAAGACGCATCTTTCCCTTGCCGTCGCGTCCGTGCTGCTGCAAAACGGATTCAGCGTGATCTACGATTCCGCGGGCAGCATGCTGCACCGGCTGGAGCAGGAGCATTTCGGCAAACGGGACGGCAGCGATACGCTGGAGCTGCTGCTTTCCTGCGACCTGCTGATTCTTGATGATTTCGGCACGGAGTTCGACACCAGCTTCACCCGTTCCATGATCTATACGATCATCAACAGCCGGATCAATGCCGGAAAGCCCATGATCATCAACACCAATCTGACGTCAGGCGAAATCAAGGAGCGCTACGGCGACCGGATTCTTTCCCGGCTGCTGTTTGCCTCGAAGATTCTGCATTTTTACGGAAAGGATATCCGGATACAAAAAAGAGCACAACAGAACAGAAGCTAGGAGGCTGAGGACATGAACGAAATATCCCTTCAGGAGATCAACCGTCTGGTACACGACACCCCCGAGCTGTTTGTCATCGACGCGGAAGCAGCATACGACAAGCAGCTCCGCGACCTGGCAGACGATATCTGCCGCCACGCCAAGGAGCGTCCGATCACACTGATCGCAGGCCCCTCCGGCTCCGGAAAAACCACAACTGCATGCCGTCTGGAGCAGATTCTCGATGCTGCCGGCTTTGAAGCACATACGCTCTCTATGGATGACTACTACGCCGACGGCACGCGCAATGCGGACATCGTCGATCAGTTCGGCAAGCCGGACTATGAATCGCCCCTGCGGCTTGACACCGATTTGCTAAATACGCAGCTGGAACAGCTGGCCCGCGGTGAGGAGGTCGAGCTGCCGCGCTTTGATTTTGCGGCACAGAAGCAGCTGAAATCCGGCAGAACGCTCCGCCGCAGACGCAATGAGCTCATCATTATGGAGGGCATCCATGCGCTGAACCCGGACGTCACCGGCGATACGCACAGCATTGCGAACCGGATCTACCTCAGCGTGCGCACGCGCATTACGCTGGAGGAAACCCGGCTGCATCCGTCTTTGATCCGCTTTGCACGCCGCCTGATCCGCGACAGCCGCACCCGCGGCCGTTCGCCGGAGGAATCCTGCGAGATGCTCAGCAGCATCTCCAGAGGCGAAAACCTGTACATCATGCCGTATAAGCATCTGGCAGATTATGAGCTGGATACCTTTATGAGCTATGAGCTCTCTGTGTATCAGCCGATTCTGCTGGAAACCGTCCGCACGCTGGCTGATGCTGCCGCGCCGGAAACCGGCATTCCGCTGCTCCGCAGGCTGCTTGAGCAGCTTGAACCGCTGGACAGCGAATGGATTCCCGAGCAGTCGCTCGTGCGGGAATTCATCGGCGGGTCGCTTTTCACAAGCTGATGCCCGCGCCCTTTGCGGTCTGCTTTTCCGGTCACAGGCCTGAGAAGCTCCCGACCGGCGCACCGCTCCGCATGATGCAGAGCCTGCTGTACAGCGAAATCCGCGCAGCAATTCTGGACGGCGCGGATACCTTCTATGCCGGAACCGCCAGAGGCGTCGATCTCTGGGCAGCGGAAATGGTGCTGCACTTCCGGCGGCACTTTCCCGGACTGAAGCTGATCTGCGTGCTGCCCTTTGCAAAGCAGGGCGCGCATCTTTCCGGCATGGCACGGTACCGCTTTCAGACCGTGCTGAACGCCGCAGACAGCATCGTCTGCATCTGCGACAAATATCAGAGGGACTGCTTCACCAGACGGAACCGTTACATGGTCAGTCAGAGTCAGCGGCTCATCGCGCTGGTTGCAGATATGCACTCCGGCACCGGCCAGACCATCCGCATGGCCAGGCAGGCCGGTCTGGAGCTGCGGGTGCTCACCGCAGAGCTTGCCGGAAAACAGGACAAGCCCGCGCATCCGTATTTTTCGTTTTAATGGCAACGCCGCGCAGGGGCTGTGTACGGGCTGCAAATGCAGATCGTATGCCAAGCCGGAAACGTGGGCCCTGCGCGGCGATGCCGGCCAAATCCCACACATTCTATCAACAGGAAAGGAGCAGCAGCCCCTGTGCTGATGCACATGCTGCGAACAATCATGACAATGAGCAAGGCCTATGCGCGGCGCCGCCGCGGTCCCAAGGCGGGCAGCACTGCGATTCCGTTTATGATCACGATTCTGATTTCGCTGATCGTATTCGGCGCTGTCGCACTCTACTTCTACAACAAAATGACTGCAAAATCCCGTGAGTTGTCTGTGATGCAGGGAAAAACCGCGCGAATCTGCGAGGATGATATCAATACCATGCTGTTCGTGCTGGATCCCGATGCAGAGAACCGGAAGAACGCCGTCATGATTCTGCATTTTGATCCCGTGCGCAAGCTGATGTGGTGCATCGGCATTCCGCTGGAGCTCCAGGTCGAGCTGAACGGCCGCACAATGACGGTCGGCGCATGCTACGACAACCACGGCATCGTGCAGCTCAAATCCGCACTGTCCCAGACGCTCGGCGAGCAGGTTGACCGCTATATGCAGCTCAACACATTCAGCTTCAAGACGCTGGTCAACTGCTTCGGCAACCCGAAGTGTACCGTCGAGATTACGGACGACGGCCTGAATAAAACCGCCACGCCGATCACGCTGGACTTTGATCAGTATGAAACGCTCCTCACCAGCAACGCCTATCCGCAGGAGGCAGAGCGCTGCACCAAGATCGGTCTGTCCGTTTCGATGCTGCTGAACGAGTGCATCAGCCCGGAGGGTACCCGTGATCCGGATGAGCCGACCGGCGGCGAGCGCGTCGCAAACAACCTTGAGGATTACTTCAACAATATCATCAACGTGGTTGATACGGATGTGACGGCTGTGGATTTTGAAAACCACAAGCACGCAATCAGCTACATGTTCAAGTATGCAATGGCACCTGCAAGATGCATCAGCCTGGCATGTGACCAGCAGCCGGACGGCACGCTGACCATCAATGCACTCAAAATGGAGGAGATCAAGTCCGCATTTGAGCATGCAAAGCTGCCGGAGGGCTCCTACACCGGCAAAGAGGATGACGGCGGAAAATCGGGCGGCGAGTCGCTGCGTGAAATGGAACCCGCAGCACCGGGCGAAACGGCTCCGAGGTCGCAGGAGGAACTGCCTGCTGATGTTCTGCCGGAGGAGGATGACACGGATACGGAGGGTGAGGCCGATATGGCGGACGATCCGCTGGCCATCGACGCCCCCGCAGACATGAACGCCCCGGCGGAGTAAACGGCTTCTCCGGCGGATGCCGGAATCCAGAATAAAACACAGGAGGCGCTGACGGAAATCGCAGCGCCTCTTTTTTCCGCAAACTGTCAATCTCTCACAAAAAAGAGGGGGCAGAATGCCGCCCGCATCAGAAACATGTCGATTTCTGCGAAAGCACTTGCTTTTTTCCTGATTTTATATTACAATATAAGGTGAAATTCTCTGTTTGATTATGCATCGCAAAGGACGGTACGGGAATTATGGCGAAAGCAAGACGTCAAAGCAACAGTAATAATTATGTCACACTCGGATTCCGGGTGCTCATTCTTGTCATTATCGCGCTTCTGCTTGCAAATTCCGCACGCAAGAAGCTGGAGAAGGTTGTCACGGACGAGCAGTACCCGACAGCCGCAGAGCAGTATACGCAGCTGAAGGCGCAAAAGGGCAGTATCCGTGCGCTTGCTGCCATGCTGACCGGCAAGGGCGAATCTGCCGATGATACGGATGACAGCCGCCTTTCCAAGCGCCTGAACGGCGCACCGGAGATTGCCTCGGTCAAGCTGCGTGCAGAGGTGAAGTCCGCTGATGAGGCAGAGGAATCTGCAACCGAGCTGATTGACGTGGAGGGCAGATACTTCCGCGGCAAGCTGCTCCGGATCACCGACCCGTCGCGCGTGTTCATCGGCGTATCCGGCAAGCTCGGCGGAGAGGAGCCCGGCAAAAAAATCGAGGATATCGTCAAAAAATACGGTGCAGTCGCGGGCGTCAACGCAAGCGGCTTTGATGATCCGAACGGCCTCGGGAACGGCGGCACGCCGCTGGGTCTTGTCATTTCGCAGGGTGAATGGCAGTTCGGCTATGACTGGATGACCTATGAAGTCGTCGGATTTGATAAGAAAAACAAGCTGCACTGCGGCTATATGACCGGCAGACAGGCGCGCGAGCTCGGGCTGCGCGATGCCGCCAGCTTCGGCCCGATCCTCATTTCGGACGGTTCCAAGGTCAACAACGCCAACCGGCAGGGCGGCTATAATCCGCGCACAATCATCGGGCAGACCGATGACGGCACCGTTCTGCTCCTCGTCATCGAGGGCAGACAGATCAGCAGCCTCGGCGCAACCTGCGATGACGCTGCCGAAATCATGCTGAAATACGGCGCGGTCAATGCGGGAAATATGGACGGCGGTGCATCGGCCGTCATGATTTATAACGGCGAACAGATTACGCTCAGCTCCTCGCTGAACGGTTCCAGAGCTGTGCCCGACGCATGGCTCATCGCGCCGGAACAGTAAGGGAGGGACAGCGAATGGAACAGCAGCGCAGAAGAAGCAGTCAGTCCCGCCCGCAGCAGCGGCGTCCCGCACAGCAGCAGCGTGCAGGCAGGCCGGTGCAGGGTGCGCATTTCGCAGAACCGCAGCGGAAGCAGCGTCCCGCACAGCAGCGCAATCCGCAGCAGCGGTCTGCACAGAACCGCAGCAGTGCCGCAGCACCGCAAAAAGCGGCACGTCCCCCGCAGAACCGGCAGCAGCGTCCGCCGCAGCGCCGCCCGATGCAGCATCCTGCAAACGGGTACCGTCCGCAGCAGAACCGTCCGCGTCCTGCCGCACAGCGCCCGCAGCAGCATCACGCCGGATACGGCACAAGAAGCACGGCAGCCCGCCGCCCGCAGCAAAGAAGACGCACAACCGTTTCCATGCCCTCCGGCAGTCGTGCCATGTTCCTGCTGGTGCTGGTACTGTTTGTCGTAATCAGCAGCATTGCAACACGCACCTGCGTCAAAAAGGCAAAGGTTTATATCGCGGAATACGAAGCCTCGCGGCCGCAGTATAAAATTGCGGAGTATCTCGAGGGCATCGGCGATGATTTCTATTCCAGTATGCTCCGGCAGGCAGCCGGAAAAATGGAGCTCTCCCAGTATGAAACCTCCGCCGAGATTATGAAGCGTCTTTCTGTGGAGGATGTCGGCGGTGCAGCGGAATATTCCTATAAGAAAACGGAGTATTTTTCCGATTCCGTGCCGAGCTACTATATCCTGCGGAACGGCAAGGCGATTGCGTCCGTTTCGATTGAGCGCTCCGGCTGGACGGCGAAATACAGCTTCCCGGAATGGCGCATGGGTGAGCCGGTTTCTGTGCTGAATCTGGATGCCAAGCCGGTGTATTCGCTTTCCGTCACAATGCCGAAGGGCGCCTCGCTGGCCATCAACGGCAAGCGCGTGGACAGTGAGCTGTATATGGAAACGGAGCCTTCGCTGGTTCTGAATGCGACTGAGCTGAATTACATGAAGCAGCCGCTTTCGGTTAAGTGTGAGATTGACGGACTGTATACGCAGCCGGAGGTTTCGGTCACGGACAGCAACGGCAAGACGCTGGAGCCTGACCGCGTGCCGGACGCCGCAGAGGCCGAGCAGGTCTATCTGTTCATGAAGCAGACCGGCGGCACACCGGACGATGCGCTGATTCAGCGTGCCGGTGATCTGACCAAAGCGTATATCAATTACGTGGTCAATAAGGATGCCGAGCGCAACAACAATCTGGCAACGCTGAACAATTATGTGCTGCCCGGCTCGGAGGCCGCGTTCCTGATGCAGGGACTGTATAACGATGTGTACTGGAACAATCCGTACATCAGCCGCGACGACAAGGAATTCAAGGTGCAGAACGTCCGGATGCTGTCCGACAAGCTCTGCACGGTTGACGTGAAGTTTGATACTGTCCTGACAAAGCAGATCACGAATGAGTATGCCGCGACGGCGCGCTGGGTTATGGTCAACAACGGTTTCAACTGGTATGCCACCAGCCTGCGGATTTTGCAGGATCAGGATGCTGCCGGCGAGTCTGGAACAGAACAATGAGAACATAAAATCAGAACGGGCGCTCCCGCAAAAAGGAGCGCCCGTTCTGATTTTCGATAAAGGTATCGCTACGCGATGATTTATAATGGGGCTCTCGCACGCTTCGCTATGAGCTTGCACCGCAAACGCACCAAACCCGCCAAAGGGATACAATCCCCTTGAAATCCCACAATATATGAAAAGCATAGTAAATACATTACTTTCATTAAAAATGGGATTCTTAAGGGACAAGTCCTTTAAGCGGGGTTTGGGGCGGAGCCCCATTTTGAATCCATCGGAGATACCTTATGCCCTGATGACGGCTTCCTCCGGCGGTGTTCCGAAAAAACAGGCGCCGACCGATTTATCCAGCGCCCGCAGCTTGTGAAAAGAGGTATCCGCTTCGCGGCTGCTATTGAAGAATGGGGACTTCTATTGCAAGTCCCCAAGCCCGCCGAGCTCTTGAACGCAGGGGAATTTCGCCGTCTGCGGACGGCGACCAGAAGGCTCCTCGCCTCTGGTCTCTCGCAAACTTTTATTACGGTGAAAACAAGCGCCGACCGATTTGGTCAGCGCCTGCCTATCCTTATTTCGGGATTCTTAAGGGACAATGTCCCTTAAGCGGGGTTTGGGGCAGAGCCCCATTTTGAATCCATCGGAGATACCTCTTTTTTACAGCACATACCAGAGAATGGCGATGGCCTGCAAAAGGCTGCCCGCGTTCACAAACAGGTGAAAGATGCCGTGCATATAGCGGTATTGCTTGCCGAGCCCGTAAAAAGCCGCGCCGACCGTATAACAGAGGCCGCCGCCGAGCAGCCACAGAAAGCCGCGGAGCGTCAGCACACGCAGCGTCATGCCGAGAATGGCAACAACCGCCCAGCCCATTGCAAGATAGCAGATCATGCTGAATCGCTTGTACTTTTTCAGGTCAATGGCCGTCAGCACCGCCGCCGTGACCGCACAGCCCCATTCGATGCCGAACACGATCCACGCCGCGGGCACGGATTCTTTCCGGATGCCGACCAGCAGCACCGGCGTATAGGTTCCCGCAATCATGAAGTAGATGGTGCAGTGGTCGATCACCTGCATCACGCGCTTGCCCATGCCGTCCGGCAGGCCGTGATATACACTGGAGATGACGAATAGGCAGCAGGTCATGAAGCCGTAAATGCTGCCGCTTGTAATTGCCCACGGATCACGGTGCGCCGCGCCGATCAGCACGCTGCCGATTAGAATCAGCAGGCCGACCGCCCCGCCGATGATATGCGTCACCGTATTCATGATTTCTTCGCCGCGGGTGTAGTCCGGCAGAATCCGTTCCCGCAGCGGGATGCGCTGTGTCCTTGTCATAGGAACCGCTCCTTTTCATATGATTCTGTTCCTATGATACCCCATTCCGCCGGAATATGCAACCTCCCTTTCGCAGAATCGCTCCACGGGCGGCGTATGGGGCTCTACCGCTGCAAAGCACGCATCTGCGCGGATTCTACTTTCTGTGGAGTGCGGATTCCGGACGGTAGAATCCGGGGCAGGCAAGCCTCTGCCGTTTCCTCCGGTGATTTTTCACCTGACATGCTGCGATATGCGGGTTCTGGCAGCCATCTGCGGAATCTGTAAAATCAGCTGCCGAAAAATATTTTACAAGAAGTGTAACCATATTGCATATTTCCGGTCAGGAATATTAGAAGGGGACGATATGATTCAGCCCCTTCCGAAGCATTCCGCAGAGGGACACTGCGGAAACCATGACATCATGTGACATTTTAAGAGGTGAAGAACATGAAAAAGAGGATTTTCGGGATCATGACGGCGATCGTGATCACGGCGGCTTCTGTTCCCGCAACAGAGGCTGGTGCTGCGTGGAAGATTGTAAAAGAGGAAGAGCAGGGCATTTTCCTCAGCCGTGAGTACAGCGATGAGAACGACTCTGGCTCGCACAGCTTTACGGCGGATGAATCCGGCAGATTTACCGTCGAATGGGACGGCGCTTTTAACTACGGCGCCGAGCAGGTCCGCACATTCCCTCAGGCGCTGAACTGGGACCGGTACAGCATCATTGAGCAGGAATACGAAGCGAATGTGAAACTCTGCGGCAACGCGTTCTTCGGGGTCCACGGCTGGACAACGAACAAGTGTGCGGAATACTTTGTGATTGAAGGCTGGGGTACCTGGCGGCCGCCCGGGGGATCAACACGGTACGGTCAGGCCGCCGTTGACGGTCAGTATTATGATCTGTATGCCGTCAGGCGCTACAATCAGCCGTGCATTGACGGCACGACGTCCTACGATCAGCTTTGGAGCGTCCGGCAGTCCAGCCTGACTGACATCAATACGGACAACAAAATCCGCGGCAGGGTGAATGTGGCAAAGCATTTTCAGGCATGGTGGGACAACGGGCTGTTCACAACACAGCTCTGTCCGGAATCCTGCGGCATTTATATGGAATGCTACGGCGGCGCGGCCGGTGATACGGCAGGCAAAATGCAGGTGCAGAAAAACGATTTCTACGTTTCCTACCAGACGCCGACCACCACGACAACAACGGGTTCCGGAGAACCGGTACGCCGGGAAGCGGATGAGAACGGCGTATTCTTCTGTTCCGACTTTGAGGATTCGGCAGACGGCTGGACGGTGCGCAGGCTGTCGGATTACTGGGATCAGAGCAAACAGTGCTGTGACACGGAATTTCACGTTTCGGGCGAAAAATCCCTGAAAGCCGCGGAGCGCACGCAGAACTGGGAGGGTGCCTGCCGTCCGCTGAGCGACTTTGCGCTTCAGCCCGGGAAGGAATACAGGATGCAGGCTGCCTTTTTGCAGAACAGCGAGTCGATTGAAACCGTTGCGCTGGAGATGGATTATCTCGACGGCGCCGGCGTACAGCAGTATGAACTGATTGCCGATGCCAAGTGCCGGAAGGGTACATGGACAATCGTCAGCGGTACATTTACATATCCGGAGAATGCGAGCAATGTCCGCATTTACGTCACAACAACCGATTCGGTCTGCGATTTCTGGATGGATTCCGCGATTCTCTCGGAGAAGGATGCCGATGTGACGATTGATCTGTCTGAGGCAATCCCCGCACCGAAGGCTGCGGTCATACCGAAGGAAGTGCAGTATCCGGCGCGCGATGACAGCGTTCCCTACCGCGC
Source organism: Oscillospiraceae bacterium (assembly GCA_016281125.1). Classification (GTDB taxonomy): domain Bacteria; phylum Bacillota; class Clostridia; order Oscillospirales; family Ruminococcaceae; genus Firm-04. The sequence continues at coordinate 106,305 of JAEEIA010000076.1, read as the reverse complement.
GCATCAGAACAAGGACTATACATATATGGGCGGCGGCACCGGCTTCAAGGATATGCTCGGTCCGTATTTCCGCGTCGGTGCATCGGTCAGTGCCGTTGCATTGCAGAATGACACAATCCGTGATTTCTACCTCAGAAACTTCAACTCGGTCACCTGCGAAAACGAGATGAAGCCGGAAGTGATCCTCTCCGAAATCGGTACAGACGACGTCACGGTCAATCTGAGAAGCGCTGCGGGTATTCTGAAATTTGCAGAGGAGAACAAGATCGGTCTGCGCGGCCACAACTTTGTTTGGTACAGCCAGACGCCGGACAAAATGTTCGCAGGCACGCCCGAGGAATCGGATGCGCGCATCGAGAGCATGATCCGGCAGACCTTTGCGCAGCTCAAAACGGATTATCCGGATCTGAAGCTGTATGCTTACGACGTCTGCAACGAGGTGTTCCGGAATGAGGGCGGCGGCCTGCGCGTTCAGGACGGTGCTTCATACAATACTTCCGGTTATGCTAAGGTTTACGGCGATAACAACCCTGCATTCATCATCAATGCATTCAAGTGGGCGAGAGCATACGCACCGGCAGACTGCAAGCTTTATCTGAACGAGTACAACGAGTATATGCCGGAAAAGTGCGCGGATCTCTGCGGTCTGGCCAAGCAGATTATGAAGGAAGGCGACTATATTGACGGCATCGGCATGCAGTCGCATCTGAGCACTGCGTATCCGGACAAAACGGTCTATGAATCCGCGGTCAAGAAGTTCGCAGCGCTCGGTCTGGATATTCAGATCACCGAGCTGGATATTACAGATCAGGACGGGAATTCCTATGCGCAGCGTGCAATGTGGTCGGATATTTTCCGCATCGCACTGACCTACGCGGACAACATTTCCAGTGTGACGCTGTGGCAGCCGCTCAGTTCCGGCTGGCGGACACTGCGTCCGCACCAGAACTCCCTGTTCCGTTCCGACATGGAGCCGCTCCCGGCATACTATGACATTCTGGATCTGACAGAGGAAATCGCACCGCCTGTCACGACGGATATTCCGGCGGCAAAGCTGGAAAAGCCCGCAGACTATCAGCCGCTGACCACGAAAACGGCTCCGGTGACGGCTGCCGCGGTTTCCGGCGGACGCAAGGGCGACACGAACTGCGACAACAACGTGGATGTTGCGGACGTCGTGCTGCTGCTGCGCTATGCAGTTGCAGATGCTGAGGCGCGCGTCACAGATCAGGGACTGAAAAACGGCGACGTGGACGGCAGCGGTCAGGCCGATGCCGAGGACGCAACCGTGATCCTCAGATACATTGCAAAACAGATTACGCTGTAAAATGTGCAGTTTTCATATCCCCCGCCTTTCCGGAAACGGAGGGGCGGGGGATCCTTTTGCATCCGCGCAGCAATGCGCAAAATCGGTGAGAATGCTTAATTATTGCGGAAAATTATCATAATTCTTGACAGCCCCAAAAAATTATAGTAAAATTAAGAATATAAAGGCGCCTGTTGATCGGAGCGGCGCCTGAAAAAAGAAGAACAAACCGCGATTCATTCACAAACAGGGGGAAATCACATGAACAGAACAAGGAACAGACAGGCAGCGGCTCTGCTTGCCTGTGGCATTTTGCTGCAAACAGCCGCTGCGCTGCCGGTCTATGCGGCCGACAGCTACATCTTCAATGACGGCTTTGACTCCGGCGACTGCGGCTGGGAAAGCCGCGGCGGCGCGACAGTCAAAACGACATCCGATAACCCGTATTCGGGTACCGGTGCGCTGGCTGTCACCGGAAGATCGGATTCGTGGAACGGCGCCCAGAAAAGTCTGGAATCCGTCTGCACGCCGGGCGAAAGCTACAGCTTCAGCGTCTGTGCGCGCTATGAAAGCGGGCCGCAGTCGGTGATCTTTATGCTCTCGCTCAGCTATAAGGACGCGAGCGGCACCACAGTCTACGACCATCTCGCACAGGAAGAAACTATGGCGGGCTTTTACGTACAGCTGGCCAACGATTCGTATCAGGTTCCGGCGGGCGCAACTGATCTGACGCTCTATGTCGAAACCAAATCCGGCAGCACGTCCTTCACGATTGACGAGGCGGTCTGCGCCGAAAAGGGTACGAAAATCGACGGCCCCAAGCCGGTCAAGTTCACGCTCGGCGACGTCAACTGCGACGGCACGGTCAATGCATCCGATCTCGCACTGGCCAAGCAGTACACAGGCAAGGACTTTCCGAACAAGACGATGCTCCGCGCCGCGGACGTGGATCAGAGCGGCAAGGTGGACGCCGATGACCTGCACTGGTACCAGAAGTTCCTGACCGTGCAGCTGACCGAATATCCGGAGCCTGTCAAGCCCGCAGTCGAACCCTATGAATACAAGCCGCTGAGCTATCACAGCTTTGACGAGCGCGTATATCTGAGCAGATCCTCGCATCCCGGTCAGGTGATCGAGGAGCATTATCAGGGACCCAAGGGCACGAACACCTGCTATGTGTATCTGCCGCCGGATTATGACGAGAGCAAGAAGTACAATATTTTCTATCTGATGCACGGCGGCGGCGAGGACGAAAGAACGCTGTTCCATCAGGATGATACCATGATGCAGAACATCTTTGACCACATGATCGAAAACGGCGAGCTGGAGCCGCTGATCGTGGTCACGCCGACATGGAACCAGACCGGTGCGGATCAGTTCTATTCCGAGCTGCGCGACCGCCTGATTCCGTACATTGAGGACAAGTATTCGACCTATGCGGAATCGACCTCGAAGGAGGATATTCAGGCTTCGCGCTATCACCGCGCATACGGCGGCTTCTCGATGGGCTCTGTTTCCACATGGGGCGTGTTCCTGAACGATCTCGATATCATTGCGTATTACATGCCGCTTTCCGGCGAATACAAGGTCAACAATCTGTCAAGCCAGGCACAGGCGCAGATGATCACCGGCGCGATTGATAAGGCCGGCCTGCAAAAGAACGAATACTTCATCATGGGTGCGACCGGCTCCAATGACATGGCACAGCCGCAGATGACCCCGCTGATGAACGAGCTGCGGAAGGACAATCACTTTATTGAAACCTCGGATCTTTCGCAGGGCAATTTCTTCTATATGGTCGTGGACGGCAAGGAGCACTGGTGGGGACATGTCCGCCACTATATCTACGATATACTGCCGTACTTCTTCCATGAGGAACACTAATTTTTCCAGGGGCGCTGATGTAACAGTCAGCGCCCTTTTTGTCTGCGGTATGCACTTGCATTTTTGGCGCAAATGTGGTATGATAAGTGAGATACAGACAGAAAGGGAGTCCTGGAATTTGTCAAAGCTCGATAAACACTTATATCCTTCCGTACACTGCGGCATTGTCCGGGCGGCACTGCTCCTGCTGGAGCAGACATCGCATCCGGCAGCCGGACGCTTTTCTGCCGGGGATGCAGAGGCCATGATCGGCGAAGCAGCAGCCCCCGATCAGATCGGTGACCGCCAGCAGGGACGCGGTCTGCATTATTACTGCGCCGTCAAGCCGGACGGCACACAGCTGAACTGCCATCCGGTGCTGGGCGGCTACTGCAACGGACGCGGCGCGGCGGCGCCCTCTCCGCTGACCATGCTGGACAGCGAATACCGTGCGGCGCTGGCACTGCACAGAGCCGGAAAGTATTATCCCGCAATGAAAAGCCTTTCCCGCGCACTGCATTTTCTGGCGGATATCTGCTGTCCGCCGCACTGCTGCGGTCTGACGTATTTTTCGCGGTACGGTACTGCGCACCGGCGCTACGAGGGACGCGCCGCTGAAATCTTCTGGATGCCGGATGGGATGCAGCTTTCCGAATTTTCCGCAGCCGCGGAATGGGCGAAGCGTGCGGCGGAATCCGAAGCAGTGCCGTATGAGCTGTACACCGGCCTGCTGCACGGCGGCGTACCCGTCGCGGGCAGCGAGTGGAAGCCCGGCCGCCTGACCGAGATCTGCAATGCGCTGGCGCTGTCCGGCGCAGGACACCTGGACGCGGTGCTCGGTGACGACGAGGTCGCGCGGGATCAGTCGATCCGGGAGCGCCTGATCTGCTCAATCGTCAACTGCACGGCGCTGCTGGCGGCATTTGACCGTGATCTGAATGATATGACGCTGCCGGTCTGGGAGGAACGGCATCCGTACTGGCTCAAGAGCTTCGGCACGGCGTTTGTGGTGTCAAAGGATCCGCTGTATTTGCAGTTTGAGGACGACGGCACTGTCACGCTTGCAACGCTGGAGGGCGCGCATCTGGCGGTCGGAAAGCTCGGGCGGGTGCTGGTCACGGATCAGATTGCCGGACTGGAAACGCATTTCCGGTTCGGGCGCGAACCGCTGCTGACGCTGTATCCGAACGGCGACCAGGAGCACCTTGTCGCGCAGCTCCGCGGACAGCTGCACAGCATCCGCCGGATTACGCATTTGCAGGGCGCACTGTTTCAGTCGCAGACGTCGTTCGTTCTGCTGAATCAGAAGCCGGACAAGAAAAAAGTCAAATTTATGTTCTGAACAGTGAACCGTGAAAAGGGGACGCCTTCTGTCGCAGGGCGTCCCCTCAGTTTGTCGATACACCTGCGAAACACCCAAAATAAAAGTTTTTGGTCGAGCTTTTTTCAAAAAGCTCGCGGGTCGAGGGCAGCGCCCTCGTCGCGCTCCGCAGAGCGCGAAACTCCACAGCCTTCAAGAGCTCGGCGGGCTTGGGGACCTGCGATAGAGGTCCCCATTCTTTAATAGCATCCGCGCAGCGGATACCTTTTTATTTTTCTTCTGTCAGCAAAATAACCCGGCGTAATCCGCTGAACTTGTCATTTATTCTTCCGTTTGAATCTGGTATAATACAGACATGAGAGGCAGACTATCAAAACTGCGCTCCGATCTTTTCACCGGGATCGTTCTCAAAAAATACTGAAGTTCAAAGGAGGATATGCCAATGAAAACAACCGCCATGATCCTTGCAGCAATGCTCGGCATCGGAACAGTCGGCGGCTCCGGCGCGTACATCTATCACCTTTCGGCGCAGACAAAAGCGCTGGAAGCGGAGAACGCCAATCTGCAAAGCTATATCACCAAGCATGATATGGAAGCGGAGGCCGAAGCCCGCGTCAAGTCCGTGCAGATTTTTGATGTCATGCGGAACGCCAGCAAACTCGTGACGGCTGAGGAAGACTACTCAAGGGATGTGACCATTTCCAAGGGCACAAAAGACTGGTGGGGCGTCGCAGAAAAGAAGCTGACGTTCACCTATACCGGAACCATTTCCGCAGGCATTGAGCTGTCAGAGGTCACATACGCGCTCGACAGGGAGCAGAACATTATTTACATCACCGTGCCGGATGCGGTCATCATGCCGCAGACCGTCGATCTGGAGAATATCAGATTCCGCGAGGATAACGGGCTGCTCAGCTTTATGACCGGCAGCATTTCGTCGGCGGAATTCACCGACAAGATCAGCGCAGTGATGAAGGAGCAGGAGAGCCAGACCATTGCCAGAGGCACGCTGCTCTCCGATGCGGAAGCCAACGCGAAGGCCGTGCTCAGCGATATCCTGACGGCCTCCGGCGTGAGCGATTACTACGAGGTACAGTTCTCTGAGGATACCGAAGAGGAGATGTGAGTTATGATGTACGTCAGAGAGCGGCTGCTGTCGATCCGTCTGGCGGAACGTCTGAAAAAGCAGCCTGCACTTGCGAAAAGGCTTGCCATCGAAGTCCGGGAATCCCGGAAATCCGAAAGCGGCAGAACGTCCGCCGCAGAGAAGAAATGACATTCACTTAGGGGGAAATTCGGAGGGGGAAAAGGCTCCTTATCTGCTTCGTGCAGGTAAGGAGCCTTCCGTTTTGGTATATAGATTTTTGAAGCCGCCTCAGAGCAGCCGGAAGATTTCGCCGTTCATCAGGATATACTGGCTGCCGGTATTGGATTCCAGCACGATGTAGTCCGGATCGGCAATCGGCATGAGCGAATCAAACGAATTACCGGATTCCGCAAGAACGATCATATCCGTACCGTCCGGTGCATAGCTGTATACGGCATCGTTTCCGACACTCTCATGATGCGTCGCGTAAACTCTGCCGTCACAGTACGCGAAGGAACTGAGTCCGCAGTCCTCCAGAAGCACTTTGCATTCCTTCGTATCCATGTCGCGGACATACCAGTTCGTCTGATACCGGTCTTTCTGCGACTGTCCCAGAAAATGCAGCTGATGATCTTTTACAAACCAGCTGACAAGCTCTGTTTCCGTTTCCGACGTGTGATATTCCTCCAGGATCTTGCCTGTATAAATATCAATTTCTGCAATGGCATTGTTGTACCCGGTGGGATCAAATAAGCTCATGAACAGATGCTCCGATGCCGCATCATACATCACAGCGTAATCAACATAGTAATCACCGTCTATGACACCATAGCGTTCTGTTCCGAGCTGCAGCGTGAGCGTTTCTCCGGTGCGGCTGTTCAGCAGCATCGGTGCGCCGTTTGTCACAGCGTCGTCGGGGGTTTTGGCAGAATATGCCTGCCCGTAGTATTTCAGATAATAGATTCCGGTATCCCCGAGGCGCGTGACATGTGTATAATAGGTGCTGCCGATAATCTTTCCGGTGCTTTCGTCCTCAAAGCTGATTTTTTTCTGCGGGTGCAGCGGCTCCGTGGTGCCGTCGGATAAAATACGGTTCAGTCCGCCGGCATAGCCCGGCAGCAGGGATTCTGTTGACCAGTCGATATAGTAGATTTCACCGCCGCTGCATATCAGTTTTCTGTTGCCGTATTTGTTCTGCAGACAATCTTCAGAATCGTGGCGGCAATTTAACTGATCACAGATGAGAAATATGGCCGGCTGACTGCGCGCATCCAGCCCGGATTTCCGAATCCGCTCGCTGCCGTACAGATAGAGAGAATCGTCATCCTGCAAAATGCTCGGCTCACCCTCCGCAATCACAGGCCGCAGCAGGCCGTGTCCGCCGAGGAAGTTCAGCTCGCCTGCGGCAACGCTGTCGTCCGGCTTCTGCGGAACCGGCTTTTCAGACGGCGCAAAGGTGACGGTTGTGGTTTCGGCCGCTGTGACATCGCCGGTCGGGGCGACGGTCAGGGCGGCCAGATCGGTGCCGGTGACCTGCGTGACGCTGACGTCTGTAAGTACCGCGCCGGGCATGGATGCCTCGATCTCCGTGTTATCGCGGTGCAGCTTCAGCGCAATGCCGCCGAAAATCAGCGCAAAGACCGCCGCGACTGCCGCAAGCCCTGCGGTCGCGGAACGGATCACGCGGGATTGCTTTTCCGCGCGGGGCTGTGCATGCATCGCAACAGGCTCGTCCGTGATGTCATTGTGTTCCGGCTGCGTATTCCGGAGGATGATTTTTTCCGGCATGGTATCCGCTGACAGGATTGTGTCAATTTCGTTTTCGGCGTTCCGGCCGCGCCGGTATTTCCATTCTGCCGCCTCCGCGATCTGCCGCGCAGGCAGCCCGTCCATGATTTCAAAAAAATCCTGTTCGTTCACAGATATCCCTCCTGTTTCAGATATTCCTTCAGCTTGTTCCGGGTGCGGAGCAGCGTCATTTTGACCTTGCTGTCGCTTGCATCGCATTCCGCGGCAATCTCCTGCACGGAAAGACATGACCAGTACCGCAAAATGAACATGACGCGCTGCTCTGCGGGCAGCGTATCCAGAAAGCGGCTGATTGCGCCGCTGAGTGCACGCTTGTCATACTGCTCCTCCGGGCGTTCCTGCGAGGCGATGCATTCGGAGAGCTCCTCAAAGGCGAGCTCTGTCCGGCCGCCGCCGCGTTTTTCGCGGTTCTGTGCCTTTCGTCTGTCCAGTGCCAGCCTGCGGCAGACTGTCATGAAAAATCCGCCGAGGTTTTCCGGCTTTTCAGGCGGGATTTTGTCCCAGAGCCGCATGAGCGCATCGTTCAGGCATTCCTCGGCATCCTGCTGACTGCCGGTCAGACCGGCCGCCATGTGAATGCCGAGCCTGCCGTATTTCTGTTCGGTTTCCCGGATTGCACGCTGGTCGCGTTTTTCAAACAGCTGTATGATTTCGCTGTCTTCGATGGTCTGCATAATATCACTTCCCGTTTTTGGTATTCCGCGCGGTGAGAACTGTCCTCTGAACATACTGACGACATCCTGCGCCGCAGCGTCACATCATTCAGCACTATCATATCATATTTTTATGATCTTGTATAGATATAAAACGCCCCGAGTGACCGCTCCCGCGTTTCCCGCAGTCTTGACAAACCTTTATTTTTGCAGTATAATATGAGCAAGCCGGCGGAAAGAGGCCGGCGACAACAGGAAAGGAGGACATGACTTATGGTAACTGTCAGCACGTATTCCGAACTGGAGGCGGCTGTTCTCAGGGATGAAACTGTCATCCGGCTTGAGGGCGGCGCAAAGCAATTCTACGAGAAAAAGGCGGGTGACGTCATCGGCGGCGGTGTCGTCGGCGCGCTGCCGGGACTTCTGGTTGCAGGGCCGCTCGGTGCAGCGGTCGGTGCCGTTGTCGGCGCGGCAGTCAGCTCCTCTGCCAATTCGCAGGCCGCACAGCGCGATATTGCGAAATTCCTGATGCTCTACTACCGCAAGAGCAGCGCAGGCGTGACGTATATCGAGCTCACGCACAGATAAGCAAACTCAACCTGAAACGGTATCTCCCAGGCGGAGATACCGTTTTTTCAGCTGCCGGTCAGCTCTGCCGCCAGCATAAACAGGAGCATGCCCCGGAGCGACGGATTCCGGATGCCCGCCAGATGCATTGCCCACGCAAGCGCCCCTGCTGTCAGCAGAAACAATATGCGCAGGAGCTTCGCGGGCAGCTCCGGATTTGTGCGGATAAACCTTTGCTCCAGCAGCGTATACAGCAGCGAGCCGCCGTCCGTGCTGCGGCAGGGCAGCAGATTGAACAGCGCCAGCGAGAGATTGGCTGCGGCGCTTTCCGGGCTGCCGCACAGATACAGCAATCCGGCTGCCAGCAGATTTGCAGCAGGCCCTGCACAGAGAATCGCGGCAAAGACGCCTGCCGGACAGAGCGCCGGTGCCTGCATATGCAGCAGCATGCCCGCTGCCGAAAGCCGCAGCATCGCGGGCTTCTGACCGGTCAGCGCCATTGCCAGCAGATGCGCGCATTCGTGCAGCAGACAGGCGGCCAGTGTCCGGAGCAGCGCTGTCTGCTGCAGCATCAGCGAGAGCAGCGCCAGCAGTGCGGGGGCGGTGAAGTCAACCGCGAGCGTCAGCCCGAAAACCCTGACGCAGATCATACAGCCGCCGGTGCCGCAAACCCGCCGTGCGGCGGTGCGTATTCCTCATTCAAACGGATCCCTCCCCGTACAGCCTATGCGGGAAACCGTGCAGATATGAAAACAGCCCGAAAGCAGCTTATACCGCCTTCGGGCTGTTGAGGTTCAGTTGGGGACGGGCTCAGACAGGCGCCGGAACGCTCTGCACAGGCTCCTTTTTGGCAGCATCGCCGTCATCCTGCGGCTTGTTCTGCGCGTCGAGCTGATTGCGCTTTTCCAGCTCATGCCGGTTGAATTCCTCCGGCGTGACGAAGGTCGGCACCATTTCATGCAGCGCGTCCACCGCGATTTTTTCGTTGTTTTTCAGTGCGGCATCCCGCAGAATGCGCAGCCTCATGGCAAAGTTCGTGGAGTCGATCTGAATCTGCTTGCCGATATAAATGAGCTTGTTGGCGGTCTTTTGCAGACCCTCCTCATTCATCAGCAGTTCCTCCTTGATCTTCTCGCCCGGACGCAGACCGACAAACTTGATTTCCACATCCTTATACGGCACCTTGCCGTACATGCGGATCAGGTTTTCAGCCAGCGCAACGATACGCACCGGCTTGCCCATGTCGAGCACGAAGATTTCGCCGCCCTTTGCGATTGCGGCGGCCTCCATGACGAGGCTGACCGCCTCCGGAATTGTCATGAAGTAGCGGATGACATCCGGATGTGTGACGGTGACAGGCTTGCCTTGCTCGATCTGCTTTTTGAACAGCGGGATGACAGAGCCGTTGGAGCCGAGCACGTTGCCGAAGCGTGTCGTGACGAACTCGGTGCGGCCGTCATGCTGCTGGGACAGATACTGCACGATCATCTCGCAGCAACGCTTGGATGCACCCATGACATTGGTCGGGTTGACCGCTTTGTCCGTAGAGATCATGACGAACTTTTCGACGAGGTGGAACTGCGCCAGCGAGGCGACATTGAACGTGCCGACGATGTTGTTCTTGATGGCCTCCATCGGGGAAGCCTCCATCAGCGGCACATGCTTGTGCGCCGCCGCATGGAACACAACCTGCGGCTTGTACTTTTTGAAGATCTGATTGATGCGGTAATAATCGCGGACGGACGCAATCAGCGTGACCAGATCCAGCGATTTGCCGTACTCCATGACCAGCTCCTGCTGGATTTCGTAGGCATTGTTCTCGTAAATATCAACGATAATGACCTGCTTCGGGTGATACTTGGCGATCTGGCGCACCAGTTCGGAGCCGATGGAGCCGCCGCCGCCCGTGACCATACAGACCTTGCCGCCGATGAACCGGCGGATGTCCTCATTGTCAAACTTGATCGGATCTCTGCCGAGCAGATCCTCAACCTTGATGTCGCGCACCTGCTGGAGCAGCGGTGTCTTTTCGTCGAAGATCAGGTTGCCGATGAACGGCACGATCTTGACCGGAACGCCGGTCTTGGAGCAGATCTCCATGACGCGCGCACGCTCGTCCTCCACGGCGGAGGGAACAGCGAAAATAATCTGTTCGATTTCCTTTTCCTTGGCAAAGCGCTCGATATCCGCGGTGGTGCCGACGATTTCGACGCCCATGACGTCCGAGCCGACCTTGTTGCGGTCGTCGTCAATAATGCAGATCGGGGTGAACTGCGCGGAAACCTTGTCGCCCTCATACGGGGATTTCTTCGCGTTTTTGATCTCGGTCAGGAGCATCCGGCAGGCGGTGCCGCCGCCGATAATCATGGTGCGCTTGAAGCGGATTTCCTGGTGGCCGATTTCGGTAATTTCAATGAAGGTTCTGCGGAAGATCAGGCGGAACAGGCAGATGCCGATGGTTGCGATGATCATGTGCAGCAGGGAGAAGGACAGCGGAACAGCGCGGTCCAGAATATACGAAAACAGACAGGTTGCGGAAACGCCGCAGACCACGCCGAGCACGCAGGTCAGATAATCCGAGCTGCGGAAATACCGCCACATTTTGCTGTAAGCGCCCCAGATGAACAGGAACGCGAAGCAGCAGATTGTGCCGATGACAATCGGAATCATCAGATCGGCGACCGACAGTCCGGCACCGCCGAGGGAGAGCAGAAAGTTTGTGATCAGCGATGCAATAATCAGAATAAAACCGTCCGCAACCGCAAGCAGCATCTTCCGGTGAGAAAATGAGCTTACGTATTTTTTGAACTTTGCTTTCATATTCAACAGACCTCTTCAATCATGCAGTCAGGGTGTACCGCTGCCGCAGGCAGGGCACTGTTCCGGGAATACAGAAATCATCCGTACCGGAACGCCGCAGAAGGCAGCGGGCTCCCGGTACGAAGGACTGATACAATCTTATTTTTCCGCCGCTTCCTTCACGGTTTCGCGCACGATCCATTCCAGCTCCTGCTGCTTGCGCATGATATCCTTCGCAAGCGCGAGCTGACAGCGGGCGCGCACCAGATTGTGCAGCGGGTAATTGATCTTGAAATACTTGTCGCCTGTCAGATAGTCGTCCAGAAAGCGTGCAGCCAGTTCCACCGTAATCGAGAAGGTTGCGAGCACGAGGCTGTCGATTTCCGCCTGCGTCAGCCCGCGGCTGACCTCACCGATAAAGCCCTTGCAGAACGCGCGGAACTTCGAGGTGTCGAAGTATACGCGGCGGATTTCCGGCTCGTCCTCGGCAGCGGTGTTGGCAATAAAGCGCACGGCATCGCCGAAGTCGTACATCGCCATGCCCGGCATAACCGTATCCAGGTCAATCACGACGATCGGCATTTTTGTGATGCGGTCAAACAGCACATTGTTTGACTTGGTGTCATTGTGCGTCACGCGCACAGGAAATTCGCCGTTTGCAAAGCGGACAGACAGCTCTCCGGCCTTCCAGCGGACGGACGAGATATATTCAATCTCCTCCATGACGCCGGACACTCTGCCGCAGGGATCCTGCGCAGCATGCTCAAATAGCGTATCAAGACGTTTTTTGGTGTTGTGGAAATCCGGGATGGTTTCATAGAGCTGCGATCCGTCAAAATCGGAAAGCTGATTCTGAAACCGGCCGAACGCCTCACCGGTTGCTGCAATGACAGCGAGGTCGTCGCAGCTGTCAAAGGTGATCGACTCCACCCAGTTCATCACGCGCCAGAAGCACTTGTCATCGTCAAAGACATAGTTCGTGCCCTCGGCGGTGTGATGGAAGTGCAGCGTGCGCTCATTCGGATATTTTTCGCGGATATGTGAGGTGACAAGGTCAATGTTGTGCATGATTTGTACGGGGTTGCTGAACACGACCGTATTGATGCGCTGGAAGATATACGCCTTGGTGCTGCCCTCATCCGTGCGGTAGGTCACGCGGTACGTCGTATTGATGTTGCCGTTCGTGATAATATCGTAGGTATAGAGCGTTCCGGGGAGCCGGAATGCGGCACCGATTTTTCTGATTGTTTCAAACATAGACATAACTCTCCACTGGCGGATGGCGCGGTTCCGTGCAGGTTTCAGACGAAAAAGACGATGCTGCTGCCCGCCGGACGGAATCCGCAGCATCAATTTGTTCCTGCATACGCCAAATACTTAAAGATATTCTTAATAATTAGTATACCATGAATGCCGGATGTTGTCAAGCTATTTTTCTATATGGTAGCTTTTTCATACATAATTACGTGAATTGCCGCCGTGTTTTCATACTGATTCGCAAAACGGAAACGGCCCCGCTGTTCTGCGGAGCCGTATTATCTCAGAGAATCACGCCGTTGCTGCGGAGCAGTGCGCGGGCGGTATCGACGGAATCGACGCCGGTTTTGTTCTTGATCGGCGCGAATTCGCGGCTGCGGTCCACCTCGTAGGCGAGGCAGTTTTCCTGCAATTTGACCATGTCGAGCGCGAGCGTTTCAAACTTGTAGGCGTTCGGCTCCTCCGGGACGATCATCTGTCCGTCCTCGGTCATATACCGGAGCTTTTTCAGCGCCTTGTGCAGCGGCAGGTGGACATGCAGCGTTTCGTCCAGCTTGTCCACGCGGAACAGATAGTTCAGGATGACGCCGTAATTATAGGAGAGCGTGCCGTCCGGTTCGCGGCGGGAGCGCATCTCATCGGTCATTTCGTAGTATTCGACAATCGAGGGGCGGCCGTCCTCCAGGCAGATGACGCCGACCTTTTCATCCGGCGCTGTCTTTGCGACGACCTTGGCGCCGGACGCCATGCCGGATGCGATCACCGCGCCGACAAAGCAGGGATCCGCGATGCGCTGGAGCACATTGTCCATTGCAAACACATTCAGCCATTCGATGCCGTGTTCCCGGATGACATCCAGCATTCCGTTCTTTTCCATGGATGCATACCAGCCGCCGTTGCCGTTCGGTGCAGTGGCGATTTTTCCGGGGCCTGCAAGCAGCAGTCTGCCGTCGGTATCGGTTGCGGGGAACTGCTCCTGCACAAAGAACCAGACATAGTTGCTGTCATAGCCGAAATAATTGTGCTGTTCAAAGAATTCGCGGGTATCGCTGTCGTTTTCCGCGCTGGTCATGATAAACAGCGGCACGGAAGCACAGGCTGCCTCTGTCACCTCCAGCAGGTTTCCGATCAGGCATTCAAAGATATACAGATCTCTGGTCAGGCCGATATTGAAGGTGCCCTTCGGCTTTTCAAAGCCGAGGCGGCTGCCCTGTCCGCCGGCGAGCATGACTGCGCCGACCTTTCCGGCGCGGATGGCTTCCAGTCCGGTTTCGGTATAGCGTTCGCGGTTTGCGGCAATCTTGTCCAGTGTGGTGGCATAGAGCGGTTCAAAATAACCGCGGGAATCGCTGGCGTTTTCCGCATTGAGTACGGAAAGATCCAGATCCGCGATCTGCGCGGCCATGGCGGACTGCATGTCCGGCTCCAGCGTTTCCATATATCGGATCAGGTGCGTCTGATCCAGCTTTCGCAGCAGGGCGGTTGCCTTTTGCAGCATGTGATGTTCTCCTTTCGTGTTGCGGACCGGCCGGTTCCGTCACGGCAGGCCTGTCAGGATGTCAGGATAATAATATTTCAGTATATATAGTATTATAAGGTATCGCTGCGCGATGATCTGTCATGCGGACGCTCGCACACTTCGTGATGTGCTTGCAGGCGGACGCATCTCAATCTCCCGCCGGGGACATATCCCCAGACCTCGTTTTAAAACAGCAAAGAATGTTTTTCTTTATGATAAAATGGGATTCTTAAGGGCTTACGGCCCATAAGCGGGGTATGGGGCAGAGCCCCATTATCAATCCATCGGAGATACCTCTTTATCGGCAAGTCCGTGCAGCGCAAAACAGCGCCGCAGTTGTTTCAGCCGTATTTACACTATTATATCATAGCAATACAAAAAAGTCAATGAATAAATTGCGATTGTCTGCACAGCTTTCTTGACAGACTGTGCAAAACATGCTATAATAAAAAATACTATATTACAGAAAGGAGAGATCCTTATGGCAGATGAGATCAGACAGGATTTGCCCGAGGATGACGATCTTGTGATTCTGGAGGATGAGGACGGAAATTCCGTCACATTCCGGTTTCTGGAGCTTGTGACTGTCGATGCAAAGCCCTACGCCGTGCTGCTTCCGGAGGACGAGGACGACGAGGATGCGGGCGTGGTCATTGTGGAGGTTGTGGATCTCGGTTTGGATACCGAGCATTATGACGCTGTGACGGACGATGCGCTGAACGAGCGCATTTTCGAGCAGTTCCGCAGCGAATTCAGCGATAAGTACGATTTTGCGTAACCCTCTGCGGTTCAGGAAAGGAAGTGCAGTGTGAGGATCCGCCGCTTTTTCTCCGCCGCGCCCGGTGCCCTGCGCGAAACCGGCAGACGCTTTGCTGCCGACCATCTTTCCGCTTATGCGGCGCAGGCTACGTTTTATCTGATGCTTTCGTTTTTTCCGTTCGTGATGCTGGTCTGTCTGGCCAGCCGCCTGCTGCCGTTTCTCTCGGAGGATACCCTGACGATGCTGACGAAGATTCTGCTGCCGGCGTCCTATCATTCCCTCGGGATGCAGCTCGTGCATGACTACTACAACGAAAACATCGGTTCTGCCAAAATCGTGCTGATTATTTTCCTGATCTGGACGGCTTCCCGTTTGATTCAGGCGCTGATGAACGGCTTCAACAGCTCCTGCGGCATTGTGGAAAGCCGCAGCCAGACCGTCCTTCGACTGGTCGGCTGTCTGTATACGATTGCGCTGTGCCTGATTCTGGTCGCCGTCATCGTGATGTATGCGCTCGGCAGCAAGCTCATGGCGCTGATTCTTGCGCATGTGCCGAATGTCACTGTGCTGGAGCTGATTCTGAAGCTGACAAGAAACCTTGCAACGCCGTTTTTGCTGCTCATGATCTTCTGGCTGTCTTACGTTTTTCTGCCGAGCAGAAAAACACGGTTCCGCGAGGAGCTGCCCGGCGCCGTCCTGACGACGGTTGTCTGGCGCGGCATGGCATCGCTGTACGGCGTGTTTCTGGAGCGCTCCTTCAACCGCTATTCCTTTGTCTACGGAACGCTCACCGGTGTGGTTATGATCCTGATCTGGCTGTATGCCTGCGTCTATTTCTGGTTTGTGGGAATGGAGCTGAACTGCTTTCTGCGGGATTGCAGAAACCGCGGCATGTTTGCAGATCTGCATGTTCCGGTTCCGCACCTGCTGAAGCGGCTGTTCCGAAAAAAGAAGCATTCCGATGAAGCCTGAGTCTGCAATCTCAGGCTTTTCCTTTTACCAATACGCATGAATGATCGGAGGGATACCGTTTTGTTTGAAATCAGTTTGATCAGCAAATACCGTAAAGAGCTTATGGGCATTGCAATCATCTGGATCACGCTGTACCACTGCATTGCGGATCCCGTGGAGGCACTCGGCATTCCGGTGCTGCGCGCGATTCTGAACCGCGGCTATCTCGGCGTGGAGATGTTCCTGTTTTTATCCGGCATCGGGCTGTATCATTCCATGCACAAAAACGACGCAGTCAGGCCGTTTTATCTCCGGCGATGCACGCGCACGGCCATTCCGTGGCTGATGCTGTCGCTGCCGTACTGGATCGTCAAAACGCTGATTCTTGACAAAATGAGCTTCCGCGCGATGCTGCTGAACTGGTGCGGCGCATCATTCTGGCTGTTCGGCGTGAAGTCGGTGTGGTATGTCGCGTTTCTCCTTGTGCTTTATGCGCTCTACCCGCTGATTTTCCGCATCCAGCGAAAGCGGCGCGGCATTGTTTGGGGCATGATCGCCGCCGCTTTCGTGCTGAATATTGTGCTGCTGACGGCAGCGCCGGGATACTACGAAAAAACGGAGCTGGCATTTGCGCGGATTCCGGTGTTTCTGCTCGGCAGCCTGACCGGAGAAGCACTGCAATCTGAACGGCGCAGTCCGAAGCAGCGGCTGCTGCCCGTGAGCTATCTTGCGGTGATGCTCATACTCTATGCCATCGGGATGCTGTCAGCGGATTACGGGCTGAATCTGATGCCGGAGCAGACGGCGAACATGCTGAACCGCCTCGGCGGACAGGGCGTCGCGCTGCCGGTCACGGCCGGATTCTGTGTGCTGTTTGAACGCTGCTGCGCGGTGCGGCTCAGAAAGGCAGCGGCGTTTTTCGGCGGATTCACGCTGGAGCTCTATCTGCTGCATGTGTTTCTCGGGCATTTTGCGGAGCGTGCAGGCTTTGACGCATCGCGGAGCATTCCGGTGCAGTTTCTTGTGCAGAGCATCGTGATTGCGCTTTCCGTGTTCGGCGCATGGGGCTTCTCCCGCTGCCGGGGACGGAAAAGATGAGCGGGATCTCCGATGAATTCGGAATGGGGCGAGAGTCCATTCTCATTCACCGTGCAGCGATCCCTTTTTCGGCAAATTGAGGACGCCCTGTGACAGGGGGCGTCCTTTTTGTGTGCTGTTCATGAGATATTTCTTTCGGAATTGTGAAGTTTGCGAGAATCGCTTGACAGAAACAGGAAACTGTGTTATAATAGCACATGGTGTGCTGAGCACAGTATGTGCTGAGCGGATTCCAGGCGGAAGGAGTCTTGTAAGGATGGCAGAACACGAAATCAACAGCGGCGACGGCGAAAAGCGCCCGGATAAAATACAGGATGCGCTCTCGGAGCAGATCGTGCAGATCGTGGCGCGGCTGGCTGCCGAGGAGGGTGCGCACAAGGTGACGGTCACACAGGTTATCAATGCGTTAGGCATGGCGAATCGCGTGTTCTACAACCGCTTTTCCAATATTGACGAGGTGCTCCGGATCGTCTACCGCAATGCCGTCCAGCAGATGCATGAGAACATTGAACCCGAATTTCACGACAAAGACAGCTTTTTGCAGTTCTGCACGGATGTTGCGGTCAAGGTGCTGATGCAGACCTACGATGTGAAGATGCAGTTCCGCTGTTATGTGTTCGAGCATGACTCGCTCACGGAGGAAAACCGCCTCTGGTGGGCAGATAAAGTGAAAAAGTATTACAGCATCGCGCTGGAGCAGGGCTACGCAGAAAAGGTCGATATTGACGCGCTCTGCTATGCGATCTGGTGCTTCTGCCGCGGATATTACGCGGATGCCCTTTCCAGGGAGCTTCCGAAAGACGAAGCAGTGCGCTATTTTACCTTCGGCTTTGCATGTCTGCTCAACGGTGTTGTCCGCTGAGCGAATGAAACCGGATGATTGGAGATATTGTGGAATGAGTATTCAGATTCTGGGTACCGGTGCGTATGTGCCGGAACGGATCGTGACAAATGATGACCTGTCCCGCATGGTGGATACCTCGGACGAGTGGATTCAGCAGCGGGTCGGCGTGCGGGAACGGCATGTTTCGGTCAGCGAGAGCGCCGCGGATATGGGTGCGAAGGCAGCACAGCGCGCGCTGGAGGCTGCGGGCATCACGGCGGATCAGCTGGATCTGATCGTCGGCGCAACGGTTTCTCCGGACCGGATCTGTCCGTCCGTGTCGGCCTCTGTGCAGGAGCAGATCGGTGCATCCTGTCCGGCGTTTGACGTCAATTCTGCGTGCAGCGGATTCCTGTTTGCACTGGATACCGCAGCTGCCTTTATCGCACGCGGCGGCATCCGCTATGCGCTGGTGCTCGGTGCGGAGCGCCTGAGCCGCATAGTGGACTGGAGCGACCGTTCCACCTGTGTCATTTTCGGTGACGGCGCCGGTGCGTTCGTCATTGCGCCGGGTGAGAATTATCTCGCCTCGCATCTGTTCACGCAGGGCGGCGATTCCGTGCTTGCGATCCCGCTCGGCAAGGGCAATTCCCCTTTTTATGAAAAAGAGGAGGAGCCGCTTGCGGTTCATATGAGCGGGCAGGAAACCTTCAAATTCGCAGTCAAGCAGATCGTCGGCGGCCTGAACCTGATTGCAGAGCAGGCGGGCGTCACGCCGGATCAGTTTGATTATATCGTGCCGCATCAGGCGAATTACCGCATCATTGACCTTGCGGCGCGGCGGCTCGGCATTCCGATGGAGCGGTTTATGCTGAATCTCGACCGCTACGGAAACACCTCTTCTGCCAGTGTGCCGATTTCCTTTGACGAGCTGGCTAGAAGCGGCAAGCTGAAAAAAGGCGATCTGATTGCCATGTGCGCCTTCGGCGGCGGTCTGTCCAGTGCAGCCTGCCTGATCCGCTGGTGAGCGCGTTCAATCTGAAATAAAGCGGCGCAGACAGCGTTCCGCTTTATCATAAATCCAATCCGAAAATATGATGGAGGAATTTATTATGAACACCGAAAAGATTATTGAAGTCCTGGCCAATCACCTTGAGATGGATGCTTCCGAGATCACCGAGGAAACCACCTTTGCAGACCTCGGCGTGGATTCTCTCGAAGCAGTCGAGATCATGATGGAGATGGAGGACGAGTTCGGCGTCGAGATCAACCCGCAGGAGGCCGGCAAGTCCGTGAGCGAGCTCGCGGCTTACATTGAGAGCAAGCAGGGCTGATCCATGAAGCAGACGGAAATTCTCTGCGAGCTGCTGGGAACCCGTTATCCGCTGATGCAGGGGGGCATGGCGCATATTTCCGATGCCCGCCTTGCAGCGGCGGTTTCCAACGGCGGCGGCCTCGGCATCATCTCCGCGGCCAGCGGAAATATCCGGCAGATCGCAGATCAGATCGATGAAGCCCGCCGGCTGACAGATAAGCCCTTTGGCGTGAATATCATGCTGCGCGGTGAAAATATTGCTGAGATTGCAAAGCTGATTGCCGAAAAGAAGGTCGCGGTCGTCACGACGGGCGCGGGCAGCCCCGCAGCCTATATTCCGATGTGGCGCGAGGCAGGCGTCAAGGTCATCCCGGTGATTTCGACGGCAGCGATGGCACAGCTGATGGAAAAATCCGGTGCGGATGCCGTTGTTGCGGAGGGCACCGAATCCGGCGGCCATGTCGGAGAAATGACGACGATGGCGCTGGTGCCGCAGGTCTGTGATGCAGTCGGCATCCCGGTGATTGCGGCGGGCGGCATTGCGGACGGCAGAGGCTTTGCCGCGGCCGTGATGCTCGGTGCATGCGGCGTGCAGATCGGCACGCGGTTCCTTGCGGCGACGGAATGCTGCATTGCAGAGGAGTATAAAGAGCGTGTCCTGAAAGCGAAGGACACCTCCACCGTTGTGACCGGCAGACGGCTCGGTCATCCGGTGCGCAGCCTGAAATCCGCATTCTCGCGTGCCTATGCCAAGGCGGAATATACGGATATTTCCGATGAGGCACTTGAGGCAATGGCAGTCGGCACGCTCCGTGCGGCTGTTGTGGACGGCGACCCGAAGAAGGGCTGCTTCCTCGCGGGACAGATCTCCGGACTGGTCAATAAAGAGCAGCCTGCTGCGGAAATCGTTGCGGAAATCATGGAGCAGGCGGAAAAGCTGCTCGGCTGACCGCAGGCTTGAACGAACAGGAGTCATCAATGGGAAAAATCGCATTTCTCTTTGCCGGACAGGGCGCGCAGTACAGCGGCATGGGCAAAACGCTGTATGAGAGCAGCGCTGCGGCAAAGGCACTTTATGACGAGGCGGAGGCAATCCGCCCGGGCACGATGCAGCAGTCCTTTTCCGGAACGGATGAGGAACTGAAGCAGACGGCCAATACGCAGCCCTGCCTGTATCTGGTGGATCTGGCGGCGGCACGCGCGCTGGAGGAAAACGGCATTCATGCGGATGCGGCGGCGGGCTTCTCGCTCGGTGAGATTGCGGCGCTGGCCTTTGCCGGTGCGTATTCCGATGCGGACGGATTCCGGATTGTCAGCACCCGCGGGCAGCTGATGCAGGAGGCCTCCGATGCGGCAGAAACTGCGATGTGCGCGGTCGTCAAGCTGGACGCACAGACCGTTGCGGATGCCGCTGCGGAATTTGAGCAGCTCTATGCAGTGAATTTCAACTGCCCCGGCCAGACCGTTGTTTCCGGCCTGAAAAGCAGTATGCCGGACTTCACGGCAAAGATCAAAGAACTGGGCGGCAGATGCATCCCGCTGGCTGTCAGCGCGGCATTCCATTCGCCGTTCATGAATGACGCATCCGCGAAATTCGGCGCAGCGCTTTCCGCATACAGCTTCACTGCGCCGCGCATTCCGGTTTATGCGAACCTCGATGCGCAGCCCTACGATCCGGAAAAGATCGCATCGACCATGGAGCAGCAGATGCGCAGCCCGGTGCGCTGGCAGACCACGATTGAAAACATGATCGCGGCGGGCTTTGATACCTTCATTGAGGTCGGCGCAGGAAAGACGCTCAGCGGTCTGGTGAAGAAAACCGCAGCAGATGTGAAAATTTATAATGTGGACAGTGCGGAAACACTGGCGGAAACGGTAAAGGCGGTGAAGGAATCATGCTGAAAGGAAAGACGGCTCTCGTGACGGGCGGTGCGCGCGGCATCGGTGCGGCAATCTGCAAAAAGCTCGCGTCTATGGGCGCGGATATTGCGATTGTTGATCTGACGGTCACGGAGCAGGCACAGGCACTCGAAGCAGAACTGAAGGAACAGTACAGCATCCGTGCAAAGGCATATGCATGCAATGTCAGCGACGCGGAGCAGTGCAAGGCGGTCGTCAAGCAGGTGATTGCAGATTTCGGCAACATCACGATTCTCGTCAACAATGCGGGCATCACACGCGATGCGCTGATCCTCGGCATGAAGGAAACGGATTTTGATGCGGTCATCAGCACGAACCTCAAGGGTACGTTCAACATGACGCAGGCATGCTACCGCCCGTTCATGAAGCAGAAATACGGCAAGATCGTCAATCTTGCGTCTGTTTCCGCACAGCTCGGAACGGCCGGTCAGGCGAATTATGCCGCCTCCAAGGCGGGCGTCGTCGCGCTGACCAAGGTCACGGCAAGAGAGCTTGCCTCCAGAGGCGTGACCTGCAATGCCATTGCGCCGGGCTTCATCGCTACGGATATGACGAAAGCCATCAGCGAGGAGGCCACAAAGGAATACCTCGCATCCATTCCGATGGGCAGAGCCGGACAGCCGGAGGACGTTGCAAATCTGGCCGGCTTCCTCGCTTCCCCTGATTCGGATTATCTGACCGGAACAGTCATCCGCATTGACGGCGGACTTGCTATTTCCTGAGCAGAGCGCCGCAGGCGCACACATTACACGCAATACGCATTCCGATTGAGCAACGCTTCATTCGCTGCGTCTGCGATTCCACAAGGAGTAAAAACATGAGCAAGAGAGTTGTTGTGACCGGACTCGGCGCTGTGACGCCGGTCGGCAATGATGCCGCGTCCTTCTGGGACAGTCTGAAGAACGGCAGGAACGGCATTGCGCCGATCACGCGGTTTGATACGTCAGAGCTGAAGGCGAAGCTCGGTGCAGAGGTCAAGGACTTTGATCCGAAGCAGTTCCTCGATGCAAAGACCGTCCGCCAGACCGACCGCTATCAGCAGTATGCACTCGCCGCGGCGATGCAGGCGGTTGCGGATTCCGGCATCAAAGAGCAGATCGCGCCGGAGCGCCTCGGCGTCTATTACGGCAGCGGCATCGGCGGCTTTGAAACCTTTGTCAATGAGCACAATACCTTCCTGAACAGAGGCCCGGCCAGAGTGTCCCCGTTCTTTATCACGAAGATGATTTCCAATATGGCGGCCGGTATGATCGCCATTCAGATGCAGGCAAAGGGCCCGTGCATCGAGATTACGACGGCCTGCGCGACCGGTACCAACGCAATCGGCGAGGCCATGCGCGCAATCCGTCACGGCTATGCCGATGCAATCATTGCAGGCGGCGTCGATGCGGCGCTGCATCCGCTGGCAATGGCGGGCTTTATCAACTGCCAGGCGCTGACCGACAGCACCGATCCGGACTGCGCGTCCATCCCGTTTGACAAGCGCAGAAACGGCTTTGTCATGGGCGAGGGCGCAGGCGCGCTCGTGCTGGAGGAATATGAGCACGCAGTTGCCCGCGGCGCGAAGATCTATGCAGAGGTCGCCGGCTACGGCAGCACCTGCGATGCGTTCCATGTGACGGCGCCGGACGGTGAGGCGAAGGCCTCCGGTCAGGCGATTGCAGACTGTCTGGCAGAGGCAGATATGCAGGTTCCGGCGGAGCAGATCTATCTGAACGCGCACGGCACCAGCACGCCGCTCAACGACAAGACCGAAACGCAGGCAATCAAAAACGCATTCGGCGCGGATGCGTACAAGATCCATGTCAGCTCCACCAAGTCCATGACGGGACATCTGCTCGGCGCGGCGGGCGCAATCGAGGCGATTGCGGCAATCAAGGCGCTGGAGGACGGCATTGTCCCGCCGACGATCAATTATAAAGAAGCAGATCCGGAGTGCGATCTGAACATCACGCCGAACACGGCTGTGGAAACGCCACTCGCGCTGGCGCTTTCGACCTCGCTCGGATTCGGCGGACACAATGCGTGCATCGCATTCAAAAAGATCTGAACCGAGCCGGAATACTTTGACGGAGGAACGCATATGAACCGTGAAGAACTGATGACGCTTTTGCCGCACCGGAACAGCATGCTTCTGCTGGATGAAGCAGAGGTTGTTGACGGTGCCGCGCACGGAAAAAAGAAGATCACGGGGGAGGAGTGGTTCCTGGACGGCCATTTCCCCGGGCATCCGGTTGTGCCGGGTGTGATTCTCTGCGAGATCATGGCGCAGTCGGTCTGCGTCTGCATGGAAAAGCAGCCGGACGGTTCTCAGCCGCTGACGCTGTTCACCGGCATCGACAAGGTCAAGTTCCGTCATCCGGTTGTGCCGGGCGACGTCTTTGAAACCCGCTGCGAGATCATCAAGAGCCGCGGCCCGTTCTACTGGGCGAAGGGCGAGGGCTTTGTGGACGGCAAGCGCTGCGTCAGCGCGGAGTTCTCCTTCGTTGTCAAGCCCGCGGAGGAGGCAGAGGCATGAGTGCAATCAAGGATATTTTCAATTCCCTCACGGGCAATGTGGAGCATCCGCCGCGCACCTGCAAGCAGTGCGGCACGGAGATTCCGTATCAGGATTATGTGGCAAACCACTGCATCTGCCCGGAGTGCGGCGCATACTTCCGGATGCGCGCCGTGGAGCGGCTCGATGAAACCGTTGACCGCGGCACGTTCCAGGAGATCGACAAAAAGCTGAAATCGAAGGATCCGATCCGCTTCCCGGACTATGCGCAGAAGCTCGACAAGGCGGAAAAGGCCAGCGGCCTGAATGAGGCCGTCGTGTGCGGCACGGCCAAGATCAGCGGCATCGACTGCGGCCTGTTCATCATGGATTCCGCATTCATGATGGGCAGCATGGGCACGGTTGTCGGCGAAAAGATCACGCGGCTGTTTGAAAAGGCGACAGCGCTGAAGCTGCCGGTCGTCGGGTTTATCACGTCCGGCGGCGCCAGAATGCAGGAGGGCATCTTCTCCCTGATGCAGATGGCAAAGGTTTCCGGTGCGGTCAAGCGGCATTCCGAGGCCGGTCTGCTGTATATCGCCGTGCTGACCGATCCGACTACGGGCGGCATCACCGCGAGCTTTGCGATGCAGGGCGATATCATTATCGCGGAGCCGAAGGCGCTGATTGGCTTTGCAGGTCAGCGCGTCATTGAGCAGACCACCGGCGAAAAGCTCCCCGCGGGCTTCCAGAGAGCCGAATTCCAGCTGGAGCACGGCTTTGTGGATCTGATCGAGGAGCGTCCGCGCATGACCTATACGCTGAGCAAGCTGCTGAAGCTGCATCAGCCCGCATAATGGGACGGAACGGCCGGGAGCAGCCGGAACAGAAGCGCAGCCGCTTCGGGAATACGCATCCCGGTGCAGTGCGGCACTCCGGCAGGGCCGGTACGGTTGACTATCCGTATATCGCATACAATGAATGCGGCGCTGCAATGCTGCTGGAGCTCTGCTCGGTTTTCTCGGTGATTGCGGGGCTTGGGCTGATTTATGTGCTGCTCGGCGGCGGAAAATATATGCTGTCGGATTATCTGCTTGCTGCGGGCGGGATCCTGCTCGTGAACCGCGCATTTGCGGCTGCGGCAAAGTACGTCAACAATGCGCAGGTGCGAAAGCGCATTGCCGCAGATACGGATTATGCGTATGAATTCGCGTACAAATATCCGGAGCAGGCGCATATCTGCGCGGAGCTGAATCCGTGCTATGCGGCCAATCCGGACGCAGTCCCTGCGGAGGCGATCCGCGAAAAGCTGGAACGGGAAGCGAACGGCTCTGAAAAGACGCGGAAAATCATCTGCGCTGCCGGGCTGGGATTTCTGTTTCTGGTACTGGTCGCTGCGATCCTCTTTTTCGCGTGGATTATCCGCGAAACGACCTGAAAACTGATCATGAAGAAAGGCAGGGAACACCTATGGCAATCGCTGATGTCAAGACCGCCTATGAGCGCGTGCAGGCGGCGCGGAACGGCAAGCGCCCGATGGGTTCTTATTATATTGAGCATATGATCGACGATTTTGTCGAGCTGCACGGTGACCGCAGATTCGGGGACGATGCCGCGATTGTTGCGGGCGTCGGTTATCTCAACCGCATTCCGGTGACGGTCATTGCAATGGAGCGCGGCGATACAATCGAGGACCGCATGAAGCGGAACTTCGGCTGTCCGGAGCCGGAAGGCTACCGCAAGGCGCTGCGCCTGATGAAGGAGGCGGAGAAATTTCACCGCCCGGTCATCTGCTTCATCGGAAGCTCCGGCGCATACTGCGGCATCGAGGCCGAAAAGCGCGGACAGGGGCTTGCAATCGCGGAGAATCTCTATGAGATGATGGGGCTGAAAACGCCCGTGATTTCTGTGGTCGTCGGAGAAGGCGGCAGCGGCGGCGCGCTGGCGCTCGGCGTGTGCGATACGGCGATCATGCTGGAAAATGCCGTGTATTCGGTGATTTCGCCGGAGGGCTGCGCGAGCATTCTCTGGAAGGATGCAGCCAAGGCTCCGGAGGCGGCAGCGCATCTGAAGCTGACGTCCTACGATCTGCTGAACTTTGAAGTCATTGAGAAGGTGATTCCGGAGGCGGGCAAGTCCGACCGGGAGATCTGCTCGGCGCTGAAATCGGTGCTGCTGAATGAGATCACCAGACTGAGCCAGATGAGCCCCGAAGCACTTCTGGATCACCGCTACGAGAAATTCCGCAAGATCGGCGCGTGAGGGAACGGGGGCGTTCCCTGTGCAAAATACTGAATACAGGCGGAATCCGCCCGCCGATTTGGGAAGAATTGACACTTGATTTTTTCTGCGGAATATGGTATAATAAATTCTGCGTTTGATCCATAGCACTACTGTCCGAACAGTACACGGATGGGCTGTTATGTCAGATTTACACATTCATTACTGAAAGAGGTGAAAACCATGGCAAAGGAAGGCATCCATCCGAACTGCGAGAAAACCACGATCACCTGCCACTGCGGCAACGTCATCGAGGTACTCTCCACCAAGAAGGACATCAAGGTTGAAATCTGCTCCAAGTGCCACCCGTTCTTCACGGGTAAGCAGAAGCTGGTCGATACCGGCGGCCGCGTCGAGCGCTTCAACAAGCGTTTCAACAGAGGCTGATAAGCTGCAACGAAAGCAGCCGGGACAGAATCCCGGCTGCTTTTTTTCGTGCAGAAAGCCTGTTATCCGGCTGATTTTTTGTTTGCCTTTGAGGGTTTGATACAAAAAATGAGTTGTATTCTATCAAAATTCGGTATTCTGCCCCTTTGCAAAATACGGAAAATATGCTATAATGATTATGTGTGCAAATAGATTCATGCATGGCGGCAGGCATGTGCCGCAGAGGAAAGGATGAAGAATCATGCAGTCCGATATGATGAGGGAAATGAAGCTCTATCAGCTCTGGCGCGAAAATGCCGTTGAGGATCCGGATCTGGTTCAGGAACTGGAAATGATCCGCGGCGACGACGACGCAATCCGTGAGCGCTTTTACTGTGATCTGGAATTCGGCACCGGCGGTCTGCGCGGTGTGCTCGGTGCAGGCACCGGCCGGATGAATATCTATACCGTGCGTCGTGCAACACAGGGTCTTGCCAACTATGTGAAGGGATCCTTTGATGCACCGAGCGTTGCGATTTCCTATGACAGCCGCATCAAGTCCGATACCTTTGCAAAGGCTGCCGCAGCCGTGCTGGCTGCAAACGGCATCCGCGTACACATCTATCAGGAGCTGATGCCGACACCGATGCTCTCCTGGGCGGTTCGTGCGCTGAACTGCTCCGCCGGCATCATGGTCACCGCGAGCCACAATCCCGCAAAGTATAACGGCTACAAGGCCTACGGCGCGGACGGCTGTCAGATTACGCTGGAGGTCGCGGAAACGGTTATCAACAAGATCAATGCGCTTGATCTGTTCCGGGATGTGAAGACCTGCGATTTTGAGAAGGCTGTCGCAGACGGCATGATCTCCTATATCGGGCAGGATGTGATCGAAGAATATTATAAGCGCGTGCTCGCGCAGGGCATCCATACGGATGTCTGCCCGCAGAGCGGCCTGAAAATTGTCTATACCCCGCTGAACGGCACGGGCAACAAGCCGGTGCGCGAAATTCTGAAGCGGATCGGCATCAGCGATGTGACCGTCGTCAAGGAGCAGGAGCTGCCGGACGGCTACTTCACGACGTGCCCGTATCCGAACCCGGAGATCCGCGAGGCACTGGAGCTCGGTCTGCGGCTCTGCGAGGAGGTGCAGCCGGATCTGCTACTCGCAACCGATCCCGACTGCGACAGAGTCGGCATTGCGGTGCCGGACGGCAAGGGCGGTTTTGCACTGTTCTCCGGCAACGAGGTCGGTGCGCTGCTGTTTGAGTATATCTGCGAGGAGCGCACGAAGCTCTGCACCATGCCGAAGAATCCGGTCGCGGTCAAGACAATCGTCACGACCGACATCGTCAAGTCGATTGCAGATGCCTACGGCGTGCAGCTGCTGGATGTGCTGACCGGCTTCAAGTTCATCGGCGAGCAGATCGGTCTGCTGGAGGAAAAGGGCGAGGAGGATCGCTATATCTTCGGTTTTGAGGAGAGCTACGGCTATCTGGCAGGCTCCTATGTCCGCGACAAGGATGCAGTTGTTGCGTCCATGCTGATTGTGGAAATGGCTGCATATTACCGCACCAAGGGCATCTCTTTGATGCAGGCGCGCGAGAATCTGTATCAGAAGTACGGCGTGTTCCGCCACAGCCAGGAGAGCTTTGCATTTGAGGGCATCAGCGGCATGGAGAAAATGCGCGAGCTGATGAAGTCCCTGCGCACGGATGCGCCGGCGGAGATCGGCGGACTGAAGGTCATCGGCACGGCAGATTATCTGGAAGGCACCGTCACGGACAAGCTGACCGGCACTGTGACGCCGACCGGTCTGCCGAAGTCGGACGTTGTAGCGTTCCGACTGCCGGATCAGGCAAGCGTGATCGTGCGTCCGTCCGGTACGGAGCCGAAGGTCAAGGCGTATTACACGACCGCCTGCAAGACCATGGAAGAGGCCATTGCGCTGGAGGATAAGCTCAAGGCAGATACGCACAAGCTGCTGCTCGGTTAAGTGAATATCGGAAAGGCAGACCGGTCAGCGGATTGGTCTGCCTTTTTCTATCCGGTCTTTGACGGTGCGCAGTGCCGGGCTCCGGCACTCTGAAAAAAACATTTGACTGCGCGGGGGATTGCACATGAAAGCCAGGACTGAAAAACAGGTTTCAAATGGATCCTTTTCATTGCGGCATTCTTCGCCGTGATCCTTCTGGGATATGCATATATCATGTACGGAACAGACAGGGAATACCGGTTTGAAACGAAGTATGGGGACTGTTTTATCGTAACCGCAAATGATTTTTCGATGCTTACACGTTAAGCGTTGAGAAACCCCAAACTGACTTCTGTATAGATTTAGACTACTTTGAAGCAGAAAAAGGCGTCGCTGTCAGGTCGGCAACGGAGCAGGTCATTGTTTATGAAATCGGCGGCATTCAATTCTGCAAGGATGTATCGTCGGGAGGATTTCAGTTGTATGCGGGAGGCGGCGAAAACTGAACCCCGGTGAAGTGTGCTGAAATACGGATGATTTGGATATACGGAGGTCTGTATGATTCGGAATGTGATATTTGATGTCGGGAATGTGCTGATCGAATTTGACTGGCACAAATTCCTGCGCAGAAACCGTTCCCAATATAGCGCATGATAAAAATTAACTTGACTTCTCCCCACGAAACGGGGGTGACAACCCAGGGTGACAGGGGGAAACTCGCTGCGCTCGCATTCCCCCTATCCCCCTAGGTTTTCGCCCCCGAGCCCCCGCTTTCCTGACCCCTTGACCCCCTTAGCACGCCATCCTGCATTGAGCGCACAGAGAGGAGCGGATAAGGAAAGGGGGAGCGCGAGGGGGAGAACCTTAGGGAGAGGCGAGATTGGAGCGAAGCGACGACTCCGCTTTTCTGAACAGAGAGTTCTGATAAGGAGATATTTTATGATTCGGAATGTGATATTTGATGTCGGGAATGTGCTGATCGAATTTGACTGGCACAAATTCCTGCGGACGCTGTTTGACGAGGAAACCGCACAAAACGTATCCCCGGCGATGTGGGGTACGCCCGCCTGGGATGAAATGGACCGCGGCGTGCTGAGTATGGAGGAGGTCACGGCGCTGTTCATTGCGAATGCGCCGGATTATGAGCCGCAGATCCGCGAGGCGCTTGACCGCATCGGGGAGTGCCCGTCTGTCAAGCCGTATACAATCGCATGGATCCGGGAGCTGAAATCCAAGGGATTCCGGGTGTATTACCTTTCCAATTATTTTCAGACGATCTGGGAGAAGCGCCCCGATATCCGCGCATTTGCGGACGAAACGGACGGCGGCATCTTCTCGTGGCAGGAGAAGGTCATTAAGCCCAGTCCGGAGAGCTTTCAGCGGCTGCTTGACCGATACGGGCTGAAAGCGGAGGAGAGCCTGTTCATCGACGACAGCCCGAAGAATATTGCGGCTGCAAAAGCGCTCGGGTTCCATGCGGTACGCTTTGAAAGCTACGAACAGCAGCATGCGCAGATCGCGCAATACCTGGCGGAACACACAAAATAACCGCCGTATATTTGTGCATCCCGCTGATTTTACAGAAAAGCATAAGGAATCCCCGCCGTTTGAAACGTATGCAAAATAAAGGGGGCGAGCTTATGAAAATCGAACCGAGAGCAACGGCATCTTTGCCGAAATATGCGGCGGTTATGGCTGCGGCCGTCGTGCTGACCGGCTGCGGGAACCGTCCTGTCGCGCTGGGCGGCGATGTGCCTGTGCCGGATTTCATTTCCGAAAGCTCCGAGAAGCATATCATATCGGGCTTTGCGCGGCAGGGCATCAAGCTGGAGCGTTCTTATGGAATTGCAGAATATAACGGGCCGGCCAATCAGGCATGGTTTGCGGACAAAGAGAAAGCGGTTGTGGTCTGTTTTTATTTTGACAACTCCGGCAGTGCCGCGGAGTTGAAACAGAACAGTGCAGAGCAGTTTGACTGGGGATTTGCCTGTGAAACACAGTATCCGCTCGGTGCAGAGGAGCAGACGGCATGCCGGACGGCATATATCGAAGTGAAGCCGCTGCACGAAACAGAATTTTCCAAGGATGCCGCTGAACAGATCGCAAAAGATTTGCAGAACATGACAATCAATGAAACAACAGATGAAACGGAGGCGAAAACAAATGAAAATTGAACCGAGAAAAACCGCAGCAATGCCGAAATATGCAGCGGTGCTGGCATCTGCCGTGCTGCTGACAGGCTGCGGACTGGATAATCCGTTTGAGCAGCCCGGACTGGAAGGCACAGCACCGGATCCGGGTGTGGAGCTGGTCGGTGAGGAGGCATTTTTCCCGGATCTGACCGAAACGCCTGCGCAGACAACAGAGCCGCAGCTGGAGGGCGAGATAAACCCGTATGACGGGGATGGCTGCGGTTTTTCGGGGACGGAGCCGGTCATGACGGCGCCGCAGAAGCCGAATCTTGCCGGCGTGATCGCGGTGGATTCCGCGCCGGACAGCGAAGATCCTGTCATGCTGGACGGCGACGTGATCGCAGCACCCGATTATGCCACGGATACGGTCGCACAGCGTCTGGATACCGTTGCGACCGTATATCAGAGCGCGTTTGCAGAGCGCGGCGTCACGATGACAAAAAGCAGCCGGAAGGTCGGCAACTTCGGCACGGATTTTTATGAGGGTCTGAAATCTGACCGTGCGAAAGTGCAGGTTCTGTTCTTTGACGGTCTGGACGACAGCATTCCTCTGCGGGACTGGCTGACGGACGACGACGCGGCATTTTTTGAATGGGGCTGCGTGATGAATGTGGATGATCCGGACGAGGAATATACGCGCGTACTCATGGTGGACATCAATACGGATGTTGACCCCGCGACCGTAGCGAGGAACGCAGGCTTATGAATCTGACGCTGCATTTGACGGAAAACTGCAACATGGACTGCGCCTACTGCACGCGCGTCAAGCAGCCCGTCCGGATGACAGAGGACGTGCTGGACGCCGCCTGTGATCTGGCATTTGCATACGGCAATACGGCAGGCTTCTGCTTTTTCGGCGGGGAGCCGCTGCTGGAGCTGCCGCTGATCGAGCGCGCGATCCGGCGCAGCAAGGTGAAAAGTGCGGAAACCGGCAAACCGGTTTCCTACAAAATGACAACGAACGGCACGCTCCTGACGGAGGAAATCCTGGACATGATTCAGCGGGAGAGAATCGGCATCGGGCTGTCCTTTGAGGGCAAAGCGCAGGACTGCTGCCGCAGGTTCCGCGACGGCGGCGGCACCTTTTCCGCAGTATCGGAAAAGGCAAAGCTGCTGCTGAAATATCAGCCGGATGCCCATGCCATGATGACGATTGCGCCGCAGGCTGTTCCGCAGTATGCAGAATCCGTGCGCTATCTCTGCGGGCTCGGGTTCCGGCGGATCACAGGAACGATTGCATACGGCAAAAAGGTACACTGGACGGACGCTGACCTTGCGCTGCTGGAAACACAGCTGCGTGAGATCGCGGCCTTTTATGAGGCAGCGTTCCTGCGCGGCAGGCCGGTCTATTTCAGCCCGTTTGATGCGAAAATCCGCGACTGCATCACCGGATACAATCCGGGGGAACGATGTCATCTCGGATTCCGGCAGATGCCGGTTGCGCCGGACGGAAAAATCTACGCATGTACGCAGTTTATCGGGGATGAGGACTTCTGCCTCGGGGATGTGTTCAGCGGACTCAGCACGGAAAAGCAGAGAACGCTTGCAAAACGCGAGGCCGTACCGGATACCTGCCGGGAGTGTGCGCTGCGAAAGCGCTGCACGAATTCCTGCGGCTGTCTGAACCGTCTGGAAACCGGCAATGAAAATACCGTTTCGCCGCTGCAATGCACCTATGAGCAGATGCTGATTGCGATTGCGGACGAAACGGCAGACCGTCTGTTCACCGCGGATGAGGAAGCATTCCGGAAGCGCTATGCGCCGCAGGGGTAAAGGCGGTTCCGGCGGGTTGAAAACAGGTCGGCGGGCATTCCCGAACCCATGTCCTTTTCACAAAACAATTCTCTGAATACAAACAGAAACATCCGCCGGTGCGATTCATTCACACCGGCGGATGTTGTTCTGCGGTTTTATTTTGCCAAATCTGCAAGGCTGATTTTCTTCGCAATGTATTGCAGAATCTTAGTCGTATCCTGCCCGTCCACATTTCCGTCATGCGTGACGTCTGCATTTTGCCTGCCCTGATCGGTCATGGCCGCATCGCTGTCCTCTGCGGCAAATCTTGCAATGAGAACGGCGTCGGCGACGTCAATAGATTCATCACAGTTTGCATCGCCCGCGGCGTATTGTGATTTCTCAGCCGGAGCGCCGGTTGACCATACGGCCGTTGTTTCCGGAACCGGTTCCGTTGTTTCATACTGATACCACCATTTGGTTGTCGTGGTTGCCGGATCGGGCGTTGTGACGGTCACAGTCGTTGCGGGCGTATCCGGATCGGGATTGAAACGCGCTGTTGTTGTAAGAACCGGCGGCTCAGTTTCGGCCGCCGCTGCCGGCAGAACGCGCACCTTTTCCGTCGTTGTTCTGCCGTCGGAAGCGCGGACGGTGACCGTTGTTTCTCCTGCTTTCAGTCCCCGGAGATGCAGATAATCCGCCGTGGACGAAATCTCCGCCCTGGCGATTGTATCATCCGCGACCGCATATTCCACTGTTGCCGGATACGCGCCGACCAGCGGAATCAGCACACCGCCGCCGCAGTTCATCTCGATATATTCTTCGTAACAGCGCAGATACAGCGGTTGATCGGCATTGCAGTCCTTCGGGTATACCTTGACAGGAAACTGGCTCTCGGTTCCTTTCATGCGGAGATCGTAATACAGGACAGGCGATACGGATTTGTAAGGGAACGATCCGGTCTCACCGGCAGCCGGTCTGATGATGACATTGTATTCGCCGGGTGTATTCGGATCGACCTGCGAGGTATCCAGCGTATACAGTTCTGTAAATTCACCGGAACCGACTGTGAACGAATACACATAGGAAGCCGTTTCCTCCCAGTTGTATTGTACCGCTTCCAGAATCACTTTGCTGAAATCAAACGTATCACCGGTATAGATACCGAGCTCCCTGTTCTGGTTCAGTGCCTGGGAATACCGGATATCGCCGTTCAGGATTTCTTCATCTGCGGCATGAATCGGGAGTGCGGCAAATGAGGCGGCGCTCATTGTCAGCGCGGTAAAAGCAGAAAAGATTTTTGTCTTTTTCATATCAATACCACCTTTCTGATTGTTTTGGGGTTTGCCGCCTGCATATAAGGCTTTTCAGCCGTGCGCAGACATTTCTTCCGTTCATCAAAAGCCAATATGCGTGACATGAATGATGCATTCCGCGGTTCTGCCGTCCGGTGCCGTGACGGTCAGCTTCGTGGAGCCGATCCGCAGCCCGCGGATACTGAAAACCTGATTCAGACCGGACGTATCCGTGTGCTTTTCCGTGATTTCCGCGACAGTTGGGTCTTCAAATTCATAGGCAGTCCCGTCATGACCTTCCCGCAGATTGTAAAGCGTGCAAATCTGTTCCGAACCGTCATCCGGAATAGCAATCTCCGCACAGGATGTCATCTGGCCGCGTCCGATCATCAGTCCGGTGTTTTCATCCCAGACATGCACCTGGAAAACGTTTCTGGACCAGTCCATTGTCACGTGAACCGTTCCCGGTGTCAGGCCGATTTGCGGAATCTCACGGTCAGAATAGTTGAAATCATCCTCTGCACCGACATTCGATTCCACATAGACATGATAGGTGCCGGGCACGTTCGGGTTGACCTCACCCGTATCAAGCGAGTAGAGGTTTGCAAATTTGCCTGAACCGACCGTAAAGACGTCCGCCTGATATGCGGTATCACCTGATGCATTTTTCAAATCCAGCGTCAGCTCCAGATTGCTGTAATCGGGTTCTTCTCCGGCATACAGATATACACCACCGGGGTTGTGTCCGATAATTGCGCGGTAATCTGTCTGCCGTGCTTCGGATGCGGCCGTGGTCTGTACGGTATCTTCACTGTCTGTTTCCGAAGCATCCGGCTGCTCTGTTACGTTTGAAGCTTCCTCCGTCACATCTGCGGATACGGTTTCCGTTTGCTGTGTCACAGATGCAGAAGCTGTCGCTGCCGAACCTGCAATCCCGGTGACTGCCGTTGTTTCCTCCGGGGGTTCCGTCACGGTTTCCGGCACAGAGGAATCCGCAAGTGAACTCTGCGTTGTCAGATCATCACGCTGTCCGCGCAGCAGCAGCGCACCGACGCCGACCGCAAACAGCATACAGGCAGCAAGCGCCGCAGCCGTAATCCAGCGCGGGGCTGAAAATTTGTCATCCGGACGGGGAACCGGCAATGCAGTTCCGGACAATTCAGCAGATTTGTCATGCTCTGCCTGCGGATGCAGATTCGTGTTCTGGAATGCATCGGCAAGCATATCACCCGGCAGCTTGCCGAGAAGATCAGAAAACTCTGCGGCATTCACAGCAATCCCTCCTCTCTGAGATATTTCAGCAGCTTTTTGCGGATTCTGGATAACGTGACCTGCACATGGTTTTCCCGCATTCCGAATTCTGCCGCAAGCTCAGGATATGAGGCGAAACTCCAGTATCTGCGAATGAATAAGCTCCGCTGTTTTTTCGGCAGTTTCCGCAGAAAATCCGTTACCGCAGAAAGCATTTCCCTTTGCTCTACCTCGGAGCACACATTGTCCGAAGCCGGAAACAACGCAGAGAGCTCTTCCAGCGCAACCGGCTGCTGTCCGCGGCCGCGCTTTTCGCTTTTTCCTGCCCGGTAGCGATCCATTGCATTGTTGCGGACAATTACAATCAGATATGCACAGTAATTATCCGGGTTTGCAGGCGGGATCGTATTCCACACCCGCAGGAGCGCATCGTTCAGGCATTCTTCCGCATCCTGTTCATTGCCGAGAATATTGCGCGCAATCGACCGGCAGAGCGCTCCGTACCGTTCCTCGGTTGCTTTCAGCGCCTGCTCATCTCTGTTATTCAGCATCAAAAGAATTCTTTTGTCGTCTATGGCAATCACCGCCTTTGTGTTTCGCCTTCATCTGTTACGACGGAAAACATCTGAAAAACTTACAGCTTTTTTGAAAAAATCTTTTTTTTATTCTAACATCGGAATCCATCTTTGTCAATGAAATGAAAAAACAGTATCGGCTGTCATAACAGAACAGAGCAGCATGATCTCTCACACTGCTCTGCTGACTGTGTGGTTTTGAAGTTGCAAAAACCACGTATTTATGCAGGAAACTGCTTGTATCAAAAGGCTGGCGGGCGCTGACTGTTTCCGGTCGGCGCCCGCTGATACTTGATAAGAGATTCTGTTATTCATGCAGCTGCCGTTCCTTTTTCAGCTTGTGCATCTGCACCCAGATGCGGATTTCCGCATAGAGCAGCAGCAGGAAGACACCAAGAT
Source organism: Oscillospiraceae bacterium (assembly GCA_016281125.1). GTDB lineage: Bacteria > Bacillota > Clostridia > Oscillospirales > Ruminococcaceae > Firm-04. The sequence continues at coordinate 70,714 of JAEEIA010000076.1, read as the reverse complement.
TCAAACCGCTTACAAGCATGTTGCTGTCCGAATGAAACGTCAGCCCGCGATGAAGATTCATATAAGCGCTCCAGAGATTCAGGAAGATAAACGGCAGAACCAGGGCTATAATCCGTTTCAGGTGCGCGATTTTGCTGTCCAGATCGGCGTGCAGCTCGAACGGGCCGTCTGCCGTTTTTCTGCGCAGATAGGTCCAGCGGAGATAGTTGCCGACATATTCCGTGCCGCATTCCGAAAGAAAATCAAGGTATTCCTTGCCTATTGCGGAATCCGGATGATTTTCCGCCAGTTCCAGATAATAGGTGTATTCGCCCGGCTCAATGTCCTCAAACCAGTATGTTGCGATCCCGACGTGGCAGAGCCCGAAGCCCTTTGCCGCCATCGCGTTCAGCCACTGTTCTTCCTTTTCGAACTCCCAAACCCAGAACCACTTGTGAAATTTCTGTTTCATTTTGTACTCCTTCCTGTCAGTATCTTACGATCGTGTCGATGAGGCGTCTGCCGTTGGCGGCAAGCTCTTCCAGCCGTTCAATTTCGGTGAGCAGCACCGCCATGCCCGTCTGTGTGATGACGTACTCCTTTTTGCGGCTGCTCGGCTCCGTGCCGCAGGCCTCAATCCAGTTCTTTTCCAGCATGGTGTTGATTGCGCCGTACAGCGTGCCTGCTGCCAGCCGCACTCTGCCGCCGGAGAGCTGTTCCGCGAACTGCATGATGCCGTAGCCGTGCCGCGGTTCCAGCAGAGAGAGCAGAATATAATAGACTGCTTCTGTCAGGGCGCCGTTTCCGATGTTCATTGCAGTCCTCCTTTCTTCGGTTGCCGTTATATTGTCTTACGTTATATTGCTTTCCGTTGTATCGCTATCCGATATATCGGATTGCGATTGTATTATAGCATATTCTGCGCAGTTTGTCAAGAGGGTTCTGAAAATTATTTTTATGCGCTTTCCGCAAACAAAATCAGCGGCAGATTCCGCTTGCCGGAGGGGTGCTTTTTGCATTGTTTCAAAAAAACAATTTTCCGGCATTTCGCATTTGTATGCAGCGCAGATTTTCTGTCGAAACGCTTGATTTTCTGACGCATTTGTGCTATGATAGAATAGCGGCGAGGTAGAAAAATAGACCGCTTTGCCGCGCAGCATATCTAAAAGGAGAGAGCAATATGAAAAAACGCACACTGACGGCGGTGCTTTGTGCTGCCCTGTGCCTGACCGGATGCACGGCAGCTCCGGCAGGAACCCCGCAGACAGAAACCGGCCAGTCCGCGGAGCAGACCGCGGCAGAGCAGACAACCGATGCGCAGGCCGCACCGGAAACGGATGCCCCCCCTGTGACAGAACCGGAGCAGGAACAGACGGTTGAAGTCATCACAGAGGCGGTCAAGACCAACAAGGCCGATAACGACACCAAAATTCTGTTCAGTGACCGCGGGCTGGACGCAACCCGGATCAATGCGGTCGAAGAATCCGGCGAGGAGCTGAAGCTCGGCGCGTCCTATCTGGACTGGACGCTGGAATCCTTTGACGGCATACTGGCAGATAATGCACAGTCGGTTGTCGCCATGGACGCGGATTTCTCCCGGGAGTCCACGCTGGCTGTCAACGGTGTCATGACCGTTTTTTCCAAGGATGATCCGAATTACCCGAATGCCATGCTTCTGCGCGTGGACAATCAGGCGGATTTTCCGTACTTTGTCAATGATTACCGCGAACGCGGAAAATATATTATCCAGAATTCCCGCGATGTCTTTGCGATGCTGGAGCTCCCGGATCCTCCCGTGGACGAGCAGTATGAGCTCTCGGTTTCCGTATCGGTTTCCGCGCTGCAAATTCATATGGGCAGCGGGGACTATGACACAATACGGGTAACTGCAGCGTCGAAACGTTAACAAATTATCTATTGAACTTCTGTGCTGCATGTGGTATACTGAATACGGTGCGCCGGAGGAACGCACCGTATTTGCAGTTTACGGGAGGATTTACATGCGAAGATGCATACCGGCAGCTGTCACGGCGGCCGCTTTTGTGCTGATGTGCTGTACCGGATGTGCAGCGGCAGAACCCCCGCAGGGGGACAGTGCGCCGCAGGAAAGCAGTGCGGCGGAGATTCCGGCATTTTCACTGCCGGACAATATCCTCGGGGAACCGAGTGACCTCGTTCCTGCGGTGACAGTCGATTCTTACGCAGTACCGGAGAGTGCAGGCATGGATTTTATCAGGGAACTGAAGCTGGGCTGGAATCTCGGCAATACCTTTGACGCCGCGGATGTGAAATCTCTGACGGCGGAGCAGGAAATGGATTATGAATCCGTGTGGTGCGGCACGGTCACGACGATTGAAAACATTGCCGCAATCAAGGCGGCCGGATTCCGTACTGTGCGGATTCCTGTATCATGGCATAATCATGTGGACGAAAACGACCGGATCTCAAAGGCGTGGATGGCACGCGTGAAGGAGGTCGCGGACTGGTGCATGGCGATGGATCTGTATGTCATCATCAATACGCACCATGACAATGCTTTGGAATGGTACTATCCGGATGAAGCGCATATGGCGCGTTCGGAGCAGTATCTGACGGCGGTCTGGTCGCAGATTGCGGAAACCTTCCGCGATTACGACGAGCACCTGATTCTGGAATCCCTGAACGAGCCGCGCCTTGTCGGAACAGACTATGAATGGTGGTTTGATCCGGGCAGTGCAAAGTGTCAGGAGGCCGTCGGCTGCATCAACCGGCTGAATCAGCTCTTTACCGATACCGTGCGGGCATCCGGCGGAAACAATGCGCAGCGCTGGCTGCTCTGTCCGGGCTATGCCGCCTCTGTGGACGGTGCCTGCGATGAAAACTTCCGTGTGCCGGAGGATCCGGCGGGAAAGGTCATTGTTTCCGTCCATGCGTATATTCCGTATCATTTTGCGCTGAACAAGGCCGGTACCAAGGAATGGTCGCTCGATTCCGGCAGCGATACCGGCGAGATTCTGACCGTGCTGGACAGACTCTACGGCAGCTTTGTGCAGAACGGGCAGCCGGTGCTGATCGGGGAGTTCGGGGCATTGAATAAGGATAATCCGGAGGCGCGTACCGCGTTTTCTGCATTTTATACCAAGGCTGCGCGGGCGCGCGGCATTTCCTGCCTTTGGTGGGATAACAATGCGTTCACAGGTTCCGGCGAGAACTTCGGACTGCTGTACCGCCGCAGTTCGACTTTCCCGTATCCGGAGATTGTGCAGGCGCTGCTCAGCGGGAGCGAAACAGGATAAACGGCCGGATACGGCTGAAAAGCGGGGGTAGGATATGAAACAGTTTCTTTTGGCAGTGCTGGTCTGTGCCGGTGCATGGTGCCTTGCGGGCTGTAATCAGAATGCACAGCCGGATGAGGATGCGGCGGAGTCATCCGCAGCGGAAACAACGGCCGCCGTCACGACGGTGACAACCGTGACGACGGCGGCGGAAACGACCACTGTCACGACCACAACGCAGGCACAGTATCTGCTTGCGGAGGATGCAGCGCTGGAAATTGATCTGTCCTCTGTCCGCGCAACCGGCTGCAAGTTTACGGTTGTGAATCACGGAGAAGCCAATCAGCCTTATTCCAAGTGCTGGCGGCTGGTGGATCCGGAAACGGATCGGGAGCTGCCGCAGCATTCGGATGCGGAGCTGAGCGATGCCGCGGCGGGCGTTCTGCCGCCGGAGGGCAGCACGGAAATCACCGCAGAATGGGAAGAGCGCTACGGCCCGCTGAATGACGGCGTCTATCTGCTGGAGCTGGTGCTGGAGCAGGCCGCAGAGGAGCAGTCGGAGGAGAGCTCCGGCGCGGAGGCACGGAAAATCCCGAAGGTGGCCCGTGCAGAGCTGGAGATTGATTCCGGCGGATTTGTCCCGCGCGTGAGCATCGACCCTGCAACCGTTACGCCGGAGGGCTGCACGCTGACGGTGCGCAACTCGCCGGACATGGGGCGTACCTATACGCTGGTGTACCGGCTGTATGACGAAACCGGCGCCAAGCGCATGGAGCTGCTGCGGGAATACGATAAGGAAACGAAGCTCGCAAATGACTATCATCTGGAGCCGGGCGCGGTGATGCAGATAAAATACAACTGGCGGGAAACCTACGGCGCACTACTGGAGGGCAAGTACGCAGTTGAGATTGATCTGATGCCGGATGACGGCTCCCCGACGATGTCTTACACTGCCGCGTTTGAGATCAAGGAATAACAGGTATCATTTTATCATGAGAAAACGGGCGCTGACTGCAAACAGTCAGCGCCCGCTTCGCTATGCGTCTGCAAGCAAACGCACCAAACCCGCCGGAGGAATCGAATTCCTTTGATATTTCGCAATGAGAAAAGTGATGTAAATACACTGTTTTTCAATAATGGGATTCTTAAGGGACATATGTCCCTTAAGCGGGGTTTGGGGCGGAGCCCCATTCTCAATCCATCGGAGATACCTTATAATGTGATAATTTTGGCAATGGCGCGGAGGATTGCGGTCAGATCCTCGGCGGTCACGCCGGCAACGCCGTCGCAGTCTGCATTCGCAGCACCCTGATCGCTCGGCATGACACCGGCATCCGCGGTCAGGAACCGCGCCAGCATCACCGCATCTGCGACATCCGTGAAGCCGTCGCAGTTCATGTCGCCTTTGCGGGTGGATACGGGAGCCGCAGCCGTGGTAACGGAAACTGGCTCTGCGGTGCTGATTGTGGTTAAAATGGGTTCCGATGCTCCGGGCACGTATTCCATGCGGAATACGTTGCAGGAATCTGCCTTTGTAATGGTATGGCTGCCTTTTGTGACCGGAACCGTCAGAATCCCGTCACCGGATGCAGCGTATTTGCTGCCGTCGAGCTTCATATTGCCGTTCGGTTCGGCAAAGACGAGCGTCAGCGTGCCGTCTGCGGGGGCATGGAATGTAATGCTTGCGGCGGTTTCCATTTTCAGGCAGCGCGTCAGCGTTTCGCCGCCGTAGGTGACTGTTCCTTTGGAAGCTGACAGGTTGCCGGAAATCGTATAGAAGCTGCTCTCCAGGCCGTTCACTGTGAAATTGTGGAGATAGCCGCTGCCTGCGGGGATGTTCTGCGCGGGTGTTGTGACGGTCGTTCCGGCGGGGGCGGCGGTTGTCCCGGGTGCCGTTGTCGCAGCGGGTACGTCTGTGGAAACCGGCGGGTTCTGCGGCAGCACATACGCGCCGCTGCCGATCTTTACAATCGCGGACTGATAACCGACAAGCGCGGATTTCAGTGCCGTATTGACAGCGTAGCTTGCGTCGTCCGCCTCCGTGAACGTCCATCGGAAGTCGCCGCCCTGCAAGCGTCCGGCTTTCGCGGTGACGGCCGCAGGGACATCCTCCGGCTGATCCGCCTTGTATGCATACATGCTGCCCGCGGTGTCAAAATTATTGTATCCGGTGCCGCCGGACAGCGTTTTTACCGATGACGGAACGGAATCCTTCGCGTTTGTGACCTCGTAGGCGTCAAAGCTGGACGCATTCTTCTGATATGTGATATAGCTTTTCGCATTGACCATGACATTGTTATATGCCTTGATAATGCCGCCGGTTTCGCCGGAGAAGGTGCCTTCGCCCTGCGCATCGGTGCCCTGCATACTGCTCATCATCGGCTTCGGGCAGTTCCGGAAGTAGTTCTGCTCCACAAATGCAGATGCGCCCATCGTCACGCCGACGCCGTACTTCGCATTGCCGTCGTAATAGTTATTATAAATATGTACGGTGCAGGTGCGGATGCGCGGGTGACGGGAATCGGAATGGTCATACCAGTTGTGGTGATAGGTGATGCAGTTTTCGGCGGTTTCGGACTTCATGCCCTGCAAATTGCATTTTCCGCTGTCCCAGAAGTGGTTGTACGAATGCGTGATATTGGTTGAGGTTTTGGTATCGAGCGCGCCGTCACCCTTGGCCTGGTCAGCGTCGGAGCCTGCGTCGCCGTAGAACAGGTCACAGTTGTGTACCCACACATGGTCATTGTTCTGCTGGAGCCCGATGTCATCCCCTTCGCCGCTGTTGCAGTTCATGAAGCCGATGTTCCGCACCTCCACGCCGGAGCAGTTTGCGATGCGGAGTCCGAAGCCGTTGAATACGGTATCTTTGCCGATGCCCTCAACGGTGACGCCGCAGGAGAGCCGCTTGGAAGCTCCGCTGCCTTTCAGAAGCAGGTCGCCGTCCGTGAGCACGGCGGGATCCGTGAGATTGCCGATGCAGCGGATGTCGAGCGGGCGGCTGTCTGTGCCCTTCTGATAGGCTGTCAGAATATTCTGGATGCCGGTGACAGTGGTTTTGCCGCCCTTGCTGTCCGTGATGACGTCCGCTTTTACGTTGTCCTTGGTTTCGTTTGTGACATACAGCACGACGGCATTGCTTTTCAGCGTGCCGTCATCGTTGTACGCGCCGGACGCGGAGCCGTTCACGAACGCAAAGCCGGAGCGGTCGTGCGCGGTGACCGTGACGGTCTGCTCTGCAGCGGCGGCGGTGTCCTCCTGCCCGCCCAGCAGCGGCACGACCTTCAGCGTATGGCTGCCCGCTTTCAGCCCGACAGCGTCTGCGCGGAAATATCCGCTGTACTGCCGGATCAGCATGCTGTCCAGCTGACGGCCGTCCGCATAGGCATTGTAGCCCGAAGCACCGGCGACCGGCTCCCATTCGCAGAATGCGCATTCCGCTGCACCCTGCGCTGCGGTCAGCCGGACGCTCCCGGCGGCAGATGCGGGCAGTCCCGCAGCCGATAAGGCACCGGCGGCCAAAGCTGCGCAGCAGAGCACTGCTGCAATCCGTTTTCTGATGATCTGCATATGATTTCCTCCCTGTTCAAAACATATCATAATAGATGTGCGGCGGAGCCTTTCTGTATCGCTCCGCTTTCATTATAACAGAGATTGCGGTGCGGCGCAATGAACAATCCTCCTGAAAACCTGCGCAATCATCCTCTGCGGACGGCAGAAACGTATTCTGTTTTCAACGATATCTCACAAGAAAACGGCAAGACTTTGTGCGTGTTGACGAAGTTTGTGAAAACTGTGCGGGAACGCTTGACAAGCGGGCGGAAAAGTGGTATCTTAGTATTAGCACTCAGAGAGATAGAGTGCTAGCACATCGAAAAGCAGTCTGCAACCTATGCAGAACTGCGGCGGGAAAGGAGTGGCGCGCATGGATGACCGCAAGCTCAGAATCCTAGCTGCCGTTGTGGATGAATATGTCACGACCGGCGAGCCGGTCGGTTCAAAGGCCATTGCCGCGCTGCCGGATATCAACGTATCCTCCGCAACGATCCGCAATGACATGGCGGTGCTGGAGCAGCTCGGCCTGCTGGAGCAGCCGCATACCTCTGCCGGCAGAGTGCCGACGTTTCAGGGCTATAAGCTCTATATCGAAAAATGCATGTCCGGCGCACAGCTGCCGGAGGACGAAAAGCAGCGGCTTGACAGCATGTTCGACGGGGACGGCGCGCTGACCGAGGACGGACTGATTCAGTCCGCGACCTCTGCGCTGGCCGAAATTACGAAATGCGCCGCTGTCGCCGTCAATGCGATGCCGCAGTTCTCGGTGATCTCCAAGGTGGAGGTCATCCCGACCGGCAAGCGGCTGTATGTGATCCTGCTGATCACCTCGGCAGGCAATATCAAGAACAAGGCTTGCAGACTGGAATTCGACCTGAATGATGAACAGCTGCAATTCTTTACCGCGTTCCTGACGGAGCATCTGCACGGCGTATCGCTCAGCGATCTGTCGCCGGAGATGTTCGATCAGCTTGTCACCGCGATGGGCGCCTATATGGCGACGCTCAGTCCGCTGGTGCAGGGGCTTTACGAGCTCAGCCGCGACATGATGCGGCAGGAGCTGACCGTCAACGGCACGCGCAACCTGCTGACCTGTCAGGAGCTGAAAACGCAGGACATCGTGGAATTCATGGAAAACCAGGATGTCATCATGCCGATTCTGAATGACACGTTCAGCGGCATCCACGTCATGTTCAGCGAGGATGCCAGACGGGAGAACCCGCAGCAGACCTTTGTGATCGGCAATTCCAGCATGATCGTCGGGCAGTACCGGAAGGACGGCAGAACCGCCGGACGGCTCGGCATCATCGGCCCGATGCGGCTCAATTACGCAAAGGTGATCCCGTATCTTGAGTATTTTACGGAGAAGATCAGCAATCTGATCTCCGAAAAGGAGGATGACGAAACATGACAGATGAGATCCGTGATGCGGACGGCTGCGAGGATTTTGAGTCCCTTGAGGAAAGCGGTCTGCATGATGATCCCGCGGATACCCCGGGGGATGCAGCGGCGACCGAGGTGCTGACCGACGAGGAAGCGGCGCAGTTCGCGGAGGACGCAGAGGAGGCGCCGGAGGAATCCGGGGAGCCGGATGCGGCCGAAAAGGCGCTCGCAGAGGCAAATGACAAGTACATGCGGTTGTTTGCGGAGTTCGACAACTTCCGCAAGCGCACGGCAAAGGAGAAATCCGAAACCTATCAGGATGCCGTTGCAAAGACCGTTCTGGAGCTGCTGCCCGCCGTGGACAGCTTTGAACGGGCAATGGAGTCCCCGTGCTCGGACGACGCCTACCGCAGCGGCATGGAGAAGATCTACCAGCAGATGACAGCAATTCTCGCAAAGCTCGGCGTGGAGGAAATCCCCGCGCTGAACGAGCCGTTTGATCCGAAGGTTCACAACGCGATCCGGCAGGTTGAGGACGAGAACTTCGGAGAATCGACCGTCTGCGAGGTCTACCAGAAGGGCTACCGCCTCGGCGACCGCATTGTCAGATGCGCAATGGTTTCCGTTGCGAACTAGATCAGCCCGGGGGATGCTCCCCCGAACAGCCGGAAACGGCATTTTCTGAACAAACTGAAAAGATTTTTCTTAGGAGGATAAAGCTATGAGCAAGATTATCGGTATCGACCTCGGTACAACCAATTCCTGCGTCGCTGTGATGGAAGGCGGCAACGCAGTTGTCATCCCGAACGCAGAGGGCGCAAGAACCACGCCGTCTGTGGTTGCAGTTTCCAAGACCGGTGAGCGTCTGGTCGGCCAGATCGCAAAGCGTCAGGCCATCACCAACCCGGACAACACCGTCATCTCGATCAAGAGAAAGATGGGCTCCAACGAGAAGGTCACGATCGACGGCAAGGCTTATACGCCGCAGGAAATCTCCGCAATGATTCTTCAGAAGCTGAAGGCCGATGCAGAGGCATATCTCGGCGAGCCGGTCACCGAAGCGGTCATCACCGTTCCGGCATACTTCACCGACAGCCAGCGTCAGGCGACCAAGGACGCAGGCCAGATCGCAGGCCTGACCGTCAAGCGTATCATCAACGAGCCGACCGCGGCTGCCCTCTCCTACGGCATCGACAAGGAGGAGGAGCAGAAGATCATGGTCTTTGACCTGGGCGGCGGTACGTTCGACGTTTCGATCATCGACATGGGTGACGGCGTTACCGAAGTTCTGGCTACGGCCGGCAACAACAGACTGGGCGGCGATGACTTCGACCAGCGCATCATCAACTGGATGATCGACGAGTTCAAGAAGACCGAGGGCATCGACCTCAGCACCGACAAGACCGCAATGCAGCGTCTGAAGGAGGCTGCGGAAAAGGCCAAGATCGAGCTGTCCTCGATGACCACGACCAATATCAACCAGCCGTTCATCAGCGTGGACGCAACCGGTCCGAAGCACCTCGACCTCACGCTGACGCAGGCAAAGTTCAATGAGATGACCGCAGACCTCGTCAAGGCGACGATGGGCCCGGTCGAGCAGGCGCTCCGCGATTCCGGCCTGAGCGCATCCGACCTCGACAAGGTGCTGCTCGTCGGCGGTTCTTCCAGAATCCCGGCCGTGCAGGAGGCTGTCAAGGCGAGAATCGGCAAGGAGCCGTTCAAGGGCATCAACCCGGATGAGTGCGTCGCACTCGGCGCGGCATATCAGGGCGGTATCCTCGGCGGCGACGTCAAGGAAGGCCTGCTGCTGCTCGACGTCACCCCGCTGTCCCTCGGCCTGGAAACCATGGGCGGCATCTGTACCAAGCTGATCGAGCGCAACACCACGATCCCGACCAAGAAGTCGCAGGTGTTCTCCACCGCTGCGGATAACCAGCCGGCCGTTGACATCGTTGTGCTCCAGGGCGAGCGTGAATTCGCACGCGACAACAAGAAGCTGGGCGAGTTCCGTCTGGACGGCATTGCACCGGCACCGCGTGGTGTCCCGCAGATTGAGGTCACGTTCGACATCGACGCGAACGGCATCGTTCACGTTTCCGCAAAGGATCTCGGCACCGGCAAGGAGCAGAATATCACGATCACATCCTCGACCAACATGAGCAAGGATGACATCGACCGCGCAGTCCGCGAGGCAGAGCAGTTTGCCGAGGAGGACAAGAAGCGCAAGGATTCCGTCGATGCGAAGAACAACGGCGAGTCCCTTGTGTTCCAGTGCGAGAAGGCACTCAAGGAATTCGGCGACAAGGTTTCCGCAGACGACAAGGCGCCGATTGAGAGCGCGCTGAACGATCTGAAGGAAGCGCTCAAGAGCGACAACACCGAGGACATCAAGGCAAAGACCGAGGCGCTCCAGAATGCGTTTTATGCACTGAGCTCCAAGGTTTACAATCAGGCAAATCCGCAGGGCGGCTCCCCGGATTTCAGCAACATGGACATGGGCAATATGGGCGGCGCTCCGAACAACGGCGGCAGTGATGACGGCGTTGTGGATGCCGACTTCACCGAAGCATAATCTGAAATGCATGATGCGTCAGGGGTGGAATGTCCTTCCGCCCCTCTCGCCGTACCTGTAAACGCTGCTGCCCCTCCCGGCCGGAAAGGACATGACGCATGAATGACAAGAAACGTGATTCCCTCATCATGGCAGGCGCGACAATTGTGATTCTCGCGCTGCTGATTCTGTTTTATATTGTGCTGAGCTGCTTTGCAATGTAACGCGGGATACGGAAGGGCGCAGTGCGCATCAAGTAAGAACATATACACGAAAGGGTGTAGAATATGGCTGACAAAAGAGATTATTATGAGGTGCTGGGCGTCAGCAGATCCGCTACGGATGACGAGCTGAAAAAAGCATATCGCCAGCTGGCACGGCAGTATCACCCCGATCTGCATCCGGATGACCCGACCGCAGAGGAAAAGTTCAAGGAGATCACTGAGGCTTACGAGGTGCTCTCCAACAGCGACAAGCGCCAGATCTATGATCAGTACGGTCATGAAGGTCTGGACAGCAACGGTATGGGCGGCCCCGGCGGCATGGGCGGATTCTCGGATGTCAGCGAAATTCTGGAGAGCCTGTTCGGCGGCATGGGCGGCATGTTCGGCGGCGGCACCCGGATGAACAATCCGAATGCACCGCGCGCCGGCAGAGATTTGCAGACCAGCGTGACAATTGACTTCATGGACGCCTGCAACGGCAAATCGCAGAATGTGCAGGTGCAGCGCATGGAAACCTGCCCGGACTGTCACGGATCCGGCAGCGCCGGTGACGGCGGCTCGGAGGTCTGTCCGGACTGCCAGGGCAGAGGTACCGTCAAATCGACGCAGCGCACGCCGTTCGGCATGATTTCGTCCTCGAAGCCGTGTCCGCACTGCGGCGGCAAGGGAAGAATCATCAAGAGCCCGTGCCAGAAGTGCCGCGGCGCAGGCAGAGTGCGCGTGACCAAGAGCATCAACGTGGATATTCCGGCGGGTATTGATGACGGCCAGATGATCCGCGTGACCGGCATGGGCGATGCAGGCGTCAACGGCGGCCCGAGCGGCAACCTGATCGTCGGCGTGAATGTCAAGTCGCATCCGGTGTTCCAGCGTGAGGATTACGATATTCACTGCGAGATTCCGATTACGTATTCGCAGGCGGTGCTCGGTGACGAGATCGTCGTGCCGACCATCGACGGCAATGTGAAATATCGCATCGGCGAGGGTACGCAGAACGGCACGGTGTTCCGTCTGCGCGGCAAGGGCGTGAAGAAGCTCCAGCGCTCCGACCGCGGCGACCAGTACGTGAAGGTGTACGTCGAGGTGCCGAAGGGGCTGAACAAGAAGCAGAAGGAAATGCTCCAGCAGTTTGAATCCTCGCTGGAGAGCAAGAACTACGCCAAGCGGGACAATTTCTTCAAAAAGCTCAAGGATCTGATCGGCAAGGATAAGCAGTGAAAAGTGAATCCAGGCCGCATACCTATCTGAATCAGACTGCAAGGAATCCTGACAGGAACATCCCGTCAGGATTCTTTTTTTGAAAAAGTGTTATATTCTCCGGCTGAATGCCGTCAGTACTTACAGAGAGGGAGGTGAGGCAGCGTGGACGACGCAGCAATCATCAAACTGTATCAGCAGCGCGATGAGCGGGCATTGCAGGAAACAAAAGCCCGGTACGAGGCGCTCTGCATGACAGTTGCATATAACATGCTCGGTTCCCGCGAGGACGCGGAGGAGTGTGTGAACGATGCGATGATGTGCCTGTGGCAGGCCATTCCGCCTGCCGAACCCGAGTCCCTCGGTGCGTATCTCGTCACCGCAGTCCGGAATGCGGCACGGGACCGGCTTGCCTATCAGAACGCGCAGCGGCGCGGCGGCGGACAGCTTTCAGTCGCAATCGACGAGCTGACAGACTGCCTGCCCTCGGCGGAGCAGCCCGAACGGCTCCTGGACAGCATTGCGATCCGGGATGCGTTCCGCAGATTTCTGCCCACGCTCAGACCCGCTGCCCGCATGATCTTTCTGCGGCGGTACTGGCTCTGCCTGACGCCCCAGGAGGTCGCGGATGAAACCGGATGCTCGGTCAGCCGCGTGAACATGTCACTGATGCGCACACGCAAAAAACTGAAAGCATTTCTTGAAAAGGAGGAGTTGCTGTGAAAACGGAAGATTATTTCAAGATCATGGACTGCGCTTCGGAGGATGATATTACCGAAATGATGCAGCACCGCCGCTTCCGGCAGATTCCGTCCGGTGAGGAGGATACGATGAAACAGTCAGATCAGCAGGAGAAGAGCGTGTTCCGTATGACACGCCGCGGTGTTGCAACCGGTTCGGCCGTTGCTGCGGCACTGCTCGCACTGAATGTCGGGATTGGCGGCTTTATGCTTCACAAGTCTGCGGATGATTCTGTCAGCACCGCAGAAAGCGAGGTCGTCGAGATGACCGAGGTCACAGCGGAAACCACAGCCGCAGAAACGGAAACGGAGGAAACTGCCGCGACCGCAGCGGAAACAAAGTCTGCCGCAAAGCAGAACGAGGTCAAATCAACGGCGAAAAAGACGGCGGATTCCAAAACGGCCGCTGCCCCGAAGCAGGCAGCCAATACGCAGGAAGCTGCCGCAGAACCCCCGGCACAGCAGACACCGGCGCAGCAGATACCCGCTGCCCCTGCAAAGGCAGAAACCCCGAAAAGCACGAAGCTGACCTACTCGCTGATTCCGTCGGACAAAGCCTATGAAACGAACGGAACAAATGAAAAGGCACCGGTCGTCTGTCATGTCAAGCCCGGCGAGCAGTTCAAAATGAAGCTCATTGTTCAGAATGATCCGGGCGTTGCGAGCTTCAACGCTTCGTATAAAATGGAGAAGATGAATTTGCTGACCGGAACAGGTTCACAGTATTACAACGGTGAAGTAAACTCTTATCTTCTGGCAGAGGAGCATGCATGTGACGACCGTGTTCTGAATATCGGCGGAACCGGCGACGGCAGCACCAAGGTACCCGACGGCGCTGCGCTGGGTGAATGCACACTGATCGCACCCTCGCAGCCGGGACGCTATGTGATCCAGGAGTATATCACAAAAACCTATTCTGTGGAAGTGGATGAAGAGGGAAATGAACATATCATTCCTGTTTATCATGTCTATGCAGATGCTGATTATACAGAGCACATTGACTGTGATATTATCGGCGCAGAGATCATTGTGGATGAGGGTGAAGCCGCATCCGGTTATCTGGTTGATCCGGAAACGCTGGAAGGCCCGGTCATTTACTTTGAGCCTGTCACTGCACATGCCGGTCAGAAAAACGTGCCGGTCAATGTGTGCATCAAGGGTGCTGATCCGTTTGTGTCCGGTCATATTGCGCTCGGTTATGACCCTGCACTGAAGTCGAAGCTGTTTGATCACGATACGATGGACGGAATCGAAGGGCTTTCCGAATCCAGCAGACTCGGCATCAGTGTCGAAGGTACACTGCTGAAGGACGCCATGCGGCTGAATTCCTCCGCGATGTACGGCAGTTTGATCCATGTGTTCTTTAATAATTACTGTGAGTCCGGATATGACGAAGAAGGCCTGCCAACCATATTCTACCGCTGTGAAAACCAGGCGGATGCCGCGGTTTCAGGGGACGGCGTTCTGCTTACGCTGTACTTCGATATGCCGGAAACATGCGGAACCTACCGGATCTTTGCTTATGACAGCAGCGTTGACGATGGAACTGAGAAAGCCGCCGAGGCCTTCCCGTCCCAGCGGATTCAGAGCTACATCCCGTGTGATATTAAAGTCATTCCGTGACAGATTTCAGAACCGCATGATGATACACAAAACAGGAACCGGGCGTCGGCTGTGATCAGTCGGCGCCCGGTTCTGTGTTTCAGAATATGATCCGGTTTCAGTGCTTTGCATTGCGGAAACGCTTTTGCGCTTTCCGGTTCAGAACCTCCTTCCAGGAAAGCTTGTTCCCGGCCACTGTGTTGTTGACATAATAGATCAGGATATTCTGCGCGTCATCCACGCTGACGTCGCCGTCTTCATTGACGTCGCTGTTTTTCGCCTGCTCCGGCGTCAGGCCGTTCGGCTTTCCTGCCACATAGAGCGTATATGCTTTCAGCGTCAGCTGCGCGTCATCCACGCTGACTGCACCGTCCTGATTGGTGTCACCTTTCAGGGATACCGCGGGGGCGGTTGTCGCGGGAACGGTGGTTGTCGTGAGAACGGCGGTCGTTGCCTTTGTTGTCGAGGTTGTTGTCCTGGTTGTCGCGGTCGTTGCCTTGGTAGTCGAGGTTGTTGTCTTGGTTGTCGCGGCCGTTGTTTTAGTTGTCGCGGTCGTGGTCTTGGTTGTTGCAGTTGTTGTGATTCCTGTGGACGTTGTAGCTGCTGCGGTTGTTGGGTCCAGGATTTTGACCCAGCCGTCATGCAGCACGGGCTTGTAATCTATTAGCTTAAGTTCGTCACTGCTGTCATCGCTTTTAGAAAAGCTGAGGCATCGCAGCGTCATCGGATACAGATATCCGGGTTCCGCGTCCTCCGGGACAGTAAACTCAAATGTGAACATCGGGCCGCTTGCCGTTTTTGTCTTGGAGGCAGACACAGCTACGAATGAAATGTATGGGGTGTCCGGCTCCTTTTTCGGGAAATATCCGAGCCGATCCGCCGGTTTCCCGATGATGCACTTGACCTCACGATATTCCTCGTCCTCATACGGAACGGTCAGATCATTGGTGAATGTCAGTGCCAATCCGATGCACTGGAATCCGGGATTGTTCTCCAGCCGGATCGTGAACGGGAATGTTTCGCCGGGATATGCACAGTACCGGTCTGCAATGAGATTCGGCACGTCCGGCACGATTGCGGATTCGTCGAACGGAACCGTGCCGTGTGCAAGTGCGTCGCCGGTTTCCGCCGTGTAAAAGGTTTCCTCAAAACGGAAGCCGTATTCCCTGGCCATGCTTTCCGCACAGGTCGCTTTGAGCCCGGTGACTGTCATCTGACTGCTGCATCCGGAAAAGGCTTCATCTTCGATCCGGATTGTGGTATACGGAACGGTGATATGCTTCAGGCCGGTGCAGTCTGCAAAGGCACGTTTTCCGATGAGCACTGTGCCCTGCGGCAGCACGATCTTTGTCAGCGAGGAGCAGCCCTCAAATGCTTTGGGGGATAAGCGCAGATCCCTGTTCTGCGGGAAGCGGAAATCTGTCAGGCCGGTGCAGCCCTGAAATGCACCAAAATCAATGCTTGTAACAGTATCCGGCAGGGTAACGGTTTTCAGTTTCGTGCAGCCTGCAAAGGCACTGCCGGGAATTTGCGTCAGGGATTCCGGCCAGGTGAAATCAGTCAGCCCCGTACAGCCATAAAAGACACTGTCCCCGATCTGTTCGACGGTTTCCGGGATGCGGACGCTTTTCAGCCCGGTGCAGTCCTTGAATACACCTGAGCCGATCCTGGTTACACTTGCCGGTATGCTGATGCCGGTCAGCCCGGTACAGCCGGAAAAAGCGTTTGCGTCAATGACACTCACTTTTTTCGGGATTGTGATACCGGTCAGGCCTGTGCAGCCGCTGAATGCGCCGCTGTCGATCAGGGTCACGCTGTCCGGAAGGCGGATGCTTGTCAGCGCGGTACAGCCGGAAAAAGCGATCGGCTTGATTTCCGTGAGATTATCCGGCAGCGTGACGGTTTTCAGGCTTACACAGTCCTGGAATGCGCCAAGACTGACAGCCGGAAGGCCGGACGGCCAGGTGACGCTTGTCAGTTTCTTGCACCCGGCCAGAATGTTGTTTCCGGCTTGGGTGACGCTGTCCGGAATGCGGATGCGCTCCAGATTTGTGCAGAATTCAAAAGCATTGTTCCCGATCTCGGTGACGCTGTCCGGAATGCTGATTTCCGTTATTTGATAACAGGAACGGAAGGCGCCTTCCCCGATTTGGGTGACGCTGTCCGGGATGCTGATTCCCGTTATGTAGTAACAGGCACGGAAAGCGGTTTCCCCGATTTTGGTGATCGTTTTGCCGTTCAGCTCTGACGGAATCGCAACCGTGCCGCTGGCTTCTCTGTCACAGTAGGTCAGCTCTGCTTCGCTGCTGCCCGCAGTGAATACAATATGGAACAGCCCCGCCTGCTCCGAAATGTATTCCGGCAGTTCTTCCGGTTCTTCTTCCGGCTCCTCAAAAGCGTCGGCCGGTTCCTCTGCGGCGTCTGCCGGATGCAGCTGATACACAGGCAGCGCTGTATTTTGCAGCATACAGGCAGATGCAGTGAGCACCGCAAGCAGATGCAGCGCCCGTTTTGTTCTGCGTTTCATGATATGTCCTCCTGAAAAAATGTCAGGGCAGGCCGCCCGTCCGGCCCAATGCCCCGCATTTATTATAGCATTCTGCATCTGCAAAGTCAACAGCAGCATTGTCTATCTTTTGCGGGAGCATATCCGGGTTTTCATGGGATCCCGCTGAAAAACACGCCCTCTCCGGAATCGGAAAGGGCGTGTTTTGCTGTGCGTTCAGATAGAAATGCGTGTTCAGGCATCGGGCTGGTTTTCCCAGAACGGATAGCCGTAGGATTCCAGCTGCTCCGGCACGGGATCGCCTCTCGTGTCGATGCAGCGCAGATACACGGCCTGGATCATTTCGCCCGCGACGTAATATTCGATCAGGTATTCTTCTTCCGGCAGACCCTCTGCCGCGAAAATGCGCTCATTTTCGTCGCCTTCGACATAGCCGAGGCATGGGCCGAAATGCGTTTTCATGCCCTTTTCGATTCCGAACATCAGATACGTTCTGCCGTCCCATTCACGTGTGCCGCAGGTATCCTCCGGATCGTCCGGATTGACAAATGTTCCTTCCTCAAATATGACCGGGTTTTCCGGCAGGGCATAGCGGTCGCTGCCGCAGCCGGTCAGGCAGAGTGCTGTCAGCAGCAGTGCCGCTGTTTGCAGATGCTTCATGATATGCCTTCTTTCCGTAATTTTCATGCGGCTGCCCGTTGTGTTTTTTTTCTTCTTATGGTATAATAGAGGAACAGCTCGCAGAGGATGCAGGGTACCGTGCCGATGCAGTAGCTCAGCAGATCCATAACGGCAAAATCCGTGCCGATCAGCGTGCGCAGCAGCCGGTTTGTGATGTGAAGCCGGTCGCAGAAGCCCCAGAGCTGAACAAACTCCACGGCAAACGCAAACAGCAGAATGCCGAGCGGCAGACACAGCCCGAACCGGGGCTTTTGCGGCGAAACCGTCCGCCAGAGCGTATACAGCAGAATCACGATGAGGACATCTCCGAAATATGCGCGTACCCAGCCGTCCGCGAACATGCCGATCAGCACCTCAATGCCGAACAGCAACGCGGATGCGGCTCCCATGCAAAGGCGTATGCGGCGGCTCACGGCTGCCGCCCCACGATCACCGTGACGGTATTCTCCGGGATGATGACATCCGGCGATTCTGCAACGGAAACCTCCAGCACACCGCATTTGTCCCCGACGGAAACGCTCTGATGATCGTCCGAGATGACCGGCAGCTCGGGATCCCCGTTCTGCCAGCTTGCAGAGGTGATGTACATGCCGGGGTGATGCTCCCATGCGCAGACATCGCGGATGGAAACCACGGAGCCGCTGACCTCCGCGCGGTCGTACAGCGTAATGACCGGCATCGGGCCGCGCAGAGCGCCGATGCAGATGTTTGCAAAGACCAGGATACAGCAGTCAAATATCAGGACGCCTGCTGCTGTGAGCAAAGCTGTTTTAATCAGTTTCATAGAAAATCTCCTTTCAGATCCATACGACGAGCAGTCCTGTTTCGTAATTGATCATCGCACCGGCATAGCGCGCCGGTTTTCCTTTCGCATCCTGCGGCAGATAAAAGACCGCATGCTGCAAATCATCCGTTATGCGGTTCGGATCGTACACCCAGCGCGGGAGAAGCTCCGGACACTGCTGGGCCGGTTGTTCCTCGCCGGATTCTTCATCGTAATCGTACAGTTCATTGACGGTATTTTCGTGCCGGAACAGCCCTTTATCTGCGGCGAGGGAATCCTCGTAAGCATGCAGCCAGTTCTGATCCGTATTCAGAATCAGCACGGCGTCCGGTGAATAATCCTGTGCGGGCGCCTGTACGCGGGCATGGAATTCATACCGCGTGAGGCTGTCCGGCAGCTGCTCCGGCATGAGGACGCCGCTGTGGAACCGGTCGCAGACGCCCTCGCGGTAGATGAACCGTCTGATGCGGTACAGCGCAGGGACTTTGGAAAAGCCGACGCAGAGGAACGTCATGATGCAGGGAAGAACCAGCAACGTGATGCCCGCCGCGCGAATCGCATAGAGCAGCGGCCTGCCTTTGCCGGTTTTTCTGACCAGCACGGAGCAAAGCGGAAGCAGAATCAGCCAGACCGCCAGCCCCGGAAAGAACAACTTTTCGGTCAGGTTCATGACGCCGATGCCGAGCATCAGTGCGAAGAATCCGCAGCCGCAGCCGGTCAGATTGGCGCTCTGACGCCGCCGCTTGCGCTGATCCTGCGCGTTATTCGCAGGGGGAGTCTGTTGGATCACGGCTTTGCCTCCTCTTTTTATGATGTCTGCTGTTCCTGCTGCTCTGCCATTTTTGAGGCAAGGAAAATCGGGAGTAGCAGGACAATGACGGACGCGGGAACCCAGATCAGGATCAGACCTGCGGCGTCACCGACATTCGGCTTCCCGAATTCGCGGATATATGCGGGATTGATCCATTTGTATACCGCATCGTGAATGCCGTACCGGATGCTTGCCCACATCATCGGCAGAAATGCTGCCGCGGCCGTGATGCTGCGCACCCGCCGGGATGTGCGTGTTTTTGTCCGGAGCAGCAGCGTGCAGAGTGTTACGGCAAACCCCGCGGCCGCTGCCGTGACGGGGAGCTTTCCCGGAAAGGCCGCTGCCGAGAACAGGACGGGGCAGGCCGCACAGAGCAGCCCGCAGAACAGATCGACGGCGGTTTGTTTCAGCTTCATGATATCATATTCCCGTTTCAGGAATGCCTGCGGAGTCCCGCATGCTCCAGATAGAAGTCCCACTGACCGGCCTGCCGGATTGTATCCTCGTGCTGAGCCATGACGGTATAGGCGTCATCCGGCAGCGTACAGAGCATTTTGACGTCCAGCTCATTCAGCGAACCGGATTCATAGCGTTCGATGTTGTATTCCGCGATCCGCACTGCCGGACGGGAATGCCATAGCATACCGGCCGTGACCGCTACGAAAACGGCTATGACGGCAGCGGACGGGAGCTTTCTGACAAACTGCTTCACGAGCAGCACCAGAAAAGCAATGCCCAGTATTACGGCAACCCATGAGGCGTAGATCCGCCGTTCGCTCAGGCCGCGCACTTTGATATAGACTGTCATCTGCGCAAGCGCTGTCACAGCGATGAACGCCGTATACAGGCAGAGCGCAGCGGAAAGCCCTTTCAGCCGCTTCGGATTCCGGGCGCTGCCGTTCCGGATGCTCCGGTTCAGCAGGAGAATGATCACAAAGCTGATGACTGCGAGCACGCACAGCTCAAAGAAGCCGCACCGTGCATACTGTGTGTATTCGATCAGGTCGAGGATATTCGTCCCGAGTGTCGCTCTTGATGCAAGGCGGAACGCATCTGCCTGACAGACTGCATAGAGCACATACATGAGAACAAGCGGGATGACCGGATGCGTTTTCTGCTTTGCGGCGTAAACGGCTGCGATTCCCATGAGCAGGAACACAGCGGGGAGCCCGATGATGAACAGAAAGCACAGGCCGTCCGAGGATATATTGCCCAGCACGAAATCCGGCTGAATCCGATAGATCAGATAACTGACGCCGACCAGCGGAGGATACATGAGGAATGCCGTCACTGTGCGGCGGATCCGTGATTTTTTGTCCGGTGTCCGCAGCAGCAGGATGTTCAGATACAGGATGGCGGCCGCGCCGCCGAGCAGGGCGAGCAGACTTTCCGTCCGGCTTGCAGAAAAGATGGCGGCGGCGATTACCATGATCAGCATGGTACATGCGGTACAGACGGTGCCGCGCAGGAAATCTTTTGCCATTTGTTTCATGATGCTGTCACTCCTCTTCCGGTGTCGGTATGGATCTGCTGAATCAGAATCTGCGCAGGCAGGTTCCAGCTGCAATCCTTCTGAATTCTGTAACGGTCGGTGCGGTTTTCCGCTTTTTCCCGGAAGTATTCCCACTGACCGGCGCGCTCCAGGGCATCCGGATGCTTTGCCATGACGGTGTAGGCATCCTCCGAGAGCTCGCAGAGCATCTGCACATCCAGATCTTTGAGCGTCCCGTTTTCGTATCTTGCGATGTTGTATTCCGCGATTCTGGTTTCCGGCTTTGCAAAGCAGAGCAGGCCGAACAGCACGGTGAAGGCAACGCTCAGGATCGCGGCGGTCGGGAGCTTCCGGACGAACTGCCGGAGCATCAGCACAAAGAACACCACGGCCAGCAGAACCATGAACCATGCGGTATAGAGCCGCAGTGCGGTCAGACCGTAGGCTTTGATATAAAGCAGCATTTTTGCAAGTGCCGTTGCAATGATGAACAGTGTGAACAGACAGAGCACAACCGCATAGCCGGTCAGCAGCTTCGGGCGCGTGCTGCCGCCCTTTTTCGCACAGCCGGTCAGCACCAGAATGACAATCAGGTTGATGACCGCAATCGCGCAGAGCTCAAAGAAGCCGCGGCGTGCGTATTCCGAATAGATCATATCGGAGGGCAGCTTTCCCGCGAATGCGGAGAGAAAATAGCTTGTCTGGGAGATCACATAGGCCAGATACAGCAGGCAGATCGGCGTGACACCGGCGTACAGTCCCGCGTTCGGGATTTTGCGTGTCCGGCCGAGCAGCTCCTCGTAGAAGGATTCCGACGGCATCGGATACGGGCGCTTTTTCCGCTGCACGGCGCTGTACAGTACGGCGAACAGGCAGATGCCCGCGGGAACGCCGAATGCCAGCTCCGTGATCGAGCGCACCATATTTTCAGAAACCATATCGGTCATGCTGCGGAGCATGCTCTGGATGCCGGAATCGGCCTTGGCCAGCAGCACCGCGACAACCGCGGTCAGCGGCACGGTGATGAGCAGCCCGAGCAGAATATTTTTTACGGTGCTTGCAGACGGCGACTTCCGGACGGAATACGAGATGGCCTGCGGCCCTGCGCCGATATTGCGGCCCGGCTCACGGAATGCGGATTCTGCCAGATCAAACGGCAGAAACCGCGTGACAAAGCCTGTTCCGGCTGCGGCGGCATGTGTCCGCCAGATGAACAGCGCCGTCATAAAGAGAAAGCAGAGGCCGTGGAGCAGCGGGCTCGCGGTGAGCGAAAATACGGTGCTGAATGCGCAGAGGAGTACACCGAGAATACGGTGCGGGAGTGTTATTTTGCATCCGGCTTTTCTGAGGTAGATTTCGCTGCACAGGAACAGCAGCAGATAAAAGCCGGTCGTGAAAAAGCCGTCTGCACGGAACACCACATACCGTGTGAACAGAAATCCGAGCGGCAGCATAATCCATGCAAAGGCAGGATCGTGCGGCAGCAGGTCAAAGACGCGCTTCTGCGTCTGCGGATAAGCGGCGGTCTGCGGCAGCGAAACGGCAGCCTGTATGCCTTCCGGTGCAGGCATTTCACCGGTCGGAATCTGATTCATCTCATTCATGCTGATTCTCCTTCTTTTCCATATATCCGAGCGGACGATCTGCGGCCGTGCGGCCGCCGCCCCCTTTTGTCTTGCACAGCCTGTTCTGTCAGGCCGGGCCTTTATTCGTCCTTGACATATTCCAGAACGTCGCCCGGCTGACAGTCAAGCTCCCGGCAGATTGCCTCCAGTGTGGAAAACCGGACGGCTTTTGCCTTGTTGTTTTTCAGGATCGAGAGGTTTGCGGGTGTGATGTCCACGCGCTCTGCAAGCTCTCCGGCGGAGATCTTGCGCTTCGCCATCATCACATCCAGGTTGACTACGATCGGCATGCGCTCCGCCTCCCTTCAGATGGTGTAGTCATTTTCTTCCCGCAGCTCCACGGCCGCCTCCAGCAGATTCTTCATCACCCGGATGACCAGCCCTGCAAAGGCTGCCATAAAGGAAATGATGAACTCATGGAACCGTATGCAGGTCAGGAACATGACCATCCAGAGGATCGAGACGGCGAAGCAGCACCATGAAATCAGCCGGAAGCAGGCGGCGTTTTCCGGAACGAACACGCGCTGCCTGTTGATATTCCGCAGCAGCTTATGCAGCTGCCAGAGTGCGAGAATTCCGAGCGCGTCGCTGATGTACAGGCAGACGATCAGCTGATTGCGGATCGGCGGATCCCCGGAGATCGCATCGTACCATTCCGCGAGAAACGGGATGCAGAACAGGGTTGCGACGGCAATCGCCAGGGAGGCGAGCGTCAGCATCCGGGAAAGAAACAGAGATTTGGTTGCAGTCCATTTTTTGGCCATTGTGGATCCACTCCTTTGCTTTGTTGAGCTTAGTATAGCACAGAAATTTCTGTTTGTCAATAGTTTTTTATCGTTTTTCGATATATTTTTTCTGATTATCAAGATTCCACGAGAGGGGAGGCATTGCGCTGCACGATGAAACATAAGCTGATACTGAAAAAATCGCAGAAATGTGCGCTGCTCTGCGTGCTGCCGTTTGCCGCGGCGGGGCTGCTGCTCCTGCTGAAAACGGCGTATGCCGCGTTCGTCATGCCGCATATGCCGCCCTGTCTGCTGCGGACGGCGACCGGATATCTGTGCCCGTCCTGCGGGATGACGCACAGCGTCTTTGCCCTGTGCAGGCTGGATTTTGCGGAATCCCTGCGGCAGAATGCGCTGATCCCGTTCGGCGTGCTGCTGGCGCTGCTTGCTTATATTGAACTGTGGATGCGGGCGCTCGGCAGACCGAAAAAGCTGATTCCGCGGCGCGGCCTGTTCTGGGTCTGCGTCCTGATTGCAGTGCTGATTTATACGGTGCTGCGGAATATTCTGAACTGACCGGAGGCAAAACGAATGAAAGCATTTTGGAAGAATCACTGGAAGCTGCTGCTCGGCCTGTGCGCTGTGCTGCTGTTCGCGGGCGCGTGGCTGCTGATCTGGCACCGTGTCGGGCAGCAGGTGGAGCAGGCGGCCTACAAATCCGTTTACGATACGCTGACCTTTGACGGCGCGTATTATCAGAAGTGTTCGCAGGAAACCGTGCGGGATTATGTGCCGGAGGCGGAGGAGATCGGGGAGGCGCTCTGCGGCAGTGAGCTGGGCGTGCTGCAATTCCCCTCGGAAACCGGCACCGTCGAATGTCCGCTTTACGCCTGCAAGCCGCTGGAGGATGCGGAAAAGGAGCGCGGCATCGTGCTGCTGAAAGGGCAGGACGGCTACATGGCCTATGAGCTCTCCGGGTTCCGGTATCTGGATGAGTCGCCGTCGGTCTGGGCGGTCTGCGCGTCCTACGGCATCGGCAAGGCCGCGGACATTGAATCGCTGACGGTGAAGGACGCGGACGGCAATGTGCTGGAAACGGTCACGGACAGCGGGGCGCTCTCGGACTTTTTTGATAAGCTGGTGAAGCTCGGGGACTGTCTGACGGACGAAGCGCTCGCGCAGATCTACTATGATGTGTATACCGCGGAGTTCGGGGACGACGGCGTGCTGACGCTCAAGGACGGCCGCCTGAAAGCCCGGGATGACTATTCCTTTGCCGCAGCCGCGGATTTCTGGAACCGGGATGTGAAGCTGGTGACGATCCGCCTGAAAAACGGCCTGCTGATGCGGGACTGCATGTATATGCCGGTGCCGGGCGTGTTCGCCGTTTACGGCAATTACCGGGTGACAGAGCCGTTTTTTGCGGATGAAAAAACGTAAAACATGAAAGTATTATGAAGACACATGGAATCTCTTGACAGAAGCAAAAAAAAGCAGTATAATACAATCAGCGAAATATACACAGTCGTTTCGCGGGCATAAAGGAGGTAACAACAATATGTTTTGCAGAAATTGTGCGGAAGTCATGCTTGATACAGATATTACCTGCCCGAGCTGCGGATTTGCAGCAGGAACCGGTGTGAAATACTGCGCACAATGCGGATCTGAAACGCCGGCAGGCGCGGTCATCTGCGAAATCTGCGGCAACCCCGTCAATGCAATGGGCATCGGCAGCCAGGCGTTTGCACAGGCGCAGCAGGCACAGCCGTTTGCACAGGCACAGTCCTTTGCTCAGGCGCAGCCGCAGTTCCAGCAGGCGCAGACCTTTGCGCAGTCACAGCCGCAGTTCCAGCAGGCGCAGACGTTCAATCAGGCACAGACATTCAATCAGGCGCAGAGCTTCGGCCAGCCGAACCCGAATTTCGGGCAGCAGTTCGGCCAGTCCGGCGCACAGACATTCCGTTCGGCCGATCCGAATATGCAGGGCGCGAACCGGAATGCGGCATTTGCACAGCCGAATACCTTCCAGCAGGGCAACACCGGACAGTATTACGGCACGGTGACCTACAAATCCAAGACGGCAGCCGGTGTGCTCGGCATTCTGCTCGGCGCGTTCGGTGCCCATAACTTCTATCTGGGCTATACGTCCAAGGCAGTGGTTCAGCTGGTGATGACGCTGCTGTCCTGCGGATTCCTCGGCGTTGTTTCGGGAATCTGGGGCTTTGTGGAGGGCATTATGCTGCTCACCGGAAAGATCAATCAGGACGGCAAGGGACTGCCGCTGAAGGATTGAGCGATTGTTAATCAATACCAAAAAAGAGAGAAAATAACTCCTGAATTTTTCGGAAACGAACACTTTCCGAACACAAATATAAAGAAATAATTCAGGTTCATTTAAGTTGCTTCCGGTATACTGAAAGCAAGCTAAGGGGGAAGCCGCGTCTGTTCGCGGCAAGAGAAATACGAAACCGCCTTAACAGTTCGTATCAGTAGGGGAGGCATTGCTATGGCTATCAGTACATTCCAGCGCAGGGAAGTCAAGTTCCTGCTCTCAAAAGAGCAGTTCGACCTTCTGCTGCCGATTGTGCATGAGCACATGAACCCTGACAAATTCTGTGTTGACGGAAAGGAATACGGGATTTATAACCTGTATTATGATACGCCGGACAATTACCTGATCCGGCAGTCTATTCAGAAACCCTATTTCAAGGAAAAGCTCCGCCTGCGGAGCTATTACTCCCCGGCAGACCCGTATGCCTCGGTCTTTCTTGAGATCAAGAGAAAAATCGGCGGCATCGTCACCAAGCGCCGTGTCGCTATGACGCTTGTGGATGCGGAAACCTACATCCAGACGCGGGTCAAGCCGTATTACGAGCGCTTCATTGACCAGCAGGTCATGAAGGAGCTGGATGTTTTCCTGAACTTCTATGATTCCATTCAGCCGCGGCAGTATATCAGCTACCAGCGTGCTGCGTTCTTCGGAAAGGACGATCCGGAGTTCCGCCTGACCTTTGACCGTGACATCACTGAAAGACGGTACGATCTCACGCTTTCAAAGCCAAGCTACGGCGGCAAGATCATTCTGCCCGATCAGCGCCTGATGGAAATCAAGGTGCCCGGTTCGATCCCGCTGTGGATGAGTCAGGCGCTCTCCGAACTGGAGATCCGCCGCCACAGCTTCTCGAAGTACGGCAACGCCTACAAAAACTTCGTGCGTGAGCAGACACAGCAAACAACGAAGAAACAGGATGAAAGGAAGATTATCTATGCTTAACCTCATGGCCGCACACGCCGCTGTGCTTGATACCCCCGCAATTTTTGCAAGACTGTTTGCAGACCAGTCGCAGTACAGCCTGGATGCTCCGGGCGTCTGGCAGGTACTTGCCTGTATCCTCTCGGGACTGGTGATCGGTGTTCTGATCGGTCTGGTGTATATGTTTACGCACAGAAAGACCGGTTATACGCAGAGCTACGTGCTTGCAATGCCGATGCTTTCCGGCCTGGTCGCAACGATTCTTGTGATGATGTGTGTTCTGGCAAGCGGTGTGGGTGTGACCGCAGCGATTTCCCTGACCGGTGCCTTCTCGCTGGTGCGGTTCCGTTCCGCGCCCGGCGATCCGCGTGACATTGCATATGTGTTCTTTGCGATGGTGATGGGTACGGTCTGCGGCGTCGGCTTCATCGGATACGCCTTCCTGATTTTCTTCATCATGGCGGCTGTGCTGATTCTCTTCAATGTCATCAACTTTGCAGCCCCGAAAACACAGGATATGACACTCAAAGTCACGATTCCGGAAAACCTCAATTACAACGGCCTGTTCGATAAGGTGTTTGACAAGTATACGACCTCGTATCTGCTCCGCCGCGTCAAGACCACCGATTTCGGAACGCTCTTTGATCTGGTATATTCTGTGCGCGTCAGAACCGACGCGGATCAGAAAAAGTTCATCGATGATATCCGTGCGCTGAACGGCAACCTCAACGTCACGCTCGTGCTCTATAAATACGATGATCAGATCTACGATACAAAGGCAAAATGATGCAAACGCAAAAAAGACTGAGGTACACCCCTCGGTCTTTTTCTGCTTTCACAGGAAAAACAGGGAGGATTCTTGAATATGAGAAATACGAAAATTTTTGCGCTGCTGCTTTCCGCTATGCTGCTTGCGGCCCCGCTGACGGCATGCGGTACGAATAACGATCCCGCAGCGGCGGGAAGCCCGGATTCTGCGGCTTCTCAGGATAAAACCGAAAACGAGGACGAAAGCTCTGAGAAGGGTTCTGCGGCTTCGTCCGATTCTGAGGGATCGAAGGACGCAAAGTCCTCGGCGGATTCCAAGAGCTCCAAGGATTCCAAGGATTCCAAGGACTCCAAGGATTCCAAGTCCGACAGCAAGGCGGAGGCCTCCGGCAAGGATACGTCTGCGGACAGCGGGGATGCGTCGAGCGCGGACGACAAGGGCAGCGCCGACAGCAAGGCGGAGAACAAGAATAACAACACCGGCGGCCAGCAGAATCAGGGCGGCAACAGCAAGGCAGGCGATACGTCCGCGCCCGATGACGGCGACCCCGATGAGGATGACGGCGACGAGGAGAAGCCGATGAAGTACATCCAGCTGAACGGATCCAGTGCCAAGTATTCTGGCGAGGGCATTTCGGTCAGCGGCAGCAAGATCACGATTTCCAAGGGCGGCCATTATGAAATCTCCGGCGAGCTGGAGAACGGCCAGATCTATATTGAAACCGATAAGAAGAAAGTCAAGCTGTTCCTGAATAATTGCAGCATCACCAACAAGGCGGGCTCTGCGATCAACTGCCAGGCAGCCAAAAAGGTGACGCTGGAGAGCATGCCGGGTACGGTCAATTATATCCAGGACGGCGGTACGCATGATGCGGATCACGGCGCAATCTACTCTGAGGATACCGTGGTGCTCAAGGGCGAGGGCGAGCTTAACATCACCGGCGTTTATGCACACGGCATTCACAGTGATGATGATATTCAGGTCAAGGGCGGTAATATCAATATTACGGCAACGAAGTCCTGCCTGCACTCCAATGACGCCATTGAGATCTACGGCGGCACGATGTTCTGCAACGGCGGTACAAACGGCATGAAGACGCGCGGTTTTATCAATATCATGGGCGGTTCGTCGGTCTTTATCGGCGGTGTCCGTGAGGAAAAGGGCGCAATCGCGTGCGGCGACGCACTGACGGTGACCGGCGGAACCTTCTGGGCCATCGGCAACACCTGCTCGATGCCGGATGCTTCCACCACAACGGCCAATGTTGTCGGCATTGTGTTCTCGAATGCACAGGCGGGTGATTCTGCCGTCAATGTGAAGAGCGGCGGCAATACGCTCTTTACGATGAGCTCCCCGAACAGCTATAAGTATGTGCTGTACTCCGGTCCGAACCTGCTCCCGAACGGTGAGTATCAGGTCAGCTACGGCGGCACCGGAAGCGGCGGCGACCATTACATATACAGTGATTATTCCGGCGGCACGGACGGCGGCACGTTCACCGCAGGCAATACGGTCACCGTTCACACGGTTTCGTAATCCCCCTCTCAACTGAATCAGAAACAGCGCGCAGGGATCCGGTCAGACCGGATCCCCGCGCGTTTATATTATGAAAGCAGGGGAGTTGACAATTCACCCGAAAAAGGGGTATAATAACAATATATGAACATGATGGAAAGAGGAGGCGGCAGGATGCAGCCGAAAATGGTACAGGCGCTGCGCGGAACAGTCGATGACGTGATGTTTTATAACGAAGACACCGGCTATGTCGTTGCCGATCTGGAAACGGAGGAGGCCATGATCACCGTCGTCGGGGAGCTCGGGCACCTGGAGCCCGGTGAGGAGCTGGAGCTGACCGGCAGCTTCGTCACGCACCCGCGGTTCGGACAGCAGTTCCGTGCGGACAGCTGCGTGCGCGCACTCCCCTCGACCGTTGTGAATATTGAACGGTATCTTGCAAGCGGCGTCATCCGTGGCATCGGCAAGGCGCTTGCAAAGCGCATCGTCGCGGAATTCGGGGAATTCACGCTGCAAATCATTGAAAAGGAACCGGAAAAGCTCTACCGGATCAAAGGCATCTCACCGCAGAAATGTGAGGAAATTGCGGAATCCGCGCAGCAGATTTTCGGGCTGCGCGCGCTCATGGGCAAGCTCCAGACCTACGGGATTTCCGCGTCTGCCGCGATGCAGGCCTACCGGCGCTGGGGGGCGGCTGCATGGGAGGTCATTCAGGATAACCCGTTCCGGCTCTGCGGCGCGGGCATCGGACTGGAATTCCGTACTGCGGAGAAGGTCGCTGCGGACTTGGAGATCCCGGCCAACTCCCCGAAGCGGATTCTTGCGGGTTTCCGCTGGCTGCTGGAAACAGCCGCGCTGGAGGGGCATACCTGCCTGCCGTTTCCGGATTTCCGGATGCTCGCCGGACGCGCACTCGGCATCACGGAGCAGGATTTTCAGCAGGCTTATCATGACGCAATCGACGACCGCGTGATTTATTCCTATTCCGCGCCGGACGGCGATTATATCTATCTGGATGTGTATTATGAGGCGGAGGATTTCATTGCAACGCGCATTTCTGCGATGCTTTCGTTCTCTCCGCCGGAGGATTTTGACTGCACCAAAGGCATCGCACAGGAGGAGCAGGAAACCGGCATGACCTATGCGGAGCTCCAGAAAAAGGCGATTGCATGTGCATTTTCCCGCGGGATCATGGTGCTGACGGGCGGCCCCGGCACCGGCAAGACCACCACGCTCAACAGCGTGATTCATCTGTGCCTGAAAGCCGGGAGCACCGTGCTGCTCGCGGCGCCGACCGGCAGAGCCGCCAAGCGCATGACCGAGCTGACCGGGCGCGAGGCGAAAACGATTCACCGGCTGCTCGGCACGGATTACGATGAGCTTGGACAGCTGATTTTTCAGCATAACGAGCAGAACCCGCTTCAGGCAGACGTCATCATCGTGGACGAGGTGTCCATGGTGGATACGCTGCTGTTTGAGGGACTGCTGCGCGCGCTCCGGCTGTCCTGCCGCCTGATTCTGGTCGGGGACGAGGATCAGCTGCCGTCTGTCGGGGCGGGGCATCTGCTGCACACGCTGATTGCGAGCAGACGGCTGCCGGTCGTCCGGCTGACGGAGATTTTCCGGCAGGCGCAGGAGAGCTGCATTATCCGCAGCGCGCATCAGATCGTCAGCGGGGAAATGCCGGATCTGCGTGAAAAAAGCAGCGATTTCTTCTTCTTCGACCGCCGGAATGCCGCCGAGGCTGCGGCCTTTGTGCAGGAGCTCTATCACAGCAGACTGCCGCAGGCCTACGGCTTCACGCCGCAGAACGATATTCAGGTGATTTCTCCGACGCGCAAGGGCATTCTCGGCACGGTCACGCTGAATCAGCTTTTGCAGGATACGGTCAACCCTGCGCAGTACGGCAAGCCGATCATGAAAAATCTGCTGTTTACGTTCCGCGAGGGCGATAAGATCATGCAGATTCAGAATCAGTATGAGATGGAGTGGACGCGCGCCGGGGAGCGCGGCGCGGGCATCTTCAACGGCGACATGGGAACCGTCGTGCAGATTGACAAAGGCACGAATACCCTCAAAGCCGATTTTGACGGCAGAATCGTGACCTACCGCGCCGAGCAGCTCGATCAGCTGGAGCTGGCCTATGCGGTCACGGTACATAAGAGTCAGGGCAGCGAGTTTGAGGCTGTGATTCTGGTGCTCCCGGAGGGCAGCGACCGGTTAAGCTACCGCAGTTTGCTGTATACGGCGGTGACGCGCGCGAAAAAGCTGCTGATTCTGGTCGGATCGCCGCGCAAGGTCTTTGAAATGGTGCAGAATCAGCAGAAAACAGAGCGGTATTCCTGCCTCTGTGAAATGCTGCAAAGTATGGTAAGCCGGGAGGAACTGCCGATCGGGGCGGAGAGCGCTGACGCGTGAGAAGCATCCGGGATGCGGCAAAACTGAAACAGCAAAGAGAATGATACGGGAACGGGAATTCCCAGGGGAAATCATCACGGACTGTGACGGCGCGGAGCCGGGACGGGAAGTGGTCTTTGACGGAAACAGGATCATCGGCACGGAATGCCGGATCCGTTCCGGCTGACCGGAATTATCCGGCTGCGACGAACAACCTGTTTGCACGAAAGTTGAGGTGTTCTCTTATGAATCCGTTGTTGAAACTGCGCTTGCTTGATCTGCCTTATCCGAACCGTTGTGACTGCTGCTATGAACGCATCCCGTATGACCAGCTGCTCTGCCCGGCCTGCATGGAGGCACTGGAGGCAGAACGTATCTCGTATGACGACTGGGCTGCCGATCAGTCCGCACAGCCGTGGGACAGCGGCGCCGTACTGTATTCCTACCGCGATACGGCGCGGAACGGCATTCTCTCCATGAAGGAGGGCGACCGCGGGTTTGCGCGGTATGCGGGGCAGAAGCTCGCGGAAACCGTCCGCAAGGTCTGCGATCCGGAAACGCTCTCCTTTGTGACATGGGTGCCGGTGACACGGCGGCGCAGGCTCTCGCAGGGCTATGCCCATGCGGAAAACCTCGGAAAAGCGCTTGCAAAGGCGCTGGACGTCCCGACGCGGCGCGACCTGCTGACGGAACGGCAGGGGACACTGCGGCAGCACGATCTGCCGTCGGATGCGCGTTCGCTGTATGCGCAGCGGTTCCAGTACAGCGGCGGCAGTCTGGAGGGCAAGCGCATTCTGCTGGTGGACGACGTTCTGACGACCGGCAGCACGCTGCGGCGCTGCACGGATCTGCTGCTGGAGGCCGGTGCCGAAAGCGTCAGCATTGCAACAGCCTGCGCGCGGGTGCGGGAAAAGGCAGCCGCGGACGGGCAGAGCGTTCCCTGAAAAAGGGAGTGCTGCGCGATGATCCGTAATGAGGGCAGCGCCCCCATTATAAAATCATCGGAGATACCGCTTTTTCTGCATAAAACAGCGGGCGCTGATTGCTGCATCAGCGCCCGCTGTTGTTTTATAATTCAATCAGACGCAGTCGTCTGGACAGAGATACTGTCGGAGATCGCTGCGGATTTGTCCAGCTCGATCAGGATGTGCCAGTCCGCCATGTCGAAGAAACCGCCGTGCGTATTGAGCCGGTTGATGCAGACGGTGTTTTCGCTCACAGCAGTGACTTCATGGCGAATCGAACCGCTGGGTTCCCTCAGACTGACGACCAGCAGCTTATGCGCATCAAACCAGTCGCTCGTATACTTTGCGGCTGCATCTGCAAAGCTGATTCCCGGTTCTTCATCAATATCGGAAATCTGCACGGCCTCCGCGTTTTCGGCAATAAATGCGTCCAAATCCTCACGGGTTGAAACCGTTTTGGCCTGCGGATCGTTGCCGGAAAATTTTTTCGGGGTACGGACATACGCTGCGGTAAACGCATAATTCTTTGCGGTCAGATCCTCATAGCTGATCTTCCGGGCAATGAATTGCAGAATCTTTGCGGCGTCCTGTCCGTCCGTGTTGCCGTCATGGTTGACGTCTGCGTTCTCCTTGCCCTGATCGGTCATGGCCGCTTCTCTGTCCTCCGCGGCGAATCTTGCAATCAGAACGGCGTCTGCAACGTCAATGCTGCCGTCACAGTTGGCATCGCCCGGTCTCGGAATGCTGCCTGCAATTTCATGGAGTATGAGGTAAAGCCAATCTGCTTTGGTATTTTTCGTGTATACTATCACCTGATCGTCCGGGTACAGCTCGCGCCATTCCTGCCAGATGCCGTTCTGATCCAGCCGTTCATACCCGATGCCATGCGCCGGATGCCCTGCGGCAAGGTCGATTCGGATCCGCTCGGTGCCTGTTTTATTCAGGCAGTAGTACACGGAGGTGAACCCGCTGCCGCCGTAATAATCCGGATACGGATGCGCGTCGGTCAGCTTCCGGAGAATTTCCTCAATGGAATCCGATGCTTCGATGATCTGACTGACTTCGTCCAGCGAAAGCCGCGGTGCATCCGATTTCAGAAGTCCTTTGATCTCCGCTTTTATCCGCAGGAATTGATCGGTCGTCTCTCCTTCCCTGGCATGCACCGCAGCCAGAGCGGTTTTCTGTTCATTTGTCAGATCGCTGCTGTCCGTGACCGTGATCGTTTTTGTGATCATGCGGACACCGTCATCGCCCTCAGAAAGCGCGACCTTTGCCGGATCCAGCTTGCCCTTGATCCAGACTGTCGTTGTCCCGACCTTCTGTGCAAAGAGATGACCGTCATTGTAAATCAACGCAATACTATTATTATTGGACTGGATGACCGGCTCAGGCAGATAGCAGTCCGCATCCCAGAAACCGAGAATCTGGCGTACTTCCCCGACATGCAGATCGGCCGGAATATCCATTGCCAGGCCGTACAGCTGCTCCTGCGGCTCCGGCGTATAGGTGCCGCCGTAGGTTTCGTTGAAATCAGTGAAAATCCGGTCAACCGCTGTTTCTGTACTCTGAATGGGCGCCTCCCGCTCCGGATACAGCAGCTGACTTTCCAGCGGGCGGCCGTTCTCGTCGTCCCGGATGCAGTAAATGCGCTCCATGTCAGGCAGGACAGTGATCCATTCGGTTCTGCGGTTATCAAACCAATATTCAATCGCTGTTTGCTCTATGTCGTCGTAATAATCCGGATATTTCTGCGCTGCTTTGATCTTTTCGGAAACCTCACTGAAAGACGCAGAACCGTCAATGATCTGATTGACCTCGTCCAACGTGAGCCGCTTTGCATCCGGTGCGATTTCGCCGCGGATGACGGCGCGCTCCCGGAGATATTTGCAGTATTGCTCGATCGTCGCCAGCTTTTCCAGCGCGGCGCGCTGGGATTCCGTCAGCGACGGATCCGTGACCGTGACGCTGACCTTTACGGTGCGTGTGCCGTAATCGGACGGCCCGAGCGTGATCTTTTTGCTGTCCAGCGATGCAATGACGCTGACTGTTGCGGTGCCCTCCGACAGTGCTTCGATCACGCCGTCCTCATTCACAGCGACGATTTCTTTGTTGTCGGTCTGGAAGCGCATGATGTCCGTGCGGTAGACGTCGCCGTCCCATGTGACGCTCAGCTTCTGCTTTTCCCCGACCTTCAGGCTGACCGCTGACGGTTCGGCTTTCAGGCCGTACAGCTCTTTCGGATCGGCAGCATCCTGACGGACCGGCTGTGTGACGGCCGGATCGACAAGATCCCAGTCAACCGGCTGCGTGACGGCCGGTTCTCCCTCTTCCGCTGCTTTGGCGGATACCGGCGGCTCTTCGGCAGAAACCGTGGCTGCCGAAATACAGCATGTTGCCGCAATCATCATCGCGGACAGCAGGCAGCAGATACAGTGGCGTTTCATTTTTTACCCCTCCCTGATAAAGACCTGTTCTACCTTTCCCCGTGAGGCGCTTTGATACATCTCTCCATTATCATATTATATATATATAGATTGATAGTCAAGAGAATATTTTGCTAAATTTTCGGAATATATTGCGCACTCCTTATCCGGCAAGGATCATCTGCTTGACGGCGCTCAGGTCGCGGGCATCGAGGACGCCGTCGCCGTTGCGGTCACAGGAGCCGGGATCGCCGGGCGCCGACTCCGGGGTGCAGAGCAGCCAGCAGGCCAGAACGGACGGTTCGGCGCCGGATTCTGCAATGCCGCTTTCGGGTTCGTTCAGCCGGAAGAACCGCACCTGATAGCTGAGCGGTGCTTCTGTTCCGTTTTTCGTGATGCCGGAAATGCGGATTGTCAGGACGTCGTCACAGTCAAAGAGTCCGCAGTCCGGGTCAAAGATGATGCAGTTTGTGCTGCCGTAATAGCCGGTATCCACATGCAGCTCCTGCCGGTCTGCGCTGCTGCCGCCGTCCGCGGAAAAATGCAGGGTGCGGTTCTGCATCTGCGAATACAGGTCGATCTGCACGTTTTCCTCCTCGGGCATGTCGTAATCCGCGCCGAGCGTCACGGAGAACGGATAGCCGGTCTGTCCGTTCAGCACATCCGCATAGAGCTCATAGGGCATATTCTGCGGCGGCCATGCGATGAAATCCCCGGTGAACGGCGCTTCGCGGCCGCGCTCGGTGACGTAGCAGCCGGTATAGCCCTCCACATAGCCGAAGCCCGTATAGCGCATGGCGGGGTTCAGCAGCCAGCGCCGGTGCCCGAGCGTTTCCAGATTGGCCTTGCCCGGGTCAAGCAGATACACCGCAACCGACTCCGGCAGGTCATGGCAGCCGCACCAGAGGTCGGAGCTGCTGTTGCCCTGATAGGCCCGCGCATAGATTTCCTGCGGCAGGCCCTCCGGCTGCTGCGGGTGATGCACAAGGCTTCCGTTCAGCAGATCCACGAGCTGTCCTGCCTGTGCGGCCTCGTTGTAGCGGTCGCAGAGCTGAATATCTGCGGGGACGCCCGCCGCGAACCGGCAGAGGTTCAGGCAGTTCAGCGCCTCCTGCAAGGTCTGTTCCGAGAGGCTGCCCGCGCTGTACGGTTCTTCTGCGGACGGCATCTCCGTATAGACGGGCGCTGCGTGCGTCCACGGGTGCTCTGCGTAGAACGCCCGGATTTCCGCAGGCGTGGGCGAAGCATTCCCGGCTGCCGCAGCAGAATCCTGCTGAAACGGAACGGTAATCAGCATGGCAGCCGCCAGAACGGCCGCGGTTTTTCCTGTATTCATGAGCAGAGCCTCCTTTTCCGTGCTGTTTTCTTCATTGTAGCACACAGTTTGCCGGTTGTCTACTCATGTTCAGCCTATTTCAACAGTTTTATTCAGAGATAAAACGCAATATTTGAAAGGTATTTTGCAGTGAAATCGCAGTTTTTTATATTGACAATCATAAGAAAGTGTGATAAACTTAGACTGAGCGTATAGATGCGCACATTTATCACTGTGCTGTCCGGCATCTGTACGCACAATACACACAATCTTGAAAAGGAGTTGCTATGGAAAAGTTGCGAAACCGGCTGTTCGCCTGCGGCACGGCAGCGTTTATGCTGCTGAGTGCCCTGCCGCTGCAAACAGCCCAAACTGCTTTCGCTGCTGAAATCGAAGCGGCCAGCCGCGGCGATATCAACGGCGACGGGAAACGGGACGATAAGGATCTTGCAGCACTGACCAAGTTGCTCGGTGAACATGTGGAAACCCTCTTCACCGATGATGACACGATGCAGTATGACATCACGCAGGATGGCCTGATTGACTCCCGTGACCGTTATGCACTCTCGCAGTATCTTTCGGGTGCTGCCACGGAGCTGCCTGTTCAGCCCGGTGCTGATCTGGAGGAAAATGTCACGCTGAAGCTGACAAGTGCAAGCTGCTTCCCCGGCGATGACGTCCAGGTCACGCTTTCCTTCGTGGACTGGGCAAAGGACATCGCAGCGTACGACATCACCGTCGGATTTGATACTGCGCTGAAGCTGAAGAAGGTGGACTTCATCTCGGGCGACTGCCAGTATGTGGCCGGCGGAAGATCCGTCAAGCTGTCCGGCCTTCATGAGCAGGATACGCTCCACCGCGGTGACATCGCTGTCCTGACCTTTACGGCCGATAAGGAATTCGACGGCGAGTTCAATGTGCAGGTGGAAGGCGCGAACGTCTTCACCTCCAACTATGATATTTATTCTTCTATCAAGTCTTCCTCTGTGGTGACCGTTCAGCCGCTCTATGAACCGGTCTCCCTGAAGGCAGCGGGCATCGGCAGCAAGTCTGTTTCCCTGAAGTGGGACATGCCCTTTACGGATCAGCCGATTACCGGCTACCGCGTCTACCGCGACGTCAAGATGATCGCGGAAACCAAGGAAACCTCTTATCTTGATACCAAGCTGACCACGGATACGGATTATGAATATACCGTTTCCGCAGTGACTGCCAGCGGCACTGAAACGCTTCAATCTCAGCCGCTGAATGTCCACACTGCCGCAGTGAAGATCGCCAGTGCCGATTTCGCGGCCGATCCGATCTCCAATGTGAACAGTGACCTGACGGTCAAGCTCTCCCAGACTGCCCCGATGGCTTCCATGAAGCTGGACTTCAAGGATTCCGAGGGCAATGTGACGAGCGATACCGTCAAGCTGGACGGCGAGGATCTCGGAACGATCAGCTATCACTGGGATGTCAGCAAGGTGGCGGACGGCGACTACACGGTCACCGTGACCGTAACCGACATCGACGGCACCGCCGATCAGGCGGAGGCATCCGTCAGTGTGCTGAACAACCCGCTGAAGCAGGTTGAGCTGGAGGCAGAGGCCGGCGGTCGGACAGCCGTGCTGACATGGTCTTTGGCAACCGAGGCAGCAGCCGTCGGATACCGTGTTTACCGTCTTCAGGATGATGGCAAGACATGGGAAAAGATTGCCGATATCACCGCGCGTGATACGCTTTCCTATACGGACAGCAATCTGACGGCAGGCAAGAAGTACACCTATTCCGTGACCAGTACGGACCGTTTCGGTCAGGAGAGCGCAAAGAGCAAGTCTGCTTCTGTTGTGCCGACTGCCGATAAGACCGCGCCGGAGATCACGCTGTTCAGACCGCTGGGCGGTCAGCGCGTTTCCGGTGAAATCCAGATCACGGTCAGCGCAAAGGATGAGAACGAGGTCGCATCCGTTCGCTGCGAGATTTCCGCAGACGAAGGCAAGACCTGGGAAAAGCTCCTTGAGGCTGAGGGCGCTTCTGCAACCTGGAACTTCAATACGGCCGACCGCGAGGACGGCGTCTATCAGCTCCGTGCCATGGCAACGGACGCTGACAAGAATGACAGCAACGGTATTCATGTGATTTCTCTGGCATTCGACAACACTGCGCCGGAGCAGGTCAAGAACCTCCGCACCGTCAGCGTGACCCAGAATTCGGCTTCGATCGCATGGGACAATGTTGCGGATGAGGACTTCTCGCACTTCATCGTGATCTATTCGGATCAGACCAACGTCAACCGGCGCACCGTCAAGGATACCCTGGGTATCAACCTGACTTCGCTGGTTCCGGATACCCAGTACACGGTCACTGTGTATGCAGTGGACGTGGCGGGCAACGCAGGTCCGGCTTCCGAGCCGTTCCGCTTCTTCTCCAACAGTGATACCACACCGCCGACCATTTCGAGATTCGGCGCTCCGGAGTTTACTTCTGCCAATTCGTCCATGACGGTCACAGTGTATGCATCTGACCTGTCGGCGATCCGCAGCAGATTCCTGGAGTATTCCCAGGATCAGAAGGAATGGAAGCTGCTGACTTCCGCGAGTTCGTATGCTGATTTCGTTGTGCAGGACAGCACGCTGAAGGAAGGCACGCTCTATCTCCGCGCCTATGCAAGCGACATCTACGGCAATACCGGCGATCCGAAGGATTCTCCGGTGATTACTGTGACTGTTGACAACACCGCACCGAAGGCGCCGAGCAAGGTCACGGGTGTGACAGAGCTCCGCTCCAATGTGGTCAGCTGGCTGCCTTCTGCTTCCGAAGATACCATCGGCTACCGCGTTGAGCGCGCTGTCGGCTCCGAGGATGCGGATTACAGCGTGATTTACTCCATTCTGGCCGACACGCAATTCACGGACAGCAATGTCGTTGCGGACGGCGCATACTACTACCGCATCTCGGCTGTTGACCGTGCGGGCAACCGCAGCTCTGTTGCGAAGTCCGGTCTGGTCAAGCGTGTTCCGGATACCCAGAAGCCTGTGATCGAACAGTGCGTTCTGACATTCAACCAGTCCTTCATCTGTGAGGCACGCCGTTCGTTCCAGGTTCTGGCGACGGATGACAACCGTGTCAAGAGCATCACCGCAGCATGCCGCTGCAAGGAAACCGACGCATGGGCACCGGTTGAAACCTCTGATTACAGAGCAAACACCGCCCGCACTGAGCTGATCGTGCGCGGTGAACTTCCGACGTCCATTCTGACGAACGATTCCGTTACAGTTCAGGTTACTGCTTCCGACGAGGCAGGCAACACGGACGTGAAGGAATTCACCTTCGCGATCGACAACCTCAAGGCAGAGATCAAGGACGCAACCGTCAAGACTGAGAACAATCAGGTTGTGCTCAACTGGACCTGTCCGGATGTGACCGGTGTTTCCGGTTTCTATGTGTACCGCAAGGTCGGCACGGCCGGTACGGAAACCTGCTTTGCATCGACCAAGCCGGTGAAGGGTCAGACCGCTTATACCGTGGCAGATACCAATCTGACGACGGGCGGCAATATGGTCTACCGCATCGTGGCAGTCATGGATAACGGCAACATGGTTTCCGTGACGCTGGATCCGATCAAGATCCAGGCTGTTCCGCAGGCAGACCTCATTTATACCTCTGCACAGGTGCTCGGCGCATCTTACAGCTACGATGCAACCGGCTCCAAGAATGCAGATGACATCGTCAATGTCCATATCTCGTTCGGTGACGAAGCGGCCGCAGATAAGCAGTCCGTCAAGAACGCGATCTTCACACACACCTATGCGGAAGTCGGCACCTACGAGGTGACTCTGACGGTGACCAATGCTTCCGGCATGACCGACACCAAGAAGGTGACGGTTACGGTCATGGAGCCGAACATCATGTCCACTGTCGTTGCGACGGTCAAGAAGATGGACGGCACCCCGGCAGCCGGCGCGGCAGTTTATGTCGATGTCGGAACCGAGCAGCAGAACAAGTATTACACCGACGAAAACGGTAAGGTTGAGATCAGCTGCACCGCCGGCGACCATGAGTTCGGCGTGTTCGGCAACGGTTACCTCCCGGCGACCAAGACCGCAACGCTCCGTCCGGGCGCAAAGACCGAGCTTGAGTTCTCTATCGTTGAGGATCAGCTTGTCACTGCGAACTTTGAAGTCAACCGCATGACGCTTGAAGAAATCAAGGCGGCAGGCATTGACGTTTCGGATCCGGAAAACTGCCAGATCGTCAAGATTGACGTGCAGCTTTCCTACACGGTTACCTCCACTGTGACCGACCACATTCATATCTACTTTGATACCGCACGCGGCATCGTGGTTTCCAGCGGCGGCGGCAGCAACTACCACTATATCGTCAAGGCTGTTTCCCGCGATGTCAAGACAGTCATTCTGATGCGTATTCCGGTTCAGGCACAGTTCATCAAGGAATTCTTTAAGGTCGATATGATCGTGATGAACCATGCCGGTGCGGATTTCCCGCTGACTGACTGTACCGCAACCCTGAACCTCCCGAACGGTCTGACCCTGATGGACAACACGCCTGCATCCGCACCGCGCGTTGCGAACATCGGCACGATCGGCGGCGGCCAGGAGCAGGTTGTCAGTTGGATTGTCCGCGGCGACAAGAACGGCACCTACAACTTCAGCGCAGACTTCAACGGCACACTCCAGCCGTTCAATGAGCCTGTTTCGATGACATTCAATTCGGACAAGCCGATCCGTGTCTACGGACAGGAGGCTGCAACGATTACCGTGAACTTCGATCCGGTGATCCGCAGCAAGACCCT
Organism: Oscillospiraceae bacterium; assembly: GCA_016281125.1. Taxonomy (GTDB): domain Bacteria; phylum Bacillota; class Clostridia; order Oscillospirales; family Ruminococcaceae; genus Firm-04. Next base: position 30,176 of record JAEEIA010000076.1, on the reverse strand, counting down.
GTTCGCAGAGGTGCTGGTCGAGAACAATTCCCCGATTGATCTGTACGAGCTGTCCACCGACATCGGCAAGGTCATCGCGGATACCGTCGGCACCGACAATGACGGCAATCCGAGAGCGGTTGTCTATCAGACCCGCTTCACCGGTACGAACGGCATTCTCAAGATCGTTGACGATTCCAAGAGCATTTCCGTGCTGCACCCCGGTGAAAAGTTCAGCGTCGTTTACGCAATCCGCGGCATTATTGCCCAGGATATCCCCGGCGTTTACAAGAAGACTGAGGCGGATGTGAAGTTCACCTCCACCAGCAGCAATGTCAAGGTGCAGGTCCAGCACATCAAGATCGCAAATGAGAATGATCCGCTGTACGGCATCCAGTTTGACATGAACAGTGATTACCTGTTCCTTGTGAAGAACAAGAAGGGCAAGGCAATCAAAAACGCTTCCGTTGAGCTGTATCAGAATGTCAGCGGTAGCAGAAACACCATCTCCATCGGCACAACGGATGAGCGCGGCCGTCTGGTCGTCAAGCGCGCCGACTCCTCGGAGTCCTTCCGCGTTGAGATCAAGGCAGAGGGCTACAAGAACTTCAACGAGAAGTTCCAGTTCTCCGCACGCAAGTCCACTTACATGGAAACCTTCGTTCTGAACGGCGATTACAGAGCGGACGATTATTCGCTCACCAGTTCTTATATCCCCTATCTGGCGGGATACGGACGCGTCAATCTGCTCACCGGCAGAGTGTCCCTGAACCGTGTTGAAGACTTCACGTTCGCGATTGAGGCAAGAGCGGAGAACCCGGGCACTAAGTATGAGCTGCGTCAGGGCAACCGCGTGATTAAGTCTTTGAATGCGAATGGCTCGTTCATGACCTTTGCAGGTCTGACTCCGAACATGTTCTACAAGGATGAGGAAGTCTTCATTCGCATTTATACCGAAACAGGTGACTATTTCGACAACCTGCTCGGTATTGATGTGACCGAGATTCATCAGAATCCGGACGGCACGATTGATCCGGACGAGGATCCGAAGGCAAAGTCTGTTCTCCAGAAGATCTATGAAGTGATGTCCTTCGCATCGACGATGACGCTCCCGGTTCCGGAAGCGGTGCGTGAATACTTCGGCGACAACCTGGACTTCACTTACAATTTCCCGTTTATCATGGATCCGAAAGAGTCGAAAACAAAGAACGGCAATCAAGTCGAAAACGGTACGCAGCCGACAGTCAGCTATGTGATTGACAAAGGAAAGATTACGTTGAACATCGGCATTATGAATACGACGAAGTTCAAGATTCCGACCTCTCCGGCACAAGCACTGAAATTTACCATTACGCTCTCACTGAAGGGCGAATTGGATTCCAATGCGAATTATGTGCGATTGACGGGTAATCTGAAGCTGTCTCTCGGCGGAACCATTAAAACGCCTGATTGGCATCTCCCGGGCCCGCTGGCGTTTATTTACTTGACATGCTACTTCGGCGGTGGATTTGAAGCATATGCTTCGATCGGATACAACCACGACTTCAGTAATCCGGAAAAGACCGGCTTCTATTACAAGGTCGGCGGAAGTGCTTATATTTCCATTTCGCCTGAGGTCGGTTTTGGTGATCCTAAAGTTGTTGGCGGCGGCGTTTACGGCACAATGAAGCTGACAGCAGAAGCTGTGTTCGCTGAAGCCAACGCAAGTGCACGACTTGAGAAAGTTGAACTCACTGGTGATGCCGGTGTGAGAGCCTACGCAGCAGGCTGGGTTCTTGCTGACTTCAAATTCTGGAAGGGTAGTGTCGTGAAGATCTATCCGCGCGAGAGCGGACGTCCGCGCCTTGTTCTGCCGAATGGCCAGACGGTGCAGGAGGTCGCGGAGAATGCAGACAATTACGTTCTGCCTTCCGATGACGATCTTGCAGCAGCAGGCGAGTGGAACGGTCAGGTCAGCGAAGGCTTCACTGAGATGCAGAGCGGCATTGCATTTGATGCACAGCCGATGCTGATCAGTGACGGCACGAATGTGATCATGGTCTGGAATGTTTTGGATGCTGCACGCGGCGCGGCCAATGCCTCCTACCTTGTCTACTCCGTTTATGATCCGCAGTCCGGCGCATGGACAGCACCGGCGCCTGTTGACACGAACAAGAATGCTGACAGTTCTCCTGTTCTTTATGCAGGTGAGGACGGAATCCGCATCGCATATATGGAGTCCGCAAAGGTCTTCACTGATGAGGATGAGGCAACGGCACTGACAGAATTTGCAAAACAGCGCGTCATCAAGACCGCAAAATTCGATGTGGAATCCGGTAAATTCACAGAATTCCGTACACTTGACGTCAATAAGGAAGGCGGCATCGCCCAGGCAGCTGCATTTGCACAGGCAGCAGACGGCACCACCTATCTGTTCTGGCGTTCAAACGCAAATGACAACTTCTTTGGTACAGATGACAGCAATATGATTGTCTATGCCAAGGAAACTGAGAACGGCTGGGGCACTCCGACCGTTCTGGCAGAGAATCTCCCGCAGATCAGTGGATTCGCAGCGGGCAGCAATGCAGACGGTAAACCGGTCTGCGCATATATCACCGGTGTGACCGATGAGGAAGGCAATACGGTCAAGTCGCTGTATACTGCTGGCCTTTCCGGCGACCCGGTCAAGGTGGCTGAGGGCGAAATCGCTTCTCCGACCTTTGCTCAGATCCCCGGCAAAGATGCTTCCGGCCTGGTCTGGTATCAGGATGGCAAGCTCTATGATTCTGCTGACCTCGCAACTGCTGAGGAGCTTTGCGGCAGCGCAACTGATCGCTTTGCAATCGCTGGCGACCGAATCCTGTTCGTTGTTCGTACCGAGGAGCGCGCTGAGATCTTCAGCACAAGCTATGACGCAGAAGCAAAGACATTTACCGCACCGGTCAGCATCGAGTCTGACGACAACCACTACTACGAGAGCATCTCGATGGCACAGTACGGCGAAGATACGCTCTATGCTGCACGCTGCACTGAGGCAACCTTCGATGACGAAGGCGCGCTCAGCACGAACACTGCACTCATGGGCGGCATCCTCGGTGAAACCGCGGACATCTGCATTTCCGAGCCGGCTTACAGCAGCCAGATCGCAGAACCCGGCAAGGAACTCCCGGTCAAGGTGACCGTATCCAACGACGGAACAACAGCAGCTGACAAGCTCACGCTGAGCATCACGAATGCGGCAGGCCGCGTGATTGCATCCGATACACAGGATGTCGCTCTGGCATCCGGCGCATCCGCAGAAGTGACCTTTGCACCGGTGCTCCCGGCTGATTTCGAGGGCGCTGTCTACCAGATCAACGTCACTGCTGCTGATGCAGACAGAACACCTGACAACAACAAGGCTGAACTGGATCTCTCCAAGACGGATCTTTCCGTGGAAGCGGAAGTCAGCTACGCGGGAGATACCACGCAGGTTACGATCTTTGCGAGAAACGAGAGCAATGTTCCTGCGGCTGCGATTGTACACATCAAGCCGAACTCTGCTGAGGAGGAAACGCTCACGCTGTTCTCCGAGGAGATTGCACCGCATACATCGGCCTACTGGCAGCTTGATTCCGTTGACATGCTCGGCGATAAGTACCATGACTTTGTTGATATCACTGTGACGTCGGATACGGCGGATGCAGATGAATCCAACAATTCCACCTGTGTGATCATTTCCAAGAGCGGTATGGATCCGTATTCCTGCGGCGACGTCAACCTTGACGGTGAGGTCGGTCTGGAGGATGCGGTGCTGGCACTGAAGTGCTACACCAGACAGGTTGCTCTGATGGATGATCTCGGCTTCTCCTCTACGCAGCGCCGCTGCGCAGACGTGAACAAGGACGGTTCCGTCGACATTACCGACGCAATGACGCTCCTGCGCTATTACGTCAACTGTGTGGCAGGCACTGTCACCGGCAACTTTACGGAATACTTAGCACAAGAACAAAACGGAGGTGCGAAGCATGAATCCGAATAAGATGATTGCCTCCCGGAGCCTTCGCCGTTTTGCCGCAGCATTGACTGCTGCGGCAATGGCGGCATCCGCGATGCAGGTCACCGCAGCCGACTTCCCGCTTCATACCGCAGCGAAGTCTCTGACGGCGTCGGTCATCCGGTACGCTCCTACTGAGGAACCTGCCGCTCCTGCGGCAACCACTGCAAAACCCGCGGCGACGACCGCAAAGCCTGCGGCAACGACCGCAAAGCCTGCGGCAACGACCGCAAAGCCTGCGGCAACGACCGCAAAGCCTGCGGCAACGACCGCAAAGCCCGCGGCAACGACCGCAAAACCTGCGGCAACGACCGCAAAGCCCGCAGCGACGACCGCAAAGCCTGCGGTCACGACTGCAAAGCCTGCGGCGACCACTGCAAAGACCACGACGACGGCCGCCAACACCACGGTCACGCCCAAGTCTACGGTGACGGTTACCACCCAGGCACCGGCTCCGGTTGTGACAACCACGACCGCACCGGCAATCCATACTGATGAGGACACCGGCGCAGTGTACGAGATCCGCGACGGCAAGGCGTACATTACCAAATGGACGAGCAAGGAAGCGGATGTCGTGATTCCGGAGAAGCTGGGCGGCTATACGGTTGCCGGCTTCGACAGCTCGGCGTTCTCCAGCAACAGCTACTCTATCAAAACAATCAAGTTCCCGTCCGGCGTCAAGGAAATCCCGAATTACCTGCTTCGCTATTGCTATTATCTGGAAGAGGTAACACTGCCTGACGGTATCACCTCGATCGGTGACAGCGCATTCAACAACTGCTACCGGATGACGTCTGTCAACATTCCGAAGAGCTGCACAAAGATCGGAACTTACGCGTTCGCAAGCTGCAGCGCGTTGTCTTCGATCACGCTTCCGAGCGGCCTGACTGTGATCCCGGACTCTGCATTCAGCAACTCCGGCCTCACCGAGCTTGTGATTCCGGACACTGTGACGGAGATCGGCAACTCTGCGTTTTCCGGCTGCTCTAAGCTGAAAACGGTCAAGGCTACGCATGCACGCATCAAGTTCGGGAATCGTGCCTTCGCATCCTGCTCTGCACTGGAAACGGTTGCACTGGGTGACGGCTCGGCTTCGGAAGAAACCTATGCACTTCCGGAGTATATCTTCTCAAGCTGTTCCTCTCTGACCAGCATTCAGCTGCCTGCCTGCTACACTTCGGTTGGCAACTATGCATTTTCCTACTGCTCCAAGCTGACGAAAATCACGCTTCCGAAGGGCATTGAAACGCTGGGCAACTACGTGTTCCAGTATTGCAGCGCGCTGGAGAATGTTACGCTGAACGAAGGTATTACCGCAATCGGCTCGAATATGTTCAATCAGTGCAGCAACCTGAAGAGTGTGACACTGCCGAAAACCGTGACTGCGCTCCCGACCAGTGCATTCTATGATCTCAGAAAGCTGGAAACTGTGAGTGCAGAGGGCGTCACTGAGGTTGGCGCTTCTGCATTCAATGACTGCACGTCGCTGAAAAGCGTCAAGTTCTCCAAGGATCTGGAGAAAATCGGAGCAAGTGCATTCTACTACTGCACCAGTCTGGAAGAACTGCCGGAGATGACAAAGCTCTCCGTGCTCGGTGAGCACGCGTTTTACAACTGCTCGGCGCTGACCAGCGTCAAGCTGCCGGACACCCTGACTGCGGTTCCGAAGAGTGCATTTGCCTACTGCCGCGCACTGAAATCGGTTGAGATGACCGATTCCCTGCTCTCAATCGGCGAGAGTGCATTTGAGAGTTGCAGCAAGCTCACGCTGGATAAACTGCCGGAAACGGTGCTTGCCTTCGGAAACGGATCGTTTGCCGGAATCAAGTCGATCCGCACGCTCGTCCTGAAAAAGGATGTGACTTACGGCACCGGCATGTTCAGCAGCATCTCCGAACTTCGCCGTGTGTATATCCCGTCCGGCGTCAAGCTGTCGAACAGCATGTTCAGCGGCTGCCAGAGCCTGATGTATGTCTGCTTTACGGACAACATGGAGAATTACACGCTTCCGGCGGGCATGTTCTACGGCTGCTCGCACCTGACCAAGGTCGATTACAAGGGCACCTGGACGACGATGCCTGAGAGCTTCTTCCAGAGCTGCTCTGCACTGGAATTTACGATTCCGTCCAACATGACCGTGATCGGCAACAACGCATTCCTCGGCTGCCAGAAGCTCGGTCCGGAACTGGTCGTCCCGAACAACTGCCGTATCGGTGAGCAGGCATTCTGCAACTGCCTCGGTATTGAGAAGATCAGCTATGCCGGTTCCGTTTATTCGTTCGGCAAGGGCTGCTTCTCCGGCACCGGTATCACGGAGGTTTCCCTCCCGTCGAACTACCGTTACATCGGTGTCAACATGTTTAGCAGCTGCCAGGCGCTGAAAACCGTCGTAATTCCGGAGCAGGTTACCTCGATTTCTGAGGGCGCTTTCAGCAACTGCCGGAATCTGGAAACAGTCAAGCTGAACGCCAAGACCAGTTCGCTGGGTGATTCCATCTTCTCCGGATGCACCAGCCTCAAGACGGTCAGCTTCGCTGATACGGTTGGCTGCGCGTCTATTGCCAGCGGCATGTTCTCAAGCTGCTCTTCGCTGGAGAGCATCACGCTGCCGAAGGGCATTGCGACAATCGGTCAGAATGCATTTTCGTACTGCACGAAGCTGACAACCGTTCGTCTTCCGAACACGCTGACCGCAATCTATGGCTCGGCATTCTCGAACTGCACTGCACTGGAATCCATTTCGATCCCGGATGCTGTGGTAACGCTCGGTCCGGAGATATTTGCCGGCGATACGGCGCTGACTTCTGTCAAGTTGCCGCAGCACATCAGCACAATTCCGAGCTATATGTTCTCCGGCTGTACTGCACTGGAAACGTTTGAGATCCCGAAAACCGTGCATCAGATCAGCAACAATGCATTTTCCAACTGCAAGGGTCTGAAAGCAATCACGATTCCGGAAAATGTTTCTGTGATTCAGAACTATGTATTCTCCGGCTGTACTTCTCTGACTGAGCTGAAGCTGCCGTCTGCTTTGAAGCAGGTGAGCTCTTCGCTCTGCAACGGCTGTACCTCCCTGAAATCGGTTTCGATTCCGGATGATGTTACACTGATCGGTTACAACGCATTCTATGAAACTGCGCTGACCTCCGTGAAGCTGCCGCTGCATCTGGAGGAGATTCAGTCCCGCGCATTCTCCAAAACCCCGCTGACTTCGGTCACACTGCCGGAAACGCTCAAGAGCATCAGCACATATGTTTTTGAAAACTGTACATCCCTGACCAAGGTGATTATTCCGGCACAGATTACGTATCTGACATCCGGTGTGTTCAGAGGCTGCACCAAGCTGAGCTCGGTGACGCTTCCGGACGGTCTGGAAACGTTCTATCTGGATGCGTTCGAGTCGTGCCCTGCACTCAAGGAGATCAGGCTCCCGTCGAATATCACCAGAATGGATAATTACTATTCCTACTACTATACCGGCAACATCACCCTCGTTGTGGAAAAGAACTCGGTTACGGCCAGAACGGTGAAGAATTGCAGCCTCCAGAACGTGAAGCTGGTAGATCCGGTTGTGACGACCGCTGCGCCTGTCACGACAGTTTCCGGCCAGACGACCGTTTCCGGCCAGAGCACCACAACCACCAGAAAGACGACGGTTCCGCCGTCCTCTACCACCAAGCCGGTTACCACGACCACCGCACCTGTCACGTACTATGACAGCGCAAACAAGCTGTATTACAGAACATACAGCACCTACAACTCTGTTGAGTCGCTGGCTGTTGTCAGCTGTGACAAGAAGGCTTCCACGATCAATGTTCCGGAATCCTTCAACGGCAAGCAGATCGTTTCTGTGGATGAAAACGCATTCAGAGAGAGCGAGGCTGTGAAGATCACGCTGTCGGACAACATCACATATCTCAACAGCTACCAGTTTGCAGGTCTGACCAAGCTCAAGGAGGTTTCCTACGGTGAAGGGGTGACCTACATTCCGACCGAGTGCTTCGAGGGCTGCACTTCGCTGACCAAGCTGCCGACTGAGAATCTGACCGGTGTCGGCAACGCGGCATTCCGCGGCTGCACGTCCCTGGTCAGTGTGGAGTTCCCGAATGTCACCTATTTCAGTGATAATGCCTTTGAGGCGTGTACGGGATTGAAGTCGGTCGGCTTCTGCCCGCGGCTGTCGTATATTGACGACTATGTGTTCAGAGGCTGCACGGCTCTGGAGTCGGTTTCGCTTCCGCTCGGCCTCACCAGCATTTACTCGCAGGCATTCTGCGGCTGCACTTCGCTGAAAACCGTGGAGCTGCCGGCTTCCCTGAGCTACATTAGTGAGGGAACATTCATGGGCTGCTCTTCTCTGGAATCCATCTCGCTTCCGCTCGGCGTCACCAGCATTTACAGCGATGTATTCAGAGGCTGCACTGCTCTGACGGATGTGGAGATCCCGATCTCTGTGACCTATATCAACAACAGAGCATTCCAGGACTGCACATCTCTGAAGAAGATCACGCTGCCGGAAGGTATTACGTCGATTTACAGCAATGTTTTTGACGGCTGCCTCTCTCTGGAGGAAGTCACCTTCAAGACCAAGAATTCCCTCTATTTCAGTGATGATGCATTTGTCAACTGCCCGAACCTCAAGACGCTGATTTATGACAGCGGGTACTTCTCCTGCAATACGCATTCGTTCGGTTACATGAAAGACAGCGAAGGCAACTACACCAAGAATGAGAAGCCTGTCACCTGCAAGGGCCCGTTCTGCTACAATATGTATCCGATGGAGAAGGAAGGCACGATCATCAGCGAACCGGTCGGTATTACGTATCATGTGATTCCGGAAACTGATTCGATCTGCATTGATGAAATTGCAGAACTCCAGTACAACGATTCCTCCTTCTATATTCCGGCGTACATTGAAGGCAAGCCGGTTACCCAGCTCGGCAGCGGCAAGCCTGTTATTCCGAAGAACCGTTACTCTTATATCTATATTCCGGAAACCCTGAAGGTCATCGGCGATTATGCATTTATGAACTGCATCTCCTTCAACGGTCTGAGCTGGTACAGCTCCGAGAATCTGAAACTGGAGCACATCGGTCTGGAAGCGTTCTACGGCACCGCATGGCAGAACAGTGCTGAGAGCTACGGCAACACCCTTTCCGTTATGAATATCCTGTACCGCTGCTTCACCAGAAGCGAGGAGTATACGGTTTCGGATTACTACACAGTGATTTCTGCGGACGCATTCGCACGCAACAAGTCGCTGAAGGAAATCACTCTGCCGGATACGCTCACCAAGATTGAGGAAGGCGCGTTCTATGACTGCACGTCGCTCACCTCGATTGAGATTCCGGATTCCGTTGTTTCAATCGGAAACGGCGCATTCGTGGACTGCACGGCACTTGAGAGCGCGAAGCTCGGCGGCGGTCTGACCGAAATCGGTGAGGACATCTTTGAAGGATGCACCGCACTGAAAACGATCGACGCACCGGCCGGTTCCAAGGCTGCTGAGGTCTTCGGAAACTAAGCTGACTGCTCAGCGAAAACCGCATAACCCAACAAAAACGGGATCCCCTCGCGGGGTCCCGTTTTTCTGTACGCCTGTCAGGCAGTAGCGGGTATTGACAAAAACGCTGCAATGGTGTATACTCAAAAGCAGTCAGTCATAAAAATCCAACAGAGAAAGGAACGGCATACATGGAATTTACGCTGTCGGCTGCGGAGCGGTTCGGGATCTGCAATCCCGCCGTACAAAAGCAGCAGATCCTTGCGACCAACCGTGATGCATGGACATATTACGGCATTCAGCTCACGCCGGAGGACGCAGGCATGATTCTGAAAACCGCGGAAAAAGCCATGCAGGCACAGGAGCTTGTGCAGTTCGGGGACGGCATCACCCCGCGGCTGATTCACTGGTTTCTGCCTTCGGGATATCTCGGCACGCGGTACGCGCTGCGCATTGCGGCGCTGACGGAGGCGTTCTTTCAGATCAAGGGCAGCTTGCAGGCGCTCTACGACGAAGCGGACGATCCGGAATGCGTGCTCTCGGACAATGCAATCCTTGACTATATGTACCGGTTTTATGTCAGCCCGACCTGCGCGGGCGATACCGAAGAAATGCTGACGCAGTGCGAGCGGATTGTCGTCGGCGGGATGCGGCGGCTGCTGGAATACCGCGCCACACAGCGCAAGGCGGCACAGGAGGAGGTCGGGGATCCGGAGCTGCGGATGCTCTATGCCGACCGCCTGCATCAGGAGGCGCTGCCGGATGCATTTGAATCGGAATACGAGCAGGAGGCTTACGATTATGCCTACCGCGAGGAGATGCGGCAGGATGTGTTCGGCAATTACGCAGAGGATTACGATGAGGAGAACGCTGTGCATACCCGCGGCACCTATGCCGAGGAGCTGGAGGAGGCATTGCGGCGGAATCCGGCATTTCTGCTGCCGAGCAGGGCGCAGGAGGCCGATTGGGACCGCATGACCGAAGAATGGGAGTCGCAGGATGCGGCGGAACAGCAGGAGGAGGCGTAAGCGTGGCACAGGAAATCATATTGGCCGGACGTTCGGCGGAGCCGCTCCCGCGGGCGGATTATACGCTTGCGCTGCTGAAACGCGCAGCCGCAGAGCAGACGGTTCCGGACAGCAGGCTGGAGGAAATCAAGGCGGCGCTGCACAGTGCGGCAGGGGAACGCGCCGCAGCGTATACCAAGGGCAGAAGCACAACGGTCACACGGAAGCAGGCAGAGGCGTTTTATGCCTCGGTGTTCTGTCAGCTGGACGCGGTGCTGCTGGAGCTGCATGACGATCAGCTGGCGGAGGACGCACTCCGAACCAGACCGCTCGCGGAGCTGCTTGACGCGGGCATGCTGCTGACGCTTCAGCGCTATGAAGAAGCAAAGGAGCGGTTCCGGCAGGCGTATAAGCTGACTGCGCCGGTGCAGACCTCGTTTTTCCATGCGCTGCTCAAGGATTTTGAAAAATTCTGCACACAGTACGATGCGCGGTTCCGCGCGGCGGATACCAAGGTTGCATTTACCTATCCGCTGCTCGGGAATATGCAGATTCCGGAGCGCGGTGTTGCAGGTGTTCACCGGTATTACACGGCACTGCTGCTGGAGGGCAGACTGCTGCAAATGTACGATATACAGGCGATCCGGCAGCTGATGCAGGATTATGCGGCACTGTTCCGCACCGCGCCGGATATGATTGCGGAGAATCTGGCGGAGCTGGTGCTGCGGCACAGTCTGCTTCGGCGGCTCAGCGGCAGAGAGGATGCCGGGCTTCATGTCACGCAGGAGATGACGGATTCCGTGCAGGCGAAATATGCAGGTGTTCCGGCGGATGCGCTTGCAGAGATTCTCTGCGGAAAGCTGCTGCTGCCGGAGGATCCGGACACTGCGGAGTATTGCAGGGCTGCCATGCCCGCGCTCGCGGAAATGCTGCACCGCCGGATCGGGCTCGGCCGTGTCGGCGGCTGGTTCGCAGTCAGTTGATGCGGTGCAGTCTGTCTTTCTGATACAGGAGAGAACGGCAGTGCGCGCATTTGCTGCTGATTGACTTTTTCTCCCTGCTGTGCTATAATCGTGGTGAAGGAGAGAGATTTATTTTTCTTTGAAATCATCATGAAAACCGGGAGTGCTGTTTTATGAGCAAATATAACACAAACGATCCGGAAGCTGTCGAAATCCGGAAAAAGATCGAAAAGCTGCAGTCCCGGAATCCTGCCATCGAAATAAATGATGTCATTTCAAAGGAAGACGCAGAACTGTTTGAATTGGTATATGGCGTGAAGCTGCCGGAAGATTATGTGTGGTTTATTACGAATGTCGGAAACGGCGGCACATGGCGCAACGGTGAATATCGGTTTTATCCATTGGATTTAGACAAACCCGGATTTCTCTGCGAAGAATTGCCGAATCATCAAAAAGGACAAGAAAAGTATATCTTTGATATATTGGATGACGGCTGCACTTACTCAATCGGCGTGATCCTGAAAGGGGCGCATTTTGGCGAAATCTCGTATAATACCGATTTTGTGATGGGACATTATTACCCGATTCCGCTTCACGGATTCAAGGAATTCTATCTCAAATGGCTGGAAGAAGCGTGTCTTGGATATGATGATTTTGATTTTGAATACAGACCGTACGGAACAATAGAGGAACATCTTGAACAGTATCAGAAGAATCCTGCTGCGCATTTGCTCCGGAGCATACACGCCAAAGTTACGCCGCACTGTGCCGCAAAGCAGTTTCTTTCTGATGTTCACCGTGTTTTTGTGTCCGAAACGAATCATGAAAACAAAATATTGCTTGCGGAAATCCTGATCAAAGCAAATTATGAAGATCTGCCCGCTGTGTTCCGTGCAATTTTCGTTCCTGAAAACTATGAAATGATCGTGTGGGATCTTTATCGTGAGGTCGATTATTTCCAGATCTATACGGATGCGGACGAGATCCATGATCTCCCCAAACCGGTTGATGCAAACGGTGTCATAACAGATGCACCGGGGTTTTATCCGATGCTTGTCACAATCATGAAATACTATGAAACTGCTAAGGCGCGTAAGTATTTGACATACTGCTTTGAAATGACGGTTATGAACCCCCGATTCAAGGCTGAGGATATCCTTAGTTTTCTGACTTCCGATGATGCGGAGATTCTGGAATGTCTGGCATTTGTCTATAAAGAACATATCAAAAATCGTGTCGGAACGTACATTGACGAAGCCAAAAGAAAGTATCAGAAGATGAAAGAAACTTAAGTTTTGCTGTGATTGCCCTGCGGATTGGCTTTTTCTTTCTGTTGTGCTAAAATTTGATGTTTACAAATTCGTATGCAGGAGTGATTGCCGTGTTATATCATTTACAATTCGATTTGGATGAAGTCATATTCTATCTGAAGGACGGGGACTGTTCCTTCTTTGATTACTACAGCGAATACAGCAAGAATGATGCAGCGGTTTATATAAAAGGAGCAGGCTCTCTCTATATCTGCAATCTTTCGGAGGATGATATTCCGGAGGAAACAGTCAGGCGCGTGATTGATGTGCTGGAGCATCTGGATGAATGCTTGAAACAGGCTTATGATACGCTCGTTCATTGGGATTTCGATCATCATACTTGGGATTCCAAAAGAAAATGTTTCAAGGAAGACCCCAAAGAGGTTTTTGAGTTAGACGAAATTCTGTTCGGATCGGATGGATGGACATCATGTGATTTTCAAAAATACTGTCCGGATCCTAAACCCCAATCAGTGGATGACAGCTTCTGGATCAAATTCAGATGTGATCCGCTGGAATTCTCTGTGCAGTTCCGCAGCAGGGATCGGAGACTGTATTCGATCCAACCATATATTCTCTGATTACGCGCATTAACTTAATTTACACTAAGCACTTGCTGAAAAGCAGGTGCTTTTTTCATGCCCTCACGGAAGAAGTGAAACCGCATGGCAGGAGCGGTGTGCGGAAAACAGCTTCAGCAAAAACGGCAACAGCCGCACAGCGAATCGAACCAATCACAGTCCGAAATCGCTGACGCGGCTGGAAATGTATGTCAGATGCGCAGGGCGCTGAATATGTGAAATCATACGGGACGGCTGCATGGCGTGTGAAACCGGAATGACCCGTGACGGCCTATTCCTCGGTTCTGTCAAGAAAATCACGGATCTTTTCTGCCACATCTTCCGGACGCTGGTCATAAATGCAGTGGATTCCCGGCAGCAGCACCAGTTCGCAGTTCCCCATTTTATCAAGATACGGCTGCAATTCGGTATCGCGTAGCTTTTGAAGCGCTTCCATATCATACCCGGATTCCGGAAACTTCGGCTGTTCTCTGCCCGTAAATTCGCATTCCTGCTTATCCCAGGCCAGCATTTCATCTATTTCTTCTCTTGTCTGATACCCCCAGCCCGCACAAATATAAGCCTTGGGTACGTCATTGGCTTTGATTGCCTGAAAAGCTGTATTGCATATTTCATTCTGATGCTCCTCCTCATAGGAAAGCGCATGATTAAATCTGCTGTGCAGATTCAATGCTTCGGAATATGCGCGCTGTTCATCCGAATAATTGATGCCGGGTATCTCCGTCTTTAGCAGAAGCGACTTTCCGAGTCTGACCAGTCCCATCTGATCTGCGGCAATCCCAAGCCTGTTTTCAAGCACACTGCTTTCGCCGAGGTCATTATGATCATTGAGCTGTGTACCGTCAAGAAAAACAACGCCCTCGATCTCTTCGGGGTGTTTGCTTACCCAATATGTCGCATAAGCACCGCCCATTGAATGCGGAATCAGGATATACGGGGCTTCGATTTCAGCATTTTTCAGCGCTGTGCGATAGTTGTTTACAACACACTCCAGTGTCTGCGGCTCCTTTGTGTCATCGCTGAGTCCGTAGCCTGCACGGTCAACAGCCACGATGCGGTTCTCATCCGAAAAGCCGTCCATAAAGCGGCGCATTCTGACACTGTAATCCACGACGCCGCGGCCCGACAGTCCCACAAATGTATGCCTGCCGTTTTTGTTTCCGAAATCATATACATTCAGCGAATAGCTGCCGACAGAAACCGGATGGCAGTAGCCTGCTTCGTTCAGCATCTGCTTTTCCTTTGATACAAGGATCCTGTGAACTGCAAAAGAGATACACAGAAAAAGGATCATCATACAGAAAATGATCAGCGAAATCCGTTTTATTATCCCTGATTTCCTTGACTTCATACTTTTTCACCGTCTGATTATTTCATGTGTATCATGCAAGATGATACCGTTCCTGAAAATTTTTCAGATACCCTCTTGCAGCCGATTGGATTTCCTCATTTTCGGCTGCAATCCGGATTTCAACATAATGACATAAAACCTCATAGAATTCCTGATACGACATGATAACAGGATCGCCTGCCCACTCACATTCGATATACGCCATATATGCTCCTTGAAATCTTTTCCCTTCGAGGAACGCATAATCTTCACTTTCATAATCTTCTTCTGTAATATGTTCAGAAAAATCTACGAGTGCATTCTCAAAGCAGTAGCCTCCGCCATTGGAGATATGTTCAAGACGATGTAAAAAAATCTCCGTTATATTGGCACATATTCTTTCCATCGCACTTTTTACCAAAGTGTCCTCAATCAGCTGATTCTGATTCATCCGGATCTCATCTCCTCATGGCAAGATTTTTATAGAGCGTTCAGCGGTGCGGGGGATTTAGCGTTGTATATGGTTATCAATTTTAAGTGAACTTGAATTGTTCTTTCATCAAATCAGTAATCTCTAGTATTTCAGGAAGAGAATCATTATATAGAGCAAGCTCTTTTTGATTATACATCTCTTTATTCTTTAAGCTACCATCAAGACTCATTTCAAAATATGCCGATTCTGCATATTTCTTATTTGATGATACTGGCCGCACATTGCATACTATCTGTTTGATTTTACCTGTCATAGTAACAGGTAACAAAATGGAAAAAATATAATCGGAACCTGAAATAGCTGTTGGAATAATCTCTTTCTCACCATTTTCATTAATTATGAAATTATTATCATCAAAATTTATACCTGATGTATATGAACATACACAATGAAAATTTCCAAACCACGGCAAAGACAAAGTAAACTGTCTATTTTTTTCGTCATCAGGTGTTCTGTAAAATGTGCGTCTAGCACTACTGTTTTTATCAATTTCCAATTTAGAAATATTAGTGGGTATATGTGGCTTCCAAACAGCATAATAACAATATATCCATGTTCCAGAAAACAAAAGAATCAGTATTAAGATTATTGAAATAATTGTTATATATATCTTCTTCCTTTTCATCGTTTTCTCCTGCATTCAATTCAAAAAATTACTTATTAAGTGTATCACACTAACAAATCATTGTCAACATGCTGCACTATTTGCGTTATATTTGCATTATTCGCCGATAATATAACCGGTATAACTTCACTAATTCTTGAACAGATGCTGAAATTATTGAGCAACTGCACCAGTTCCTCTTTGAGAAAATCTGTGTCATAATCAAAAAAAGATATGTCCGTCAGGGTATTCAACGCAAAAGCGGTCAGCGGACACCTCATAAGTCCGGACAGCGCCGGGATGCTTCATGCGCTGAATGCCTGCGAGTGTCAGATTCCTGTCACCGAGGATACTGATCCATTTCATATGCGCTCCTTTCCGGCATATTTGCATGCTCAAAGAAACAGGATACAACTGGCTACGCTCGCAATAATCAGATATATCAAAGCGAAAACGATCGGAACACGCTTTTCGCTGCTGGTAAATGAAACGTATTTTTTATTGTTCAGTTTATCACTCATGACGTTCCACTCCGCTTCATACAAAGTGACAGGTAGCTGTTCTTCCAGCATATTGATGACCTTCATTTTCGCGGCATTCAGAATCCCGTAGGAATCCAGAATTTGGAACCACGAAAAATCAAGGATAATGCCGGTGATACACATAAATAACAACGCATAAAACTTTGTGGGCATATCCGTCAGTCCGATTACGATTCCGACTAGGGAAACCAATGCGCTGTTCACGGAAATATAAAAGGAGTTGACGCTTTGTCTTCGGGAAACCAGATCCTCCGATGACCGCTGAAACATCTTATACTGATCTACCAGCTCGCTTTTTTGGGCAAGTTGATCGTCCAGTTTCATACTTTCATACTGCTGCGAAAAAATGTGATAGCGTCCGTTTGCATAATCGTCAATCCGCTTTTTGATTTCCTTCAGGCTCTGTTGCTTTGCAACGACCTTTTTTTGAGAAGTAAAGCGGTCAATAATGTACATGTATTCCGGGATGGCATATGATGCGCGGTTAATCATCATGATCTGCTTGTTTCGCTTGAATGCCTGCCGCACCTCCCAGCCCATGGTATCCGTTTTTGATGCCTCGGACGAATCGCTGCCGATTACCACAATCACGACCTGTGCCATTTTGATTTTTTTGCGTGCATCCTTCTTCCAGTTCGACTGTTTGCCGGATTGTAGTGTCAGAATATTCGCATTGCATTCCAGATCGGCCGCTACACCGCTGTTATCCTTTTTGCCCATAAGATACGGTTCAACGTTATTCTTTACATATTGGTAATCTTTTCCAGAATGAATGATAAACACATTTACCATACTGATATTTCCTTTTTCTTGAATTTTATTTCTATACTTCATAATTTCGCTTTTGTAGCAATACCACGCACTCAACGTGTGCCGTCATCGGGAACAGATCGACCGCCCGCACCTTTTCGGCGGTATAGCCCCGCTCTGCAAAAAGCGCAGCATCTCTCGCGGCCGTCGCGGGGTTGCAGGAGATCATCACCACGCGCTGCGGCTGCATCTGCACCACGGAATCGACCGTCAGCGTATCACAGCCCTTGCGCGGCGGATCCAGCACAATCACATCCGGACGCTGTCCCTCTGCGGCAAATTTCGCAGCAACGGTGCCCGCATCGCCGCAGAAGAATTCCGCATTCTGTATGCCGTTCCGCGCGGCGTTCTCCTTTGCGTTTTCGACCGCCTGTGGGATAATCTCCACGCCGATCAGCTTTCCGCAGGCATCCGCCATGGACAGCCCGACCGTTCCGGCGCCGCAGTAGAGGTCAAGCAGCGTTTCCGTGCCGTGCAGGTCTGCATATTCCTTTGCGATTCCGTAGAGCCGCTCTGCCTGCGCCGTGTTGATCTGATAGAACGACTGCGGCGAAATGCGAACTTCCTTTCCGCACATTGTATCGGTGATATACGGCTGCCCCGAAAGCAGCGTGACCGTTTTGCCGAGGATTACATTGGTGCGGTCAGGATTGACCGATTCCGTGATGCTCCGGATTTCCGGAAAGCGCGCCTGCAATGCTTGCAGACAGCCTGCGGTTTTTTTGCGCAGCGAAACCCGCGTCACCAGGCAGACCATGATTTCGCCGGAGTGATACCCGCGCCGCAGATACACATGCCGCAGCATACCGGTATTGGTTTCCTCATCGTATGCAGTGACGCCGCAATGCGCCAGCATCGGCAGCAGCGCGTCCAGAATCTCCGTAAAAACCTGCGGATGCAGTGCGCAGCCGGTATACGGGATGACACGGTGACTGCGCTTTGCATAAAAGCCGCAGACCAGATGCCCGTCCTGCGCCGCAACCGGATACTGCGCCTTGTTGCGGTATCCGCCGCGGGATTCGCAGCCGCAGGCCGGTTCAAAGGCGGGGTGCAGCCGGCCGATCCGCTCAAAGGCGTCGCAGACAAACTGCGCCTTATATTGCAGCTCCGTCTGCGCGTCCACATGCTGAAAGACGCAGCCGCCGCACTGCCGGAATACCGGACACACCGGCGCAATCCGGCCGGGTGCTGATTCAGTCAGCTGCTCCACGATGCCGAATGCATAGCTTTTCAGCACCTTGACGATGCGCACCTCCGCGGTATCCCCGACGGCGGTCATCGGTACAAATACTGCAAGACCGCAGAAGTGCCCAACGCCGTTGCCTTCTGCGGTCATACCTGTGATATGCAGTGTGATAATCTGATTTTTGCGGAGTACCGCGTCCGGATTGTTCGGGCGGCTCATCTGAGCTGTGCGCCGCACGCCGGACAGTACATGTCGTCGGCGGAGTTGAGCTTGCCGCAGGTCGGGCAGGTCAGTGTGCCGCCGCGCTGCATGCCGCGCTCCATATCGAGCATCTGACGGCGCAGCTCGGTGATTTTGCCGATCAGCATGTTGATTTCCTCCATGCTGCTGACGCCGTTGACGGCTGCTTCGTATTCCGCCTTGCCGAGCTTGCGGTAGGCATCGTTCAGGGAGGCGCGCAGCTTGGCGCGCTCCACGACGTTTCTGGAGCCTTCGATTGCACCGGCAGTTCTCTGCGCGGCGCTGTCAAGTACGGAACGAAGACCGCCCATTGTGTTTTCATCAAAAAGCATTGCCGATTCTCCTTTCGCTTACAGACCGGAAACGGTTACGGTTCAAACTTCCACGGGGAGCCCTTGCGGTTGTGCTTGTTGTCGGAGCTGACCGTATTGGTCATCATGACGCTGAACACGACGACGTTCAGCACGAGGATGATGACGGTGATCAGCACGACCACCCAGAACGGCTTTCTCAGAACGACCAGCAGGATAAAGCCGATGATCTGCGCGACCGTCAGGGCAAACAGCGCGAGCTTGATGCCCTTCCAGGCCTTGAATTCCTTGAGATACTTGGTGATGTGCGGAACCATGTAATTCTGCGTCAGCTTTGCCCACGGCGCTGCTGCTTCCTTCAGCTTGAGTGCGGATTTCTTGGATTTGTTGCCGAGCAGAATGCCCCAGAGCAGGTCGCGGGCAATCGCATAGTTGACAAGTGTCACAGCAACAGGCAGAAACGCCATTAAAATTGAACGTGCATCCATTGAATTTTCCTCCAGAATCTTTTGTGTATTTTTATAGTTACCGCGGATGCGGCAGAAAAACGGTTTGATGCAGCCTCAGCTGCGGTGCAGGATCTTTTTGGCAGTTGTGAGCATCGGCTGGAAATTGATCACCGTCAGCACGGCCAGACCGGCAGCGGATGCGGGCACAAGCAGCTTTCCGCCGGAAACATTGATGACCGAAAGCAGCACCAGCACGGTCAGGTTGACTGCAAAGCGCCAGTGCGCGACCTTGAACGGAATCAGCCTTCTGGCATCGACGATCCGGATCAGATAGCAGACGAAATAGCTGGCAAAGGTTGCGGCGACTGCGCCGTAAATCTCATATTTCGGAATCAGAAGCGTATTGAGCACCAGATTCAGCCCCGCGGCAATCAGACTGGTATTGAAGCTGTTTCTGGTATGCTTCGTCACGGTATAGATGCTGGACAGGAACTGATTGTAGCACATCATCAGCACCGCGACGACCAGCATCGGCGTGTAGACGGAGCATTCCATATAGGCGGCATCCTGTTTTTTGGAAAACAGCATTGCATTCAGAATCGGACTGAACACGATGATGCAGCCTGCCGCGAGCGTCAGCATTGCCTGATAGGCTTCAAACACCTGCGTATAGAACTTGGAGCGCCCTTTGGAATCGTTCTCCGTAATCGCACTCATGTTCCATGCCATATAGAACACGGAGGAAACCATCGAGATCAGATTCGGGATTTTCGTCGCGCCGCTATAAATGCCGGCCGCGCTCGGGGAAACAATATGCCGGACGAACAGCTGATCGGAAAATCCGGTGATGATCCAGAGCAGCGCCGTCGGAATCAGCGGGACGGAAAACCGCAGCATGACCTCCAGCAGTTCCCTGTCCACGAATTTTTTGGAACAGAACCGGCTGTGCTTTGCAGCAATCCAGACGGTCAGGCCGGAGAGCAGGTCAGAGCCGATCACGGAGAGCATAAATCCCGTGACGCCCAGACCGCCGATCTTGATAAAGAGGATATTGAACAGGAACAGCGAAAGCGTACACAGGATGCCGTCCACAGCATACAGCCGGACAAAGCCGCGCGCACGCGCAAACTGCGTGGAGATCTGCCGGAAGCCGGAAACAATGATATACAGCACCAGCAGCGGCACATACGGCCGGATGTCCCTGTACAGCGCAAGCAGCGGCGACAGCACCACAAAACCGATCACGCCGTATTTGAACACCGTTACGGCATTGGATAAGACGGCCTTGTGCTCATAGTTTTTATCAAGCCCGTAGCGGATGATCGCGTCCTGAATGGAAAACGTCACAACCGGGATCAGGAAGTTTGCGAACATTTCCAGAATGCCCTTCGTGTTGTATTCCGCGGTACCGCCTGCAAAGCTGTCGGAATACAGCCTGTTGAGGAAGAACGCCAGGATTTTTGATCCGAAGCTGCCGATTGCAAAGACAACGGTATTCGCCGCGAGCTTCTTGTATTTATTCATGTATCAGAATCCTTTGCAGAAAATGATATACGCTATCATTATAGCAGATTTTGAACGGTTCGTCAACTGCTTTTTCGGAATTTGACACATTCTGCTTACGGAATCAACAGAAAATTGGCCGTTGCTTGAAAAATATTACACAAATCACAAAATTTTACTTGATTCCTGGCGGATTTTGCTGTATAATAAAAGGCAACAGATGCTGCAACGGATTCTGCATCTGAAATCTGTTCAGAAAAGGAGTAAGATATGAAATTCAAAGTAATGGGCGTTTCGGCAGGACGCAAGGACAGCAACTGTGATATTCTGCTCAAGGAAGCGCTGCTCGCATGTCAGGAGCAGGGCGCAGAGATCACGATGATTAATCTGAAGGACTACAATCTGACGGACTGCACCGGATGTACATCATGTACCATGGGCATGTCCATGGGCAAGCACACCGGCTGCGTGCTGGACAATAAGGACGACAAGAAGAAGATCATGGACGTGCTGCTCGATCAGGACGCCGTCATCTTTGCGGCACCGACCTTTGCGCTGATGCCGTCCTCGCTGTTCCTGAAATTCATGCACAGAAATATGGCGTATGAAACGGCGTTTCTGGCCAAGATCGGTGCGATTCAGCCCCGTGACCGTGTCGGCGCGCTGATCGCGGTGGGCGGTTCCACCCGCGCATGGCAGTCGATGACGCTGGAATGTATGCAGGCGGCGACGTTCTCCAACAGCTTCAAAATCGTGGATATGTATACGGCGACCATGGTGCCTGCACCGGCACAGGTGCTGCTGCATGAGGAAAAGCTGGCGCGTGCAAGAGAGATCGGTGCGAATGTCATGAAGGCGCTGAATACGCCTGCCGCAGAGCGCAAATGGCTGGGCGAGCCGGACGCGGGCTGGTGCCCGAACTGCCATTCCAACTGCCTCTGCCTCGGCGAAAAGCAGTGGCGGGGCTTGCAGTATCCGATTGAGTGCGCGGTCTGCGGCGCGGGCGGCGACCTCGTCAAGACCGAGGACGGCAAGTGGAAGTTCGTCATTGCGGCGAATGGCCTGGAGCGCGACCGTACATCGGAGGAGGGACGCGGCGTTCACTGCGACGAAATTGCGGATACGCAGGGCGGCTTCTTCACGAATCCCGAGGCGATGAAAACCGTCGCGGAGCGGAGCGCAAAATACAAGGAGATTCAGTTCCCGGGCGTGTGATGCGATGTCTCCGGCGGACTGATCGCGGGGAATTTCAAATCATTTGAACAAAACGGGCGCTGACAGAGCAGTCGGCGTCCGTTTTTGCGGGACTTTGAACAGAATTTTCAGGAAACGTATGCGGGTATGAAAAGGGGGTTAAGGGGTCAGGAAAGCGGGGGCTCGGGGGCGAAAACCTAGGGGGATAGGGGGAATGCGAGCGCAGCGAGTATCCCCCTGTCCCCCTGGGTTGTCACCCCCGTTTCGTTGGGAGAACAGTCTTTTGTTTTTTCAATAATGCTGAATTGGGAGTAGTATCAAAATCTTTCGGCATCCTCACCTGATCGCTTTGTCCGATGTTTATTTTGACTGGGCGCGGGGCGCGAATCCTGAGAGGAAATCACAAGAGAGGGGAGAGAAGCGCCGCCAGCGGCTTATTCTCTCCCCTCCCTTAAGGTTTCCTCTCAGACTCTCTTTCCTTAATCCTCCCCCTCTCTTGTTCCGCGCTTCATCAGGCTGGGAGAAGCAGCATAAGAGAAGCCGCGAACAGCGGCGTGTACTTGGTAAGGTGGGAGAGCTAGGTAAATTGCACCCGGAGGGAATCGCCAGCGGGGGCTCCCCGCCGGCGGGGGCTCTCCGCCTGCCCGTTAAAAGATTCACAATCCTGTGAAAAGGGGTTGAAATCCGAAAAGGAATGTGCTATAATATAAGATACAGGTTTTGGAACGAGAAGCCTTGAAATCTCAAAGGAAAGGAATGGTATCTCCTATGGCAAAGATGAGCGTCATTTTTGACCGCTGCAAGGGCTGTGAGCTGTGTACCACGGCATGTCCCAAGAAGATTGTTGCGATCCAGCACGAGAAGCGCAACAAAGAGGGCGTGTTTACCGCGTACTGCACGGATGAGAGCGCATGCATCGGCTGTGCTATGTGCGCGATGATGTGTCCGGATTGTGCCATCGTAATCGAAAAATAATAACGGAAAGGATTGTTTTCATTGGAAAAGGTTTTAATGAAAGGCAATGAGGCACTCGCCGAGGCCGCGATCCGCGCCGGCTGTAAGTGCTTCTTTGGCTACCCGATCACCCCGCAGACTGAGCTTTCCGAGTATCTCTCCAAGCAGATGCCGAAGCGCGGCGGTGTATTCCTCCAGGCAGAATCTGAGGTCGCAGCAATCAACATGGTGCTCGGTGCAGGCGGCACCGGTACCCGTGTCATGACCTCCTCTTCCTCCCCCGGAATCTCTCTGAAATCCGAGGGCATCTCCTATATCGCAGGCTCCGACGTGCCCTGCCTCATCGTCAACGTTGAGCGCGGCGGCCCCGGCCTCGGCTCAATCCAGCCGTCCCAGCAGGACTACTGGCAGGCCACCAAGGGACTCGGTCACGGCGATTTCCGCCTGATCATCCTCGCACCGAACTCCGTGCAGGAGGTCGTGAACCTCGTCGTCCGCGGCTTTGACCTCGCTGAAAAGTACCGTATGCCGGTTATGCTGCTCTCCGACGGTCTGCTCGGTCAGATGATGGAGCCGGTCGCATTCCCGGAGATCAAGGCAGAATCCGCCGACAACTCCGGCTGGGCTGCATGCGGCACCAAGATGCAGCGTGAGCACCACATCGTCAATTCCCTGTATATCGAGGCAGCTGACCTCGAGGAGCAGGTCAGAAAGCGCTATGAGCGCTATGCGGTTGTCGAGGAGAACGAATCCGAGGCGGACTGCTACCTCTGCGACGATGCAGAAATCGTCATCACTGCATTCGGTGCATGTTCCCGTGTGGCAAAATCCGCAGTCAACAAGGCAAGAGCCGAGGGCATCAAGGCCGGTCTGTTCCGTCCGGTGACCCTGTGGCCGTTCCCGAAAAAGCAGCTGATCGAAGCGACCAAAAACGCCAAGGCGGTTCTCTCTGTTGAGATGAACATGGGCCAGATGGTCGATGACGTCAAGCTCGCGCTGGACTGCAAGCTGCCGGTCGCATTCTTCGGCAGAACGGGCGGTATCGTTCCGTCCCCGAATGAGGTGCTGGCAGAAATCAAAAAGCTGAACGGAGGTGCACAGTAATGGCTGTTGTATTTGAAAGACCGCACGCCCTGTGCGATATCCGTCTGCATTACTGCGCAGGCTGTACGCACGGCATCATCCACCGCCTTGTTGCGGAGGTCATCGACGAAATGGGCATCGAGGGCGATACCGTCGGCGTGTGCCCGGTCGGATGCTCGGTGTTCGCATATAATTATTTCAACTGTGATATGATCGAGGCGCCGCACGGCAGAGCACCGGCCGTCGCAACCGGTGTCAAGCGCGCAAGACCCGATCTGAACGTCTTTACCTATCAGGGTGACGGCGACCTGGCTGCAATCGGTACGGCAGAAACCGTCCACGCTGCAACCAGAGGCGAGAATATCGTCGTGATCTTCGTCAACAACGGTACCTACGGCATGACCGGCGGCCAGATGGCGCCGACCACGCTGCCCGGTCAGGTGACCACCACCTCTCCCTACGGCAGAGATCCGCGCAAGGCGGGCTACCCGATCCATGTCTGCGAGATGCTCTCCACGCTGGACGGTACGGCGCTGGCTGTCCGTACTGCGGTTGATACGGTTCCGCACATCCGCGAAACCAAGAAGATGATCCGCAAGGCATTTGAAAATCAGCAGAAGGGCAACGGCTTCTCCATCGTCGAGGTGCTGTCCACCTGCCCGTCCAACTGGGGACTGACGCCGAAGGAGTCGATCAAGCGGCTTCAGGAGGAGTGCATCCCGTATTATCCGCTCGGCGTCTACAAGGATGTCGTGATGGAGGAAGCAAATGCTGATAAGCTCGCAATGGGAGGTGCCGCAAAATGACCTATGAAATTCTGCTCGCGGGCTTCGGCGGACAGGGCATCCTGTTTGCCGGCAAGCTGCTCGCTTACTGTGCGCTGTTTGAGGGCAAGGAAATTTCGTGGCTGCCGAGCTACGGCCCGGAAATGCGCGGCGGCAAGTGCAACTGCTCCGTCTGCATCTCTGATGAGCCGATCGGTTCCCCGCAGGTGCTTGAGCCGGATCTGCTTGTTGTGCTGAACGGCCCGTCCTTTGACGCATTTGTTCCGAGCGTCAAGCCGGGCGGCAAGGCATTCATCGACAGCTCCATGGTCGATGCAAAGACCACCCGCACCGATATCGACTGCTTCTATGTTCCGGCGACGCAGCTCGCAGATGACAACAATCTGCTGAAGGGCGCGAACATTGTTCTGCTGGGCAAGCTGCTCGCAGAAACCGGAATCTTCTCCTTTGAAACAGTCCGCAAGGCACTGGAGAAGAACACCCCTGCAAAGCGTGCGCATACCATTGACAACAACATGGCTGCGCTCAAGCTCGGCGCGGACTATAAGGGATAATCGGATATACGCAAAAAGAACCGGCTTCGATCTGAGGCCGGTTCTTCTGTTTAAGTTCTGGTTTCAGGGGACGCCCTCTATCGCAGGGCGTCCCCTATTGCCGCTCTGCGGCAATTCACCCCTTGCAGAACTCCTGAACGCAGGGGCGTTTCGCGCTCTGCGGAGCGCGACGAGGGCGCTGCCCTCGTCCTGCGAGCTTTTTGAAAAAAGCTCGGCCAAAAACTTTATTTTTCACTCGCCGCAGGGTTCACAGCAGACAAAAGAACCGGCTTCGTTCTGAGGCCGGTTCTTTGTTGTTTGCTGATATGAAACAGGGATCTGCTGCGCGGAAATGCCTGCCCGGGCTCACTCCCATTCCACCGTCCCGGGGGGCTTGGAAGTAATATCGTACACGACGCGGTTGACATGCGCGACCTCATTGCAGAGGCGGTTCGATACGCGTGCCAGCACCTCGTAGGGGATGCGCGCCCAGTCCGCGGTCATGAAGTCGTCCGTCGTCACCGCGCGGATTGCGATCAGATGGTCGTAGGTGCGGTGGTCGCCCATGACGCCGACCGTCCGGACATCCGGCAGCACGGCAAAATACTGCCGCAGCTCGCTTTCGACGCCGCTCTTTTCGATCTCATCGCGGAATACAGCGTCTGCCTCCTGCAAAATGCGGATCTTCTCCTCCGTAATCTCTCCGATGATGCGCACGCCGAGTCCCGGGCCCGGGAACGGCTGCCGCCAGACCAGCTCGCGCGGGATGCCGAGCTTTTCTCCGACCGCGCGCACCTCGTCCTTGAACAGATCCTTCAGCGGCTCAATCGTGCCTGCGAATTTGATGTCCTCGGGCATACTGACCATGTTGTGGTGCGTCTTGATGACGTCGGTGCTGCCCGCGCCTGCCTGATTGCCCTTGCCGCTCTCGATGCGGTCAGGATAGATCGTGCCCTGCGCAAAATAACCGTCTGTGCCGGTTTCGCGAATCTTGCCCCAGAATACGTTATAGAACTCCGTGCCGATGATCTTCCGCTTCTGCTCGGGATCGGTCACGCCCCTGAGCTGATCCAGGAAATGCGCCTGACAGTTCACGCGGATGAACTGCATATCAAACAGCTTCGTGAAGGTATCCTCCACAAAGTCGCCCTCGTCCTTGCGCATCAGGCCGTGATCGACGAACACGCAGGTCAGCTGCTTGCCGACGGCTCTGCTCAGCAATGCCGCCGCGACGGACGAATCCACGCCGCCGGACAGTCCCAGAATGACCTTTTTATCGCCGATCTGTGTGCGGAGCTGCTCGACGGTGTTTGCAATGAAATCATCCATCACCCAGTCGCCGGTGAAGCCGCAGACATTGAACAGGAAGTTCCGGAGAATCTGCTTGCCGAAGACGCTGTGCGTGACCTCCGGATGGAACTGCACCGCATAGAATTTCCGCTCGGGGTATTCAAACGCCGCACAGGGGCAGTCCGCGGAATGCGCCGTGACATGAAAGCCCTCCGGCACCCTGCTGACAAAATCGGTATGGCTCATCCAGACGGTGCTCTCAGCGGGCACATCGGAGAACAGCACGCTGGTTTCGTCCGTGCGGGTGACGTCGATCTTGCCGTACTCGGAGCGCTCGCAGCTTTCGACGGTGCCGCCGAGCGTATACGCCATGAGCTGGCAGCCGTAGCAGATGCCGAGCGTCGGGATGCCGAGGTCGAAGTATTCCTTTGCGATATGCGGGGAAGCGCTGTCGTAGACGCTGTTCGGGCCGCCGGTGAAGATGATGCCGGTCGGGTTCAGTGCGCGGATCTCCGAAAGCGGGGTATCATACCGCCGGATCTCGCAGTAAACGCCGCATTCGCGGACGCGCCTTGCGATCAGCTGGTTATACTGACCGCCGAAATCGAGCACAATGCAGAGCTGATTGGCCATGCGGTTCCTCCTTTTCCTGAATGCAGAATGCCGCAGTAAAACATGCGGCATCGGTTCGTTCGGTTAATGATATTATAGCATGTTTTACAAGGAATTACAAGGGGACAGCGGAAAAATCGGGGTTACGAATTTCTCAACTGCGGCACATCAATTTCCGGATAAACTGCACATTTCCGCGCTGTCCGCAGGCGGAGCCGGAATCCATACAAACCGGATACAAAAAGACAGTTCCGCTTTCAGGAAAAATCGGGGCGCTTTTTCAGAAAACGGATCATGAACAGCAGGATTCTCCTAAAAAGAACCGGCGCGGAACGGCGCTTTCGGCAGAAACAGGCGGGAAATTTTGACAATTATCAAGATCTGTATAAAAATATCTTGCATTTGCAGAACGTAAATAATCTTTCAGGTTATTTTAATGTTCCCGCGGTATAATGCAGACAGTGAAGCGAGGGGATCGCTTCCAAGTTGATTTCAACCCCCATTTTTTCCCAATTTCTATTTCCCTATTTCCCAGATGAATTCATTTCATTCTGCACGGACTGCAAAAAGCAGTCCTCTTTTTTTTGGCGGGCAGTGCCCGCCTCCATTGATCTGAAGTCCGCCGGCAGGCAAATTGCAGCATAAAGCATTCTGTTCTTATTTCGCTTTCTCAAAGTAATCTGCTGTAATCGGGCGGGCAGTGCCCGCGCGGGCTCCGTGCTTCCACAGTTTCAACACAGGGAATCAGGCGTGCATACACAATAAGGATGAAATCTTGAAATCTTGAATTCTTGTATATTCGTATTGCACAAAATCAGGCGCTCCTCTTTGTGAGTGCTGAACATATGTTTGTTTATCCCGTACAAATACAGGCTGTTGATTTTGTGCGATGCAAACAATACACAGCATACCGGATACAAGGAATCTTCAATGCGCAGGGAGCACTTACGCCAAAGAAGCCGCGAACAGCGGCGTGAACGCAGCAAACAGGGGAGAGCTTTGCCAACTGTCCCCGGAGGAATCAAGCCGGTACGCATACAGAAGCCGCAGCATTTCTGCTTGAAGGTCAGGAGCATGATCGCGTTTCTGTTGACAATGCGGCAATAGCGTGACATAAGAGTTACGGACATCAATCAGATAAATACATTGCCCCGAAGCAATCAGAACTGCTTCGGGGCAAAACTTCTGTATGGGGATCCGCCGTATGCCGGCCGGGAACCCGCTTTCTGTGCATGATCACGGGGGATTGGTCACATTGAATAATGCACTGCCATAACATTTATGCAGGTTTTCCATGCAGGAATGCAAGATTTCATCCTTACCGTGTTTGCACACTTGATTTGTCTGGTGGATTTGCTGAAGTGCGGAACCCGCTTTCTGTGCATAATCACGGAGAATTGGTCGCATTGAACAAGACATTGCCCCAGTCATTATGCAGGTTTACCATACAAGATTTCAAGAATTCAAGAATTCATCCTTATTGTGTATGCACGCCTGATTCCCTGTGTTGAAACTGTTGAAGCACTGGCTCCGTGCACGGCAGACTTCAGATCAACGGATACGGCCACTGTCCGCACGCTGGAGCCGGAATGCGACGGAACGCTTTAAGTATTCCAGATATTCCGCGTCACGGCACATGGCCTTGCCGACGTCGTCGGAGAGCTTTGCGACCGGTCTGCCGTTGACATATTGCAGCTTGATGACGATGTTCAGCGCGTTCTCCTCCGTGTCGTTGGATACAAACGTGCCGATGCCGAACGACACCTTGCTCTTTTCGCGGAAATAGTCGTAGAGCTTCTGTGCGCGGTCAAAGTCGAGGCTGTCGCTGAACAGCAGCAGCTTGGTTTTCGGATCCACGCCGTACTTCTGATAGTGCGCGATGATCTTTTCGCCCCATGCGTAGGGATCGCCGCTGTCGTGGCGCACGCCGGTGTAGTTGTTGACCATCGCACGGTCAAAGTCGCGCAGGAACAGGTCTGTCGTGATCGTATCGGTCAGCGCGGTGCCGTTGTCGCCCTTGTACTCGTCGTACCAGTCCTGCATCGCATAGTGATTCGTATACGCCAGCGGAATCGAGTCGATGCCCTGATACATCTGCACGAACTCATGCGCATAGGTGCCGATCGGCGTGACGTTGTACTTCATTGCGAGATAGACGTTCGACGTGCCGACGCAGTTCTTTGTTTCCGTGACAAAGCGCTTCACCACAACGTCCTCCCATTCACGGGAGAGCCGTCTGCGGCAGCCGAACTCCGCGAATTTGAACGTATAGGTGCCGTCGTTCATGGCTCTGATCTTGGCATCGAGCCGCGCCTCTGCGGATTTGCGCAGCTTCCCGTAGTCGAACCGCATCCGGAAGTAGACCTCATTGACAATCTCCAGCAGATAGATTTCAAACTGCATGGCCGAGAACAGCGGGCCGTCCACGATGATCTGCAATTCGCCGTTTTCGTCGAGCTTTGCGGTCACGTAGTCGCGGATCGGGTGCCACAGGCGCAGGAATTCCACGTAGTCGTCCTTGATAAAGCGGATCGAGCGCAGATAGTCGAGCTCCTCCTTCTGAAAGCGCAGCGTGCAGAGGTGGTCGATCTGCTCGTTGATCTCCTGCACCATCTCCGGCGTAAAGACCACGTCTTTGGTGCGGCATTTGAAGTAATACTGACCGCAGAGGTCGGTGTGCTTGTGGAAAATGACCTGATCCATATTGAACTTGTACAGGTCG
Source organism: Oscillospiraceae bacterium (assembly GCA_016281125.1). Lineage (GTDB taxonomy): Bacteria > Bacillota > Clostridia > Oscillospirales > Ruminococcaceae > Firm-04. The sequence continues at coordinate 178 of JAEEIA010000076.1, read as the reverse complement.
GTATCCAGCAGGGAAATCACAATCGGTTCGAGTTTCATGATATTCTTCCTTTCATATTTAGTCTCTCCTCAGGCCAAATAAAACTCGCGTAGTATCGACAAAAACGATAAAACATGGTATAATATAAGTGCAAGGAAAAAGCCGGAAAACGCGAAAAAAGCTTGCACTTCGGAGGATG